>CAZUGY010000187.1:0-5481 GCA_964620265.1 uncultured Alcaligenaceae bacterium
CTTCAAGGGCCAGGACCAGCAGAAGATGGTGGGTGCGCTCTCGGGCGGTGAGCGCGGCCGCCTGCATCTGGCTGCCACGCTGCTCAAGGGCGGCAACGTGCTGCTGCTGGACGAGCCGTCCAACGACCTCGACGTGGAAACGCTGCGCGCGCTGGAAGAGGCGCTGCTCGAGTTCGCCGGCAGCGCGCTGGTGATCTCGCATGACCGGTGGTTCCTCGACCGCATCGCCACGCACATCCTGGCGGCGGAAGGCGACTCGCAGTGGTACTTCTACGACGGGAACTACACGGAGTACGAGGCGGACAAGCGGCGCCGGCTGGGAGACGAGGCGGCGAAGCCGCACCGGATCCGGTACAAGGGGTTGATGTAGGCTCGACGCATACGGGGCGGATCGGGGCGCCATGACAATTTCCGGGTTCAGGCTCGATCTCGAAAGCGTCACCTTCATGGGCGACGGACTGATGCGTCCCGAATGCGTGCTCGCCACCCGCACCGGCGCCTTGCACGTGCCGGACTGGCGCGGCGGCGTGATGCGCATCGATCCCGACGGCCGCCAGACGGCGATCGGCTGCGCCCCAACGAAAGAAGACGCCCGCTTTCTCCCAAACGGCCTCGTGCTGCTGCGCGACGGCTCGTATCTTTTCGCCAATCTCGGCGCCGACGGCGGCATCTGGCGGCTCTACGCGGACGGGCGCTCCGAGCCTTGGCTCACCACGCTCGACGGCGTCGCCCTGCCGGCCGTGAATTTCGTCTGGATGGACGACCGCGAGCGGATCTGGTTCACCGTGATGTTCCGTTCGCACGCGGGTGCCGGTCGCCACGGCTTCCGCGCCGACATCGCGGATGCGTACGTCGGCTTGGTCGACGGCGTCGACCGTCCGCATACCGCGCGCATCGCGGGCGAGGGCATCTTCACCGCCAACGAGTGCCGCATCGGCCTCGACGGCCGGTACCTCTTCGTCAACGAGACCTTCGCGAGCCAGCTGTGCCGCTTTGCCCTGGCGGACGACGGTACGCTCGGTCCCCGCGAAGTATTCGCGCAGTTCGACGAGGATACGTTCCCCGACGGCCTCACGCTCGACGCCGAGGGCGCGCTGTGGATCACCGGCGTCGGCGCGAACAAGATCGTCCGCGTGCAGCCCGATGGCGCGTGGCATGTCGTGGCGGAGGACCTCGATGCCGCGCATATGGCGAAGGTGCGTGCCGCGGTGCGCGACAACTCGCTCGGCCGCGCGCTCCTCTACGACAACCATGCGCGCGTCCTGCCCAACGTCACGAGTCTCGCCTTTGGCGGCCCCGACCTGCGCACGGCGTATCTCGGCTCGGTCAGCGGGACCCGCATCGCCGTTTTCCATTCGCCTGTCGCGGGTTCTGCTCCGGTACACTGGAACTGGTAGCAGCGACGCTGCAAGCGTCCATCACAAGACCACAGGAGGCCCACTCATGAAACACCCGACCCTGCGCCCGTTCGTCGGTGCACTGGCGTGTGCGCTCGCGCTAGCCCTGACCGCGACGCCGGCGCTTGCCGAGAAGAAGATCCGCATCGCGACCATCGCGGCCTCGAACAGCCCCTGGCACACGGCGATGAACCGCTTCGCCGAGGTGGCCGCCGCCGAGAGCAACAAGGAGCTCGCCGTCTCGGTATTCACCGACGGGCAACTGGGCGACATCAACCAGATGTACTCGTCGATGCAACTGGGCACGCTGGAGATGGGCTACTTCGGCCTGGGCGCGATCGTGCTGCTGAAGGGGGCGGAGCCGATGAACATCGCCTACGTACCGTATCTGTTCAAGAGCAAGGAGTCGTCGGTCAAGGTACTGAACAGCCCCGAGTTCCTGAAGATCTACGACGACATCGCCGCCAAGACGGGCGTGCGCATCGTGGGCGCCTACGGCGAGCGCAGCCCGCGGGCGCTGCAAACGACCAAGGGCCCGATCACGAAACCGGAGGACGTGAAGGGACTGCGCCTGCGCATTCCCAACATCGAGCTCCTCAAGGCCACGTTCGAGAAGCTGGGCGCGCAAGTCACGCCGCTCGGGATGCTGGAGATCTACACGGCACTGTCGCGCGGCACCGTGCAGGGTCAGGACAACGGCTTCGACCTCTCCATGCCGCTCAAATTCAACGAGGTGGCGCCGTACTGGTCGGCCACCGATCATGCCTACGAGCTCACCGGCTGGTTCATGTCCGAGAAGACCTGGAAGAGCCTTTCCGATGCGGAGAGAAAGGCGCTCGTCAAGGCCGCGCAGGCCGGCGGCGAGGTGTCGACGGCCGAGACGCGCAAGCTCGATGCCGCGTCGATCGAGACGGTGCGCAAGACCGGCACCTATACGGTGCCGGACATCCCTGCGTTCCGCGCGGCGCTAAAGGACGTGCACGTCCCCTACGAGGGCAAGCTGTGGCCGGCCGGGATGGTCGACCGCGTGCGCAAGATGCAGGAGTAGCCGCCTGCCGTCACGCCCGGATGCGCGCACGCATCCGGGCGTTTTGCCTTCGGACCGCATCGCTTCCACCCACGTGACGCCGCTTCGCCGCGCCGAGCACTGGCTGATTCGCGTCAACCAGGCGATCGTCTTCGTCGCGATGCTGGTCGTGCTCGTATTCACCTTCGGGCAGGCGGTCGACCGCTACGCGCTGCACACGTCGTTCGATGCGCACGACCAGCTCGCCAAGGTGGGGCTCGTCTGGCTCGTCTTCGCCGGTATGGCCGTGGCCTATGCGCAGCGCGAAAACCTGCGCATCGACCTCATCGCCAAGTACCTGTCGCCGGCCGTGGTGCGCTGGCGCGACGCCTTGTTCGAGCTCGCGATCCTCGCGGTTTGCGTGCTGGTCAACGTCAAGGCGTGGGACGTGCTGGAGGTCGTGGCGTTCCAGCAGATCATGGGCACGCCGCTGACCAATGCCGTCCCGTACAGCGCAATCCTGCTCGGTACCGCCGCCATCGCCTTCACCTGCGTGCTGCGGCTCATCGACGTGCTGAAGGGCAAGCGCGTCGTATGACACTCCTCATCATCGTGCTCTTCCTCGTCCTGCTGCTGCTCGGCATGGACGTGGGCTTCGCGATGGTGCTGGCCGCGGTGGCGGGCATCATGACCCGCCCCGATGCGTTCAACGATGCGGTGATGCTGCCGCTGACCATGCTCACTAGCGTGGACTCCGCGGCGCTGTTGTCGATCCCCCTCTTCATCCTGGCCGGTGAGCTCATGAACAGCGGGGGAGTGACGCAGCGCCTCATCCATTGGTCGCTCGCCTTCGTCGGTCACTTCCGCGGCGCGCTTTCGCAGGTCGCGGTGGTCACCAACCTCATCATGGCCGGCATCTCGGGCTCTGCGGTCGCCGATGCCACGGCCACGGGCACGGCCCTGATCCCCGCGATGAAGCGCGCCGGCTATCGCGAAGGCTACGCGGGTGCGGTGATCGCCGCCGCAGCGATGCTGGGGCCGATCCTGCCGCCGTCGATCCCGATGGTCGTGTATGCGGTGATGGCCAATCATTCGGTGATCAAGATCTTCCTGGGTGGCGTGATCCCAGCCTTCATGCTGGCGGCGGGGTACATGGGGGTGTGCGCGTGGATCGCGCGGCGCCGCAACTATCCGGCGCAGGCGAGATCCACGTGGCCGCAGCGCTGGCAGGCGACGCGCGACTCCGGTTGGGCGCTCGCGATGCCGCTCATCGTGCTCGGGGGCATCCGCTTCGGCATCGTCACCGACACCGAGGCAGCGGCGGCGATCGCCGTGTACGCGCTCTTCGTGGGGTGGGCGATCTACCGCGAGCTCGACCGCGGCAAGTTCGTACGCGCGATCCTCGACTCGGGACGCTCTTCGGCAGTGATCCTGTTCCTGCTCGCCGCCGCCGGGCCGTTCGGCTGGCTGCTGTCCGAGGCCAAGGTCAACCAGGGCGTGCGCGACCTCCTGCTGTCGATCTCCACCGATCCATTGATCGTGCTGGTGCTGATCAACGTCTTCCTGCTGCTGGTCGGTAAGATCCTCGAGCCGCTGCCGGCGATGATCATCTTCGTGCCCACGCTGTTGCCGGTGGCCGCGCAACTGCACATCGATCCGACGCACTTCGCGATCATTGTCGTGCTCAACCTGATGATCGGCCTGCAAACGCCGCCGGTGGGACTGCTGCTCTTCGTGTCGTCAGCCGTCGGGCGCGAGCCGATCGGCGCGATCATCGTGCAGATCATCCCGTTCGTGCTGTGGTCGCTGGCCGTGCTCGCGCTGGTGGTGATCTTTCCGCCGCTCGCGACGTGGTTGCCGAATCTATGAGTGCTTGTGATCCGGAAAAAATGCCGGACGTTGGGGCGGGTGGCGGAAAGTGCCTTTATTAGGTATGATAATACCCAATATGGGTATCAATGAGCCGGTGACTGCCAACCGTTCCCTGGCGGATGCGCTTTTCTCCGGCACAAGACAGCGCGTGCTCGGGATCCTCTTCGGCCAGCCGTCGAGGAGCTTCTACGCCAATGAGCTGATTGAGCTCGCCAAGAGTGGTTCAGGGGCCGTTCAACGGGAGCTTGCAAGCCTTGCGCAGAGCGGGCTGGTGACGGTACGCCCCATCGGCAATCAGAAGCATTTCAAGGCCAATCCTGCCTCGCCGATCTTCGCCGAACTGTGCGCTATCGTACAGAAGACCGTAGGCTTGGCCGATCCACTGCGCGCGGCGCTTGCGCCTCTGGCTCCGCGGATCATTGCCGCCTTTGTCTATGGTTCGATCGCCAAGAGAACCGATACCGCGGCCAGCGACATCGACTTGATGGTCTTCAGCGATGAGCTGACTTATGGGGATGTATTCGGCGCACTGGAGGTAGCCAGTGGCACCCTGGGTCGCGTGGTGAACCCCACCATCCTCTCGCGAAACGAGTTCCGCAAGCGCATCGCGGCGAAGGAATCGTTCCTGACCAGAGTGCTGCAACAGCCCAAAGTGTGGATCATCGGCGGAGAAGATGCCCTCGGCACTTGAGAATCTCAGTGGGCCGGGCAAGACGCTCAATGCGGAGCCGCCGGATCCAAAGGAGTTCGACGGACTCCGGCGCTCTGGAGAGGCGCGCTTGAAGGATGCGCGCAACGACACGCTATCGCTCGAAAGTCGTTTCGACCTTGCCTACAACGCCGCGCATGCGTTGTGCCTCGCGGCACTGCGCTGGCATGGATACCGTTCGACCAACCGCTACATGGTCTTCCAGGTACTACCGCACACGCTCGGCCTGGGCGCCGAAACGTGGCGAGTGCTGTCGAAGTGCCATGACATCCGCAACCTCGGGGAGTACGGGGGTGACCTGAACGTGGACATCCGGATCGTTGCGGACCTGATTGCCGCCTGCGAAACGGTTGCGCAGAAAGTCGACGACCTGCCACCGATTGCAGCATGACTGGGGAAGCGTCGCACCCATGTGGATTGACCGGCGTCGTCTTGAGTTCGACTACCGGATGAACTGGTCCACGTAGTCCTTGCCCAGCCCCACGTCCGCATAGTGC
>CAZUGY010000188.1:0-5474 GCA_964620265.1 uncultured Alcaligenaceae bacterium
AGCGACGGCTGCGCGTAATTCTCGTTCATCACCGTCACGTAATAGAAGACGTCCTCCTGCCGCTCGAGCATCTGCCGCGCGCCGTGATCGACGATCACCGCGAGCTCGCCCGCGAAGGCGGGATCGTAGGCGCGGCAGTTGGGCACCGTGGCGGCGACCACGTGGCTGCTGCCGTCCTGGTGCTGCAGGCCCTCGCCCGCGAGCGTGGTGCGTCCCGCCGTGGCGCCGAGGAGGAATCCGCGCGCCCGCTGGTCGGCCGCGGCCCAGATCAAGTCACCCACGCGCTGGAAGCCGAAGATCGAGTAGTAGATGTAGAACGGCAGCATCGCCTTGCCGTGCACGCTGTACGCCGTGGCGGCGGCGATCCACGAGCACAATGCGCCGGCTTCCGTGATGCCTTCCTCGAGGAGCTGCCCGTCGCGCGCCTCGCGATAGACGAGCATCGACTGCGCATCCTCCGGCTCGTAGAGCTGGCCTTCAGGTGCGTAGATACCCACCTGCCGGAAGAGATTGGCCATGCCGAAGGTGCGCGCCTCGTCGGCCACGATGGGCACGATCGAGGGACCGAGCTCGCGATCCTTCAGGAGGTTGCCCATGAGGCGCACCGCGGCCATCGTGGTGGACATTTCCTTGCCCGCGGCCTCGGTGGCGAAGGCCGCGTACTGCGCGAGCGGTGGCACCGGAATCGGCGCGGCCTCGCGGCGACGACGCGGCAGGTAGCCGCCGAGGGCCGCGCGACGCTCGCGCAGGTACGCCATCTCGCGGCTGTCGTCGGCCGGCTTGTAGAAGCGCAACTCCTCGAGGTCGGAATCGGTGAGCGGCAGGCCGAAGCGATCGCGGAACTGGCGCATGCCGTCGAGATCGAGCTTCTTGGTCTGGTGCGCGGTCATGCGCGACTCGCCCGTGGTACCCATGCCGTAACCCTTCTTGGTCTTGGCGAGGATCACGGTGGGCTGCCCCTTGTGCAGGCGAGCGGCATCGAGCGCCGCGTAGAGCTTGCGGAAATCGTGGCCGCCGCGCGTCAGGCCATCGATCTCCGCGGGCGTCATGTGCGCGACGAGCGATTGGAGCTCCGGATCGAGCGCGAAGAAGTGATCGCGGTTGTAGATGCCGTCGTTGGCACCGAGCGTCTGGTACTGGCCGTCGACAGTGGCGGCAAAGCGGCGCAGCAGCGCGTGATTCGTGTCGCGCGCGAAGAGGGCGTCCCAGTCCGATCCCCACAGCACCTTGATCACGTTCCAGCCGGCGCCGGCGAAAAGCGCTTCGAGCTCCTGGATGACCTGGCCGTTGCCGCGCACGGGACCGTCGAGGCGCTGCAGGTTGCAGTTGATGACGAAGGTGAGGTTGTCGAGCTTCTCGCGCGACGCCAGCGTGAGCGCGCCGATCGACTCGGGCTCGTCCATCTCGCCGTCGCCGAACACGCCCCACACGTGGCGATCGCCGGCCGCGACGAGGCCGCGATGGTCGAGGTAGCGCATGAACCGCGCCTGGTAGATCGCGCCGATCGGGCCCAGGCCCATCGAGCCCGTGGGGAACTGCCAGAACTCCGGCATGAGCCACGGATGCGGATACGACGACAACCCGCCGCCCGCCACCTCCTGCCGGTAGCGCGCGAGATGCGACTCGTCGAGCGCGCCTTCGAGATAGGCGCGGGCGTAGACGCCGGGCGCGGAGTGCGGCTGGAAGTAGACGAGGTCGGCGCCGTGTTCTCCGCCACGGAAGAAGTGATTGAAGCCCGCCTCGAAGATCTCCGCCGCGGAGGCATAGCTTGCGACATGCCCGCCCAACTCGCTCGCGGTACGGTTGGCGCGCATCACCATCGCAAGCGCATTCCAGCGCACGATGCCCGTGATGCGCTGCTCCAGCGCCAGGTCTCCCGGGAACGGCGCCTGCTGCGCCAGCGGGATGGTGTTCTGGTAGGCCGAATGCGGCGCCTCCACCGCCGCCAGCCCCAGCGACTGCGCGTGCTCCTGCAACTGCTTCAGCACGAAGAGCGCGCGCGCGGCGCCGCCGTGGCGCACGAGGCCGTCGAGGGCATCGCGCCACTCCTGCGTCTCGCGGGGATCGTCGTCGGAAGGCAGGCGGGGGAGGGAATCGGAGGCTTGCATCAGCATTGGCGGCACCCGAAGATGTCGGGGAAGAACGTACAAGTGTAGACGCGATCCCGCGGCATGGGATGTCGCAATTGCCTGTCGCCGCGTGGTGTTGCAGAATAATGTGCCGTTTCGTTGCCGATTCATGCCCATTCATGCCGCAGACCGCGCTCGACGACGTCGACCTCCGCATCCTCGCCGAGCTGCAGGCGAATGCCAAGCTCACCAACGTGGACCTCGCCGCGCGCGTTCACCTGTCGCCCTCGCCGTGCCTCGCGCGCGTGCGTGCGCTCGAGGAGCGCGGCCTCATCCGCCGCTACGCCACGCTCCTCGATCCGCTGGCCGTCGGCTTGTCGGTGAGCGTGTTCATCCAGATCAGCCTCGAGAAGCAGGCGCGCAAGTCGCTCGAGGTCTTCGAGAGCGCGATCAGGCAGCGCCCCGAAGTGATGGAGTGCTATCTCATGAGCGGCGACGCCGACTACCTGCTGCGCGTGGTCGTGCCCGACGTGCCGGCGCTCGAGCGCTTCATCCTCGACAAGCTCACGCCCATTCCCGGCATCGCGAGCATCCGCTCGAGCTTTGCGCTGAAGCAGGTGAAGTACGAGACGGCGCTGCCGCTGCCTGCGCCAGCGCGCAAACGGCGCTAGGATGAGCGCCATGGCACCCTTCGATCCCGCCACCGATCCTTTCCTGCACGGCATCTTCGAGCCGCAGCGGCACGAGTGCTCGGACGCTCCGGTCGAGGTCGTGAGCGGCGCGATTCCGCGCGACCTCGCCGGCACGTATTACCGCAATGGCCCCAACGCGCGCTACACGCCGATCGGGAGCTACACGTATCCCCTCGACGGCGACGGCATGGTCCACGCCGTCACGTTCGGCGGCGGCCGTGCGACGTATCGCAACCGCTTCGTGCGCACGCCGTCGATCGTCGCCGAGGAGCGCGCCGGGCGTGCGCTGTGGGGCGGCATCATGACGCCGCTGATGCCGGGCGCGGACGAAGCACCCGCGATGGCCGGCCGCTACAAGGACCTGCCCGACGTCAACGTCGTGTCTCACGGCGGGAAGCTGCTGGCGCTGGCCGAAGGCGCGCGCCAGTTCGCGCTCGATGCGAAGCTCGCCACGCTGGGTCCCGACGATTTCGGCGGCAAGCTGCCGCAGGGCTTCACGGCACATCCGAAGATCGATCCCGTCACCGGCGAGATGATCGTGTTCCGCTACGGCTTCGACGAGCCACGGTTGTCGTGGGCGGTGATCGGCAAGGACGGCCGCATCATCCGCGAGGAAACGCCCATCGCGATCGACGCCACGTACATGATCCACGACTTCACCATCACGCCCACGTGGCTGGTGCTCTTCGTGTGCCCGCTGCGCTTCGACCTCACGGCCACGCCACCGCTCGAGTGGAAACCGTCGTCCGGCACGCGCATCGCGCTCGTGCCGCGCGACGGCGGTCCCGTGCGCTGGATCGCCACGGACGCTTTCTGGATCTGGCATTTCGCCAATGCCTTCGACGACGTCGACGCGAACGGGCATTCAGGCATCACGGTCGACTTCGCGCGCTGGAGCACCCCCCCGTTCGCGCGGGACCCGAATCCAGCGGGCGCCTTCGTGCGCGCCCACATCGATCCCGCAGCCCTCACGATCCGCTTCGACACGATCGCGGAAGGCTTCGCCGAGTTTCCGCGCATCGATGACCGCCGCACCGGATTGCCTTATCGCTACGCGTACGTCGCGCACAAGACCGCTGCCGCAGGCCCCGGAAAGTGGAACCTGCTGCGCTGCCACGACACGGCGAGCGGACGCGCCACGACCTTCACGCCGGGCGCATCGATCGGCGAGCCGGTGTTCGCGCCGGCCGCGGGCTCGTCCAGCGAGGACCACGGCTACGTGCTCGCGTATCGCTTCGGCGAGGATCACACCGATCTCGTGGTCCTGCACGCGGCGGCGATCGATGCAGCGCCCGCCGCCGTGCTGCGCATGCCGCAGCGGGTGCCGGCGGGGTTGCACGGCTGCTTCGTGCCGGCGGCGTAGCGATCCCTTTGCGCACCGGCCCGGCCGAGTCGCTCCAGCACGCGGTGGAGCTCGTCACCTGCGACAGTCAGTTCGAGGGGCTGCCCGACGCGATGGTCTTCGGCAAACGCCACAAGTCAGGCGAGGATTGAATTGCGGCGCGGTGGTGATCTCGCAGAACCAGCGCGCGGCCCGTCAGTGCCGTAGCACCTCGATCCCGCGCGCAATCCCCCCCAGCGTCAGCGGAAACATCCGCGGCCCCAGCTCGCGCAGGATGATCTGCGTCGATCGCGTGTACTCCCACGCGCGCTCCGGCTCCGGATTCCACCACGCCACGCGGCGGAAATGCCCGAAGATGCGCGTGAGCCACGCGATGCCCGCCTCGTCGTTCATGTATTCCACGCTCCCGCCCACCTGCGTGAGCTCGTAGGGGCTCATCGCGGCATCCCCGACGAAGATCGCCTTCCAGTCCGGGCCGTAGGTGCGGATGAGCTCGAGCGTGGACACGCGCTCGTTGCGGCGGCGGCCGTTGTCGCGCCAGACGTGGTCGTACACGCAGTTGTGGAAGTAGAAATGTTCCAGGTGCCGGAACTCGGCCTTGGCCGCGGAGAAGAGCTCCTCGCACAGCCGCACGTGCGGATCCATCGAGCCCCCGACGTCGAGGAAGAGCAGCACCTTCACGCGATTGCGCCGCTCGGGCTGCATGCGCACGTCGAGCCAGCCGGCATTGCGCGCCGTGCCCTCGATGGTGCCGGGGAGGTCGAGCTCCTCGGGCACGCCTTCGCGCGCGAAGCGCCGCAGCCGGCGCAACGCCACCTTGATGTTGCGCGTATTGAGCTCGACGTCGCCGTCGAGGTTGCGGAACGTGCGCTCGTCCCACACTTTCACCGCGCTCTTCGAGCCGCCGCCCTCCTGCCCGATGCGGATGCCCTCGGGGTTGTAGCCGTAGGCGCCGAAGGGGCTGGTGCCGCCCGTGCCGATCCACTTGCTGCCGCCCTGGTGACGCGTCTTCTGCTCCGCGAGACGCTGCTTCAGGGTCTCCATGAGCTTGTCCCAGCCACCGAGGGCCTCCACGCGCTTCTTGTCCTCGTCGGTGAGGTGCCGCTCGAACTCGCGGCGCAGCCACTCCTCGGGGATCTCGCCGCGGATGTCGAAGAGCGCGTTCACCCCCTTGAAGTACGAGGCGAAGGCCACGTCGAAGCGATCGAAGTGCTGCTCGTCCTTGACAAGGCAGATGCGCGCCAGCGTGTAGAAGTCGTCGAGTGACAGCGACACCACGCGCTTGTCGAGCGCCTCGAGGAGCGTCAAGAGCTCCCGCGTGGATACCGGAAGCTTGTGGGCCTTGAGGTGGAGGAAGAAACCGGAGAGCAT
>CAZUGY010000189.1:0-5439 GCA_964620265.1 uncultured Alcaligenaceae bacterium
CAGTCACGACGAAGGCAACCGTCGGCAGAATCTTGCGTGGTCTCTGGTTCATCATGATTCCTTTGAGAAGGGGGAGTGGCCACGCGCATCGTGCCCACGGCGCAAATTTGCGCGGGCGCGGGCGGCGTCGCAACGGTCGTGCGACCAAGACGCTTCAGCGGCTGATGAAACCGGCGGAAGCGGGAGCGAATCCGCCGCGCCGGAACCTCGCCGGGGTGATCGAGGCTTGCGCGATCGGCGGGTGTCCGCGCCCGTGGCGGTGGCTCATGGAATGGAGGCAGATCGGCGCGAGGGTGGCGGGATCAGCGCTCGTCCTTGCGCAGCGCCGATTGCGGCAAGCCGAACACGCGATCGAAGGCCCACGTGAACACGATGGCATAGACGAAGAAGAAGGCCAGCAGGCCGAGGTTCGCCAGGAAGGCGGCGAGCAGGGAGATCCGCAGCCATAGCGCCATCACCGGGATGAGGATCACCGCGAGGCCCCCTTCGAAGCCGATGCCGTGGGCGAGGCGCCGCGCGGGCGAGCGTCCGTGCACCACCTGCCGCGATTCCCAGCGCTCGAACAGCGCATTGAACACGTAGTTCCACGCGAGCGCGATCGCGGACAGCACGATGGCAAGTCCGAGCGACGATGCGGGAGGCTCGTCGAACGCGAAGCTCAGCATGGGACTCACGAAAGCGACGGCGAAGACCTCGTAGAGGAGGGCCTGGACGACGCGTCGGGTACGGGGAGTCATGTGCAAAACGAAAAGCCCGCGACGAATTCGTCGAGCGTCTGTTCAGTATAGGGCCTCGCCGCCGTTGCCACGTGGCTCGGCAGGCGGCACCATCGGGCCTGCACGGTCTTGCAGGAGGCATCCCCGGTGTCATTCCACAAGGATCCCGGTTCGACGAACATGAACGTGCTGGTCACGAGCATCGGCACCCTCGAGCCGCAGGTCGAGGCCCACGCGGCGGCGATGTACGAGGTGCTCCGCGATCCCGCGATCTACGAATTCGAAGGCGAGCCGCCACCGTCGGTCGCGGCGCTCGCCGCGGGCTTTCGCCGCAAGGAGTCGCGGCGCTCGACCGACGGTGCGCAGATCTGGCTCAACTGGGTCGTGCGGCTCGACAGCGGCGAGCTCGCGGGCTACGTGCAGGCCACCGTCCTGCAGGATGGATCGTCGTACGTGGGCTACGAGTTCGCGAGCCGCTACTGGCGTCGCGGGATCGCCACGGCATCGTTGCGCACGATGTTCGACGAGCTCGCAGGCAACTACGGCGTGCGCTTGCTGGTCGCCGTGCTCAAGTCGGCGAACTACCGCTCCATGGCGCTGTTGACGAAGCTCGGCTTCGTGCCCGCCACGCCCGTCGAGGCGGCGAGGTTCGAAGCGGAACCGGACGAGACGGTGCTGCTTGCCCCGGTGCTTCGCGAGGCGGGGTAGGCGAGCGTTCGCGCGCGCAACTGTCCGCAGCCGGCGTCGATGTCCTGTCCCGCGGAATTGCGCAGCTTGGTGAGCACGCCGCGGCGATTGAGCGCGGTGGCCATGGCCGTGGCGCGCGCGGCGTCCGGGCGGTCGAACGTGGTGCCGTCCACCGTGTTGAACGGGATGAGGTTCATCACGGCGTACTTGCCGCGCAGCAGGCGCACGATGCCGTCGATCTCGTCGTCGGTGTCGTTGATGCCACGCAGCAGTGTCCATTGATACTGGATGGGGTAATGCGTGTCGCGCGCGTAGCGCTCGGCTTCCGCCACGAGCTCGTCGGGATCGATCTGCGGCGCGCGCGGCAGCAACCGCCGGCGCGTGTCCGCGAACGTGGTGTGCAGCGACAGCGCCAGTGCCGGCTTGATGCGCTGTTGCGGCAGACGCTCGAACACGCGCCGGTCGCCCACCGTGGACAGCACGAGGTTCTTGTGGCCGATCGCGCCCTCGGTGCCCAGGAGGTCGATCGCCTCGAGCACGGCACCGAGGTTGTGCGCGGGCTCGCCCATGCCCATGAACACGACCTTGCCCACGCTGCGCAGCGCACGCGCCAGCACGACCTGCGCCACGATCTCGGCGCTTCCCAGGTGCCGCTGCAGCCCGTTGCGGCCGGTCATGCAGAACACGCAGCCCACGGCGCACCCCACCTGCGTGGAGACGCACACGCCGTCGCGCGGCAAGAGCACCGTTTCCACCGACTGCCCGTCGTGCAGGTCGACGAGGAGGCGGATGGAGGCGTCGGCCGCCACATGCTGCGAGCGGATGCGCGCGACCGCGGCAAAGGCTTCGGTGAGTGCGGGCAGCTCGCGGCGTATGCCGAGCGGCAGGAAATCGGCGGCCACGCGCGGGCCGCTGTCGAGCGGCCGTGCGTGCATCCATGCACGCAGCATGAGCGCTTCGTGGCAGGGCTTGGCGCCATGGGTGCGCAGGCGGTCGCGCAGGTCTTGCAGGCGCATCGGGTCGAAGCGGGGTCGCGAGGACCGCAATTGTGCGCCTTCGGCCGGCAGCGCCGTGCAGGCGCGCAGCGACCGGGGTCGCGCGGTCCCATGGGCGCGCGCCTCGTCCGCTATGATGCAGGCGTTGCCGTCGCCCGCGAATCCCGCCTTCATGGCTCGAAGCATCCTCAAGGTCAGCAAGCGTCCTGCCACGACGGAGGTCGCCAAGGCGCCCACGTCGCGTGCCAGGCGCGCGCAACTCCAGAGCGAGCGCCACAAGCCGCGTGCTGCTGCTGCGGCGGCGCCGCCGCCCGTCCCGGCCGCATCGCGCGCGCCGCGCGCCGCGGAGGCGGTGTCGGGTGCGCGCCCGCCACGGGACCGTGCCGCCGACCCGCGGCAGCGCGATGGCGCGCGCGGCGCGGGTGCAGCCGCGACGAAGCTCTCCTCGCGCGGCGCGACGCAGCCTGCGGAAAGCTCGCGCCGTCGCGCCACGACGAAGCCCCCTGGCGCCGGTGACGCGCGCGGCGAATTCCGTCCGCGTACCGATCGTGGCAAGCCGCGTGCGGCGTATGCCGCGAATGCGATCACGCCCAAGCCGCGAATCGTCGCAACGCCCGATCCCGACGCAGCTCCGCGTCACGAGAATCCCGACGATCCGCGTCTTTCCAAGCGCATGAGCGAGCTCGGCCTTTGCTCGCGTCGCGAGGCCGACGAGTGGATCGCCAAGGGCTGGGTCAAGGTCGACGGCAAGGTCGTCGAAGTGCTCGGCACGCGCGTGTCGATATCCGCGAAAATCGAGATCTCCAGGGCCGCCGCGCGGGAACAGGGCGAGCAGGTGACGATCCTGCTCAACAAGCCGATGGGCTTCGTGTCGGGCCAGGCCGAGGATGGCTACAGGCCGGCTTCGGTGCTCATCACGCCGGAGAACCACTGGGCCGAGGACCGTTCCGGAATCGCCTTCAAGCCGGCGCATCTGCGGGGCCTGGCGCCCGCGGGGCGGCTCGACATCGACTCCACCGGCCTCATCGTCTTCACGCAGGACGGCCGTGTCGCCAAGCACCTCATCGGCAGCGATTCGGAAGTGGAGAAGGAATATCTCGTGCGCGTGGAAGGCAAGCTCGATGCCGCGCAGATGAAGCTCCTGCAGCACGGCCTTATGCTCGACGGCGTGAAGCTGAAGCCCGCGCGGGTGTCGTGGCAGAACGAGGACCAGCTCCGCTTCGTGCTGCGCGAAGGGCGCAAGCGGCAGATCCGCCGCATGTGCGAGCTCGTGGGACTCGTGGTCACGGGGTTGAAGCGCGTGCGCAGCGGCAGCGTGTCGCTGGGACCCCTGCCCACCGGGCAGTGGCGCTACCTGCGCAGCGACGAGCAGTTCTGAACCGTCGGACCGTGACCGACCTCGATCGCCTTCGCGATGCGCTGCGGACCTTCACGGCCGAGCGCGACTGGAGGCAGTTCCATTCGCCCAAGAATCTGGCGATGGCGCTCGCGGTGGAAGCGGCGGAACTGCTCGAGGTGTTCCAGTGGATGACCGAGCAGGACAGCCGCAGCCCCGACGCAGCGGCGAAGGCTGCCGCAAGAGAGGAAGTCGCGGACGTGCTGCTCTATCTCCTGCGCTTCTGCGACGAGCTCGGCATCGATCCGGTTGCCGCCGCGCACGACAAGATGAAGACGAACGCGCAGAAATATCCGGTCGACAAGGCCCGCGGCAGCAGCAGGAAATACACCGAGCTTTGAGCGTGGAAGACCCGCCACGCGTGGAGTGGACGTACGAGGGGCAGGCGCACTCTGTGCGCTGGCGCTCCGAGCGCGGCGCGCCGCCGCCCAGGCGCATCGTGGTCGTCGACGACACCACGACGGCCGACGCTGCCTACGGCCTCGCGTGCCAGGGCACCGGGCTCCTCTGGCGCGGCGACTTCCAGAATGCGCGACAGATGCTCACCGCGCTCGCCAGCCGCACGGACCGTCCCGCGCGCAAGGGTAAGCGCGGTGCGGTTGCACCTCCGCCGCCAATACCTCCGGGCACGCCGGCGATGGCCGCCGCCTTCCACCTGCACCGGCAGGCGCGCTCGCAACGCGCGCGCACGCTCGGCATGCTCCTCGTCGAGCTCGATGCGAGCTACGCGATCGGCCTGCGCCGCGCACCCGACATCGCGCAGGCGTGCGCGGAAGCCTACGGCCCTCCGGACGGCGCCTGCGTCGTGTCGTTGCGCGAGGTGCTGGGCCTCGTCGGCGCGCACGAATGGCGGCGCACCGGCATCGACATCCCCGCCGCAGGAGGCGCCATTCATCCGCACTACGGCGTATTCGCGCCGGTGCGTCGCGAATATGTGCAGCTCGTGGCGGAGGCGCCGTTGCCGTCGGCGGCGCTCGCTTCCGGCGACGTCGCCTTCGACATCGGCACGGGAACCGGTGTGCTCGCTGCTGTCCTCGCGCAGCGCGGTATTGCGCGGATCGTCGCCACCGACTCCGAACCGCGCGCACTCGCCTGCGCACGCGAGAACGTGCAGCGGTTGGGCCTGTCGAAGCAGGTCGAGATCATGGACGCCGACCTCTTTCCACCGGACCGTGCCGCCCTCGTCGTGTGCAATCCGCCGTGGGTGCCTGCGAGGCCGAGCTCACCCCTCGAACACGGCATCTACGATCCCGACAGCGCGATGCTGCGCGGTTTCCTGGCGGGACTCGCTGCGCATCTGCAGCCGGAAGGCGAAGGCTGGCTCGTCCTGTCGGACCTGGCCGAGCATCTCGGCCTGCGCACGCGCGCGCAACTCATGGAGTGGATGGCGGGTGCGGGATTGCGCGTGGTGGATCGCCTCGACGTGCGTCCGCAGCACCCCAAGGCCGCCGACGCCTCGGATCCATTGCATGCCGCGCGCGCGGCCGAGGTCACGTCGCTATGGCGGCTTGCCGCGCTTAAGTGACGCGCCGGGTGGCGGCGCGCCACGATGTAAAGTCATGCTCCACGCGGATCTCCGAATGCCATGCACATCGCCATCGTCACCGCCGAAGGTTTCAACGAGCTCGACTCGTTCATCGCGCTC
>CAZUGY010000190.1:0-1728 GCA_964620265.1 uncultured Alcaligenaceae bacterium
GCGCGCTACGCGATGCTGCCGCCGCACTTCGTCACGGCGCTCGACATGAGCGCGCTCGATCACATGCGCATGAGCGCCGCGGTGCAGCCCTTCGTCGATAGCGCGATCAGCAAGACGGTGAACGTTCCTGTCGACTATCCGTTCGCCGACTTCGAGGATCTTTATCTCCAGGCATGGCAGGCGGGGCTCAAGGGCATCACCACGTATCGGCCGAACGACGTGCTTGGCGCGGTGCTCGAAGTGACACCGGCGTCCGCCGCCACCGCGAAGGAGGACCTCGACCAGACCGACCCCGATCGCCGCGTGCGTCTCGACGCCACCGTGCAGCCGCCACTTGCGAGCCTGCGCTGGCCCGGCCGTCCGGAGCTGCCCAACGGCAATCCTTGCTGGACCTACGTCGTGCGCCATCCGCACGGCGATTTCGCCGTGTTCATCGGCCACATCGAGAACGGCAGCCGCTCGCCGTTCGAGGTGTGGGTCAACGGCGCCGAGCAGCCGCGGGGCCTGGGCGCGCTCGCCAAGACGCTGTCGATGGACATGCGCGCGGAGGATCGCCGCTGGCTCGACAAGAAGCTCACCGCGCTCGCGCGCACGACGGGCGACGATGGCTTCGACCTCGCGATGCCGCCCGAGGGTGCGAAGGTTGCTGCCCCGAGCCTGGTCGCCGGCTTCGCCGCGCTCGTGCGCTATCGCTGCAACGAGCTTGGTGCCTTCGACGACACCGATGCGCCGTCACCGGTGATGGACGCGCTCATGGCACCCAAGGAGCCCAAGGCCGGTCCGGACGGCACGCTCTCCTGGACGGTGGACGTGGTCAATCCCGCCACCGGCGACGACTTCGTGATGTTCCTGAAGGAGCTCGTGATGCCTGATGGTCAGCGGCGGCCGTATTCGATGTGGCTGTCGGGCGACTATCCGCGTGCTTTCGACGGGCTGTGCAAGGCGCTCTCACTCGACATGCGCGTGACCGATCCCGCATGGATCGCGATGAAGCTGCGCAAGCTCCTGAACTATGGCGAGGCCAACGGCGCCTTCATGGCGCGCACGCCGGGGTCGGTCAAGAGCGCCACGTATCCGTCGACGATCGCGTATCTCGCGCGGCTCGTGATCCATCGTTATGCCATGCTCGGCATTCTCACCGAGGATGGCTATCCGGTCGGCCATGCGGGCATCCTCGCGGTGCCTGCGGGGGAGCGGGCGGCGAGTGGACAGCAGCGATTGATCGCGGGGCGGAAGTGTCCGGAGTGCGGCAATCGCGCGCTGATCAGGAAGGATGGATGCGAGTTCTGTACGCAGTGCGGGCACGTGGGGGCGTGCGGTTGAGGCGTTCGAAGCGCTTGTAGCTCAATGACGCGGCGGTGCCGACCGCCGCGGTGAGCGGCTCGCGATGCGTCTGCATCAGTAAGGCATCAACGCAAACGGCTCGCTCGTCTCCAGCAACGCCCGCATCTCCAGCCGCGCCCCACGCATCAGCTCCTGCAACCACGACTCCGAGGGCCGGAATTCGCGCACGCGCGAGACCTGGAACTCCCGCTGCAGCACCTCGGACAGCGACCCCAGCCCATCGACGAGCCCCAGCTCCACCGCGCGCGACCCCAGCCAGAAATCGCCGGAGAAGAGCTCCGCATCGCTACCCTTCAGTTTCGCTCCACGGCCTTCCTTCACCACGCCGATGAAGTGCTGGTGCATCCCGGTGAGGATCGTGGCGAGCTTCTCGCGATCCGCGGC
>CAZUGY010000190.1:1828-5318 GCA_964620265.1 uncultured Alcaligenaceae bacterium
GGATACTGCTGGCGCAATTGCACGAGGCGGTCGTGGATGAGCGAGGCCTGCACGGGCGTGCCACCCGGACTGTTGATCACCACGACCACGCCGGCCGCCCCGCCGTCGGCGAAGGCATCGGCCAGCACGGAGTTGTAGCGTCGCGCGCTGATGCCTTCGGAGGGCGCGATCGTGCCTTCCATGCGCACCAGCGCGGCATAGGGACCGCGCGGCGGGACGGCTGCGCCACCGACGTCGCCCGGCTTGCTGGCGAACACGATCAGCGCGACCACGCCCAGGAAGGTGAGAAGAAGCACGCAGAAGCGGATGATCCGCCAGCGGCGGTCACGGCGACGGTCGCGGAGAATCTCTTCCACGAGCGCGTGTTCCAGCGTGGGGGCGGGCTTGCTGCCGATGGTGACGTCCATCCGGTCCTCCGATGTGTGAGCTGTGCAGTGTAGGCCCATCGCATGAGCGTCGACGCGTTACCATCGCGGCATGCAAACACCTTTTCTTGCCGTGTGCTTCGATCACGACGGCACGCTCGTCGACTCCGAGCCCATCCACTACCGCCTGTGGCGCGACGTGCTCGCCCCGCACGGCGTGACGTTCACCGAAGCGCAGTACAAGGAACGTCACGCGGGCGTGCCTACGCTCGCCAACGCGCAGGAGCTTGCAAGCCGCCACGCGCTGGCCGTGGACGCCGATACGCTCGCCGCACAGAAGCACGACGCGATGAGCGCATTCGTCACGCGCGCGGCATTTCCGCTCATGCCGAACGTACGCGAGGCAGTGGCGAGCCTGCATGCGCGCGGACTGCGGCTCGCGGTGGTCACGGGCGCGGTGCAACTGAGTGTGGCCACCACGCTGCGCGAGCACGGGCTCGGCGAATCGTTCGAGCTCGTGGTGTGCGCGGAGGACGTCGTGCGCAACAAGCCGGCGCCCGACTGCTATCTGCTGGCAGCGCAGCGCATGGGGCTTTCCCCTGCGCAGTGCGTGGCGATCGAGGACACCGAAGCCGGAGTCACGGCGGCGGCGACCGCCGGCATGCCGTGCGTGGCGGTGCCGCACGCGCTGTCGCGGCACCAGGATTTCACACGAGCGAGCGCGGTGTTCGCGAGTTTGCCGGAAGCGGTGGCGTGGATCGAGGCGCGCGCCGCGCCGCGCGTGAGCTGAAGCGCCGCGACCTACTTCGCGGAGGCGCCGCCCGCCGTGGCCGCCACCACGATCGTGCCCTTCATCCCGGCTTCCAAATGCCCAGGCACCAGGCAGGCGAATTCGAAATTGCCGCCTTGCGTGAACCGCCAGGTGAGCCGCTGCGTGGCACCCGGCTGCACGTGCGCGATATAGGGCTCGTCGTGCTGCATGCCGGGGTGGTTGCGCATCATCTGCGCGTGCTGCTCGAGGTCCTTCGGCGTGCCCAGCACCAGCTCGTGCAGGAGCTTGCCATTGTTGCGGATCACGAACGTGACGGTTTCGCCCTGCTTGACCGCGAGCGACGACGGCGTGAAACGCATCGTGTCGTCCATGGCGACGGCGATGGTGCGCGTGGCGGCCTTGGGGTCGCCGGGGACGCCGAAGGGGGTCGGCGCGGTCGCGGCCGCGGCGGGAGCGGACGTATGCTCGCCGTGGGCGTACGCGAAGGAGGGAAGCGTACCGAAGGCGACAGCGAGGAGGAGCGTGCGCACGGTTTTCATGGCAGTAACGGCCGAGGTCCGAAGGCGATCCGTCGAGGATAGCAGACGTCCGCAAGCCGGCGGGCGGTGCGCGCGACGCCAGTCCGGCGCGATTCAGGCCGGTGCGTGCGGCCGGGCGGTGATGTACACGGTGCCTGTGAACGTGCAGACGGACTCGCCTGTCCGCGACACGTCCACGCGGTACACGGCGGTCTTGCGGCCGAGGCTCGCTTCAGTGGCGCTCGCCACCAGCATGTCCCCTTCGCGCACCGCCACCTGGAATGTCGCGTGCGCATCGATGCCGGCCGCGATCACGCCGTGCGAGTTCGACGCGAGGCCGAACGCGGTGTCGGCGAGCGTGACGATCGCGCCGCCGTGGCAGCTGCCGTTGAAATTGAGATGCTGCGCGCCCACGCGCATGCGCACCGTGGCATGACCGGCGTCGCCGTCGACGAACTCGATGCCGCAGTGACGCACAAAGGGGTCGCGCGCGGCGAGCATGCGCAGCGCCTCGCGTGGATCGGCGGGCAGCGGGACACGCACCGACGCGGCGGAGGCACGCACGCGGCGTCCGACGCCCGCTTCCTGCGCATGCGCCGCCAGCATGTCGGCGAGCTTCGCGATGCCATCGCCCGCGACCGCCGACGTGCACACCACCGGCACGCGCCAGCCTTCCTTGCGCGCGCGAAGGTGCAGCATCTCCTTCAGGTCGCGCTCCGTGCGCGCGGCATTCGGCGCATCCGCCTTCGTGACCACGAGGATGTCGGCGATCTCGAGGATGCCGGCCTTGATGGCCTGCACGTCGTCTCCGAGACCCGGCGGTGACACGACCACACTGGTGTCGGCGAAGGACGCGATGTCGACGTCGGATTGGCCCGCCCCCACCGTCTCCACGATCACGAGATCGAAGCCCGCCGCATCGAGCACGTCCACCACACGCTGCGTGGTGCGGCCCAGGCCCCCGCCGTGTCCGCGCGAGGCGAGCGAGCGGATGAACACGTTGTCGGCCGCGCCCACATCCATGCGCACGCGATCGCCGAGCACCGCGCCGCCGGTCACCGGGCTCGACGGATCCACCGCTGCCACCGCCACGCGCTTGCCGCGGCGCGCGAGCTCGGTCACGAGCGCGTTGATGAGCGTGGACTTGCCCGCACCGGGTGGGCCGGTGATGCCCACGACGTGCGCACGGCCCAGGTGCTCGCGCAGCGCGTCGTGCAGCGTCCGCGCGGAAGGGAGGTCGTTCTCGATCTCGGTGATGGCGCGGCCGAGGGCCGCGCGCTGGCCGGCGCGCAGCGCGGCCACACGCTGCTGCAGCGGGTCGCGCGGCGATGGATCGGCGTCGGCCAGCGGCATCACACGACGACCAGCGGGTGCCCGAAGCCC
Organism: uncultured Alcaligenaceae bacterium; assembly: GCA_964620265.1. Taxonomy (GTDB): domain Bacteria; phylum Pseudomonadota; class Gammaproteobacteria; order Burkholderiales; family Casimicrobiaceae; genus VBCG01. The sequence goes on from CAZUGY010000190.1 coordinate 4,867, forward strand.
AGCTCGCGGCGCAAGGTGCCGCAGATCTCGCCATGCGTGCAGCCCACGGCGGCCGCCGCGACGATCTCGCCGAAGATGTTGGTGCGCGCGGGGCCGGTCTCCTGCGCGGCGCGCGCGAGCGACTCGAGCGAGCGCGCCACGTCGCCTTGCGAGCGCTGCGCCTTGTAGCGCGCGAAATCGGCGCGGTGGGCGTCCATCAGCGCGACGTCGGGCTTCGCCAGTGCCGGCCGCGCGCTCGCATCCTCCTCCACCTCGTACGCATTCACGCCCACGATCGTCTGCTCGCCGCTGTCCACGCGATCCTGGAACCTTCGCGCCGAATCGCCGATGCGCCGCTGCACGAGGCCCGACTCCACGGCCTTGTACATGCCGCCCGCCGCTTCCACCTCGGCCATGATCGCGAGCACCTTCGCTTCCATCTCGTCGGTGAGCTTCTCGATGTAGTAGGAGCC
>CAZUGY010000191.1:0-5152 GCA_964620265.1 uncultured Alcaligenaceae bacterium
ATGGCGGGCATTATGGCATCGCCCCCGACTGGCGGCGCGCGTAGCGGCGAAGCCGGCCTCGCGCTCATCGCCGCGGTGGCGCGCAATGGCGTGATCGGCGCTCACGCCACGCTGCCTTGGCGACTGCCGGCCGATCTCGTGCGCTTTCGCACGCTCACCACCGGGCACGCCATCGTGATGGGGCGCAAGACGTGGCAATCTCTCGGGCGACCGCTTCCCGGACGGCAGAACATCGTGGTAACGCGCGACCAGGGATTCGTGGCGCCTGGTGCTACTGTGGCCGGCTCGCTGACGCAGGCCCTGGCGCTGGCGAATCTGCCGCGGCCACATTTTTGCATCGGTGGAGCACAGCTTTACGCGCAGGTGCTGCCGCAGGCGGACCTCCTGCAATTCACCGAGATCGACCGCGACTTCGACGGTGACACGTACTTTCCGCCCTGGGACCGGAGCGCGTTCGAGGTGACGGCACGCGAGGAGCATGTGAGCGACGATGGCCTCCGCTATGCCTTCGTGACGTACGCCCGCATCCGGTCCTGACAGGACCTCGGATCGGGCGAAATGGCCGACCCTGTTGGCCGGCCCGCGCGCGCCTCCCCGGGGTTTGCGATAATGCGTGCTCGGCGCAGTGCGGCAGATCTCGCGTCCGAATGCGCGCTCCGCGCGCCGGGATGACGGAACTGGTAGACGTAGCGGACTCAAAATCCGCCGGTGGCAACACCGTGGGGGTTCGATTCCCCCTCCCGGCACCAATGAAAACAACTGCTGGAGGTGCACTTCCAGCCGGCGCGCAGCGCGATTATTCACGATGCCAGCGATCGGGCGACGTGATACTAGATGGGGCAGTGGAACTGCGGCGTAGGGATTGGTTCCACGTCCGAGTGACCGCATGATCGTTCGGGCCGTCGCGCCATCGGCGCGATGCGCCCGGTGTCTCCCGGCGCATCGCGGCAAGCGTGTGTCATGGGAGTCGGACCGCCTTCATCCACGAGCGAAACGCGGGGCCCGCATGAGCCAGATCCGTGCATGGCTTGAGGGCGAGGGCCTCGGCAAGTACGCCGAGATCTTCGCGGCACAAGACATCGGCGTCGATTTGCTGTCCGATCTGTCCGACGCCGACCTGAGAGAGTTGGGCGTCACCTCGCTTGGTGACCGCAAGCGTCTATTGAAGGCCATCGCGGCGGGGCAGCCGGCGAGCGCTTCATTGCGATCCGATGGCCCGCAGCGTGAGCCTGCCGCGGCCGCACTCGCCCCAGGCCGGCGCACCGACGCTGGCGAGCGTCGCCATGTGACACTCGTTTTCTCGGACCTCGCCGGCTACACCGCCCTGAGCGAAGCCTTCGATCCCGAGGAGGTCGAGTCGGTCATGGCTGACGTCAAGCGCGAGGCCATTGCCGTCGTGGAGCGTCACGGCGGGCATGTGAACCAGTTCGTGGGCGACGAGGTGATAGCCATGTTCGGTGTGCCGGTGGCGCGCCGTGACGACGCGCAACGCGCGGTGCGTGCCGCATTGGAGCTGCACAAGGCGGTGGACACCATCGCGGCCCGATTGACGGAGAAGCTCGGCCGCGTGCTGGCGATGCATACGGGCATACAAACTGGCTTGGTGGTGACGCGGCGCAGCGATTCGCGCTCGGGCGATTACAGCCTGACGGGCGATGCGGTGAACACGGCGGCGCGCCTGCGCGGCCTGGCCAAGCCGGGCGAAGTAGTGGTGAGTCAGGAGACCTGGCAGCAGGTGTCGGACCACTTCGACGCCGAAGCCGGCGCGCCGATCGAAGTCAAGGGAAAGGAATGGCCCCTGGCGCCCTGGCGCATCGTGGCCGAACGCGTCGTGCACCGCGCGGGCAGCCGCCCATTGGTTGGCCGAGCCGGCGAAACGCAACGATTCGGCACACTCATCCAGGCCTGCCAACAAAGCCGGCGCGGCGGCGTGGTCGTGGTGCGTGGCGATCCTGGCATCGGCAAGTCGCGCCTAGTCGCCGATTTCCTCGATGCGGCGCGTGGGCGGAGCTTCGATTGCCACAGCACGGCGATCCTGGACTTTGGCGCGCGAACCGGGCACGACGCGATTCGGCGCCTCGCGCAAAGCCTGCTCGGCCTTGCCCGGGATGCCGACGAGACCTGCCGTTCCAATGCGATCGCCACTTTCGCCCTGGCCCCCGGTGGCGCGCAGCACGCTCCATTCCTCTACGATCTGCTGGACGTGGCCATGCCCGCCCCGGTGCGTACGCTGCTATCGGCAATCGATGTCGGAGCGTGGCAAAGGTCGACACGAGACGCTCTCTGCGAACTGGCCGGATCAAGTGGCAAAAGTACGCCCACGCTGCTCGTCGTGGAGGACATCCACTGGGCCGACACCTGGACGCTCCACCAACTGGGCGCGCTGGCCGCACGGACCCCGAGGCAACCCTTGCTGTTGATCGTGACAACCCGATTCGCCGGCGACCCAGGCACCGGGGATTGGCGCGGCATGCTGGAGGGCCTGCCCGTCCACAACATGGACCTGCAGCCGTTGTCCCGCGAAGACACGTTGCGCCTGGCGGCGAGCGTGGCGACGATGTCCGAGGCTTCGCTGCGCAGTTGCGCCGAGCGCGCGGAGGGCAATCCCCTGTTCCTGGAACACCTGCTGCTCAACGCAGGCGACGTGGGCACGGCCAGCCTGCCCGGCTCGCTGCAGTCGCTGATCCAGGCGCGCATGGACTGGCTGCTGCCGCACGACAAGCACGCCTTGCAAGCAGCGGCCGTGTGGGGACTGCGAGTGCCGCTGGCGGCGCTGCGCCACCTTCTGGGCGCGCCGGCATTCCAGGCGCGCACGCTGGTCGAGCAATTCCTGCTGCGACCGGAAGGCGATGAGCTGGCGTTCAGCCACGCCTTGATCCGCGACGGCGCCTATGGCTCGATCCTGCATACCAGGCGCCGCGAATTGCACCTGGCGGCGGCGCTGTGGATCGAGTCCCGCGATGTGGCGCTGGCGGCCGAGCACTACGAGCGCGCACAGGACGCCCGTGCGGCTCGATGCTATCTGCGCGCCAGCGAAGTGCTGGTCGAGAATTTCAAGTACGTGGAAGCGTTGGCGCTGGTCGAACGCGGCCTGCCGCTCGCCCAGGCACCGCCCGAGCAGTTCAAGCTGCGGCTGGCGCATGCAAAACTGCTCCTGGAGAATGCACGCCCCGCCGATGCGATCGAAGCGGGTCGTGCCGCGCTCGAGGTCGCGCATTCGGGCGCGGACCGCGCGTTGGCGTTGATCGAAATCGCATCGGGCATGCGCCTGCTGGACCGCCGCGGCGAGGGGTTGGCGTTGCTCGATGAGGCGGAGCCACTGTGCGAGCAGGCGAGCATGGCGCTGGCTCTTTCACGCCTGCACCACCTCCGCGGCAACCTGCTGTATGCCATGAACCGGGCCACGCAATGCCAACGGTCCCATGAGCGCGCACTCGAGTTCGCGCGGCAGGCCGGTTCGGTGGAAGCCGAGGCCAAGGCCCTCGGCGGCATCGGCGATGCGCACTACGCGCAGGCGCACATGCGCACGGCGCACGAAGTCTTCATCCGGTGTGTGGCATTGGCGCGCGCGCACGGATTGCTGCGCGTCGAAGCGTCCTACCTCGCGATGCAGGGCGTGACATCGAGCTTCCGGATGGACATCGCCGAAAGCCTGGAGGCGACGGCCACGGTCATCGACCTGGTTCAACGCACGTCGCATCAACGTGCCGCGCTGCTGGCGCACTTCCAGCGCATCTTCTGCGACGGCTGGTTCCGCGGCAACGTGCAGGACGCGCTGCCGCATGCAGAGCGCGTGCTCGAGATCGCCCGCTCGTTCGGCAACCCGCTCATGGAGGCGTTCTACTGGACGGGCCGCGCGATGCTTGCGCTGCGCCAGGGCAACAGGACCGGCGCGCGCGCGCATGCCAGCACCGCGCTCGACGTGGTCGGTACGGACGGAACGTATTTTCTCGGCGCGCATGCGCTTGGCCTTCTCGCCAACGCCGAGCCCGACCAGAGTTTGCGCAGGAAAGCCTTGGCCGCGGGTGAACAAGTGCTTCGCCAGGGCACCGCGATCCACAACCACTTCACGTTCTACGACCTGGCGATCCAGGCCTCGTTGGACGATGACCATTGGGATGACGCCGAACGGTATTGCGCATCGTTGGATGCCTGCAGCGCAGCCGAGCCATTCATCTGGGGGCAGTTCGTGTCCGACCTGGGCCGGGCGCTGTGCCGCACCGGTCGTGGTGAGTCCGGTGGCGAGTTGCACGCGCATCTGCAAGCCTTGCGGGCGCGCGCGCATACCGCCCAGTTCTTCGTGTACCTGGACCGGCTCGACGCAGGCATTGCCCGCACGGCAGCCTAGGCGCCGACGGGAGACCCGCAGGGGCGCCCGATGGGACCCCTCGACGGAAGATACTGGACCGCTGTCATTGAGATGGGGAGCTGGCTGCCATGAGTGTCGATGCGGTGACGTTGAGCTTCGAGAATCCTGTATTCCGTCACTATGTGCTGGCGGCCAGCATCATGATCCTGAAGCTGATGCTCCAACCGTGGATGACGGTGGCGCGGATGAGCAAGGTCCGCGGTGGTTTTCGCAATCCCGAAGATGCCAGGCGCAGCCCGTACAACCCGAATCCGAGCCCGGCTCAGCTCGAGTTCAGCGAGTATGTGGATCGCTCCCGACGAATCAACCTGAATGATCTCGAGAGCATCCCGGGCTTTCTCGCGGCCGGCTTCCTGCTGGTGCTGGCCGGTCCTCCGCTACTCTTTGCACAGATCATGATCTGGACTTACGTCGTGTCCCGAGCCGCACATTTCGTGGCATATTCGACGGCACAGCTGCATGACATCCGCGCGCTCTTCTGGACCTTCAGCTCGCTGTCGGTCCTGGCGATGGCTGTCTATGTGCTCAGCAAGGCGGTGAGCGCCGGGTAGGCCGACGCGTCCGAAAGAATTTGCTAAGGCCTCCGCCGACAGCGGACAATGCCACCGGCCGCTGGCGGCGCGCTCACTCCCTGCGCGCGCCCGGATTCGACGGACCCTCTCGCAAACATGACCGATACCTCCAGAGCCGGCACGCCGCGCCACGACCTCGCCCGCACGGTGCTGGGCGTGCTCCTGATCGCCACGCTCCTCGCGGCCTCGTTCTGGGTATTGCGCCCCTTCC
>CAZUGY010000192.1:0-5136 GCA_964620265.1 uncultured Alcaligenaceae bacterium
GTTTCCTCAAGGCCTGAGCGATCAAGGCCTTATATTTTTTGGCCGGCGATAAATTCGAAGTGGTCCATCTAAGTGGTCCATTCGAGGCTTCCATGCGCCATGCCCAGTACCTCTACAAGTCCCGCCACAGCATCTACTATTCCCGTGCCGTTGTCCCCCAACCCTTCCGAATCGCCTTCGCGAACCTCCCAAAGAGGTGAAAACCTCAACCAAGTCCGGAAACCGCGCAATGTTGCGGGGCAGCGGCGTGAGATAAGCTGCTGTTTTCGCTTCGATGCAACCTTCCTGGCTCATGCTTGACGCACCCACCGCAACCCGCTTCAACCCGACCTACTCGCCCATGACGGCGGAGGACTTGCGTGCGCGCTATCTGGACCTGCTGCGCGAATGCCTGACCGGCGCCATCCTCGACGACCCTTCGCTCGCAATGAAGCCCGAAGGCGGCCAGATGTTGGCGTTCGATGCGGCGCGGCGAGCGGCCGGCATGGATTGGCCGAGCCGGGCGACGTCGATGATCGGTCAGGTGCGGCTGCGCCAGCTGCAGCAGGCGGCCGAACGGGTGATCGCCGAAGGCATTCCCGGCGACTTCATCGAAACGGGCGTGTGGCGTGGCGGCGCCTGTATCCTGCTGCGCGCGGTGCTGCAGGTCCTTGGCGTGCGCGACCGACGGGTCTGGCTGGCCGATTCCTTTGCCGGGTTGCCGGCGCCCGACGCGGAACGCTACCCGGCCGATGCGGGCCAGATCCTGCACACTTATCCGGCACTCGCCGTTTCGGCGGCGGATGTCCGCGCCAATTTCGCCCGCTTCGGTTTGCTCGACGCCCAGGTCGTCTTCCTGGAAGGCTGGTTCCGCGACACGCTGCCCTCAGCGCCGATCGACAAGCTGGCGATCCTGAGGCTCGATGGCGACCTGTACGAGTCGACCATCGACGCACTGTCAGCGCTCTACGACAAGGTCTCGCCCGGCGGCTATGTCATCGTCGACGACTACTTCGTGTTTCCCTGTTGCAAGGACGCCGTCGACGATTTCCGCGCGGCGCGCGGCATCGCGGACCCGATCGTCGACATCGACGGCTCCGGCGTGTACTGGCGGCGGGGCGAATGACGAATCCACTGCAGCAATACTTCGAGGCGAACCGCGGCCCGCTGCTGAACAAGTGGATGCATTATTTCGACATCTACGACCGCCACTTCGCCCGCTTTCGCGGCCGCGAGATCCTGATGGTCGAGATCGGCATCTACCACGGCGGGTCGCTCGGGATGTGGAAATCGTATTTCGGACCGCACGCGAAGATCGTGGGCATCGACATCAATCCGCGCGCGCTCAAATTCGCCGACGAGCAGGTCACCGTGCTCATCGGCGACCAGTCGGACCGCGCGTTCCTGCAGAGCGTCCGCGCCCGCTACCCGCACATCGACATCCTGCTCGACGACGGCGGCCACTCGATGAACCAGCAGATCGTGAGCTTCGAGGAGCTGTACGACGCGGTCGCCGAGGACGGCGTGTACATGATCGAGGACACGCACACCAGCTATTGGCAGGAATACGGCGGAGGCTTGAACGCCCCGCAGTCGTTCCTCGAATATACGAAGCGGCTGCTCGACCAGCTGAATGCGTGGCACGTGCGGGAGTGGGTGGGCGGCGACAAGACGTCATTCGCCAAGTCGGCGTGGTCGCTGTCCTGGTACGACAGCGTGGTAGCCATCGAGAAGCGTCCGAAGCAGCCGCCCGAAGCGAAGATGACCGGCAAGATGTCGTTCCTGGCGCTCGACGAGTGAACGATGGCGACCCCGTCCTCCCAGGTAGCGGCGCCACACCGCAACGCGCCCTGTCCGTGTGGCAGCGGGCTGCGCTACAAGCATTGCCATGGCCAGGCCGGCGCCGCCGCGGATGGCGCCGCCGGCGCGGCGCCCGCGCGCACCACGGCGCCCTACCCCGGCTGGGAGAAGTTCTCCGCTGACGAACAGTCGTCGCTTTGGCGCACGATGCAGCAGGCATTGGCGGCGCAAAAGGCAGGACAGATCGAAACGGCGTGCGAGCTCTACGCACTGGTCATCGCGCGCGCGCCGCTCACCTTCGATGCCCTGCACATGCTCGGCGTGGCGCGCTTCCAGCAGGGCGACCTGGACGTGGCGGAAGCGCTGCTTCGGCGTGCATCGGACCTGTTGCCAGGATTCCCGGCGATCCAGCATAACCTGCTCCTGCTGCAGCATCGCAAGCGGGAAAACGAGGGACTCTATTCCGCCACGGCGATCATCGCGGGCAACATGCTGCGGGTCATGGGCGCTACCGGTCGCATTCCCGGCGTCACCGCGCCATCCGGATTCTTCGATGCCCCTCAGGCGCAGCATTCCAGCGCGATCCATGTCGTCGTGCCCGGTGATGTGCTGAATGCGGCCTCGAACCGCAACGGCGAAGCGCTCCGGCAACAAATGTTGGCACAGCGCCCCAGCGTGGCGCTGTGGACCGATCCGTCGCGCGACGTGCCGATGGCCGGCGTAGCGCACGCGGTCGAAATCGATGCGGTGGCCGGCGAAATTCCGCGCGGCGGCACGCTCGCCCTGTTCGGCAGCAATGCGCGCACGATCACCTGGCTGCCCGGCGTCGCCGCGAGATTCGATGCCATCGTCGTGGCCCTCGACGCGCATGACCCCACGATGCTGGTCGATTTGGTCGACTCCCTCGTGCCGGCAGCCCGCTCCAAACTTCGACTGGTCGCGCGTTCGGCGGAGATGCTGGCCGACCTGGGGCTGCCGGGCGCGGTCGATCCGATGGTGTTCGGTGCGGCGGAAGCCAGGCGACGGCCGCGCACGGTGGGCGCCCGTGCACGCATCGGCGTCTTCGCTCCTTCGCTGCGCGGGCGCGAGGACGGCGTGCGCTGGCAGATGCTGGAATGGTTGCGTTCGAGCGGACAGTTCCTGCGCCTCATGTACGCCGGCCGCCTGCCGAGCCGGCACATCGAGGACGACGAGGAGCACCTGATCAGCCTCGTCACCGATTGGCGGGATTGGTGGCGGGACTTGGATGCGCTGTTCTACTGGGGGGGCGAAGGGCGCATGCGCCAATACGATCGGCTGGTCTTCGAAGCGATCGCGGCGGGCCTGCCGGTCGTCGCCGACGGCTTCGGCGACTACGGCGCTGCGTTGGCGGACGATCCCCGCTGTCACCTGTTCTTCGACCTGCACGACGCGCAGCGCGCGACGGATGCGATGCTGGCCGCGCTGCGCGCACCGGTCGGGCATGAGGCCGCGTCTGCGTGAACACGCCATCGCAAATGCCGCGGGATCCCTCGCCGACCGCCGTGGTGGCATGGGAAGGGGCCGCCGCGTCCGTCGAGCGCCAGCTCCTCGCCATCGCAGCGCTCGGCGAATCGCTGTCCGAAGTCACCACCGCGATCATGGTGCCCGTGGCGCTGCTCAGTTCCGCAACAGCGCAGGTTACGGAATTGATGCAGCGGTACGACTGGCGCGTGCTGCCGCTGTTCGACCTGCGCGCCGCGGGCCCGCCGGCGCATCGCAATGCCGAGGCGCTGGCTGCTGCGCTCGCGGCGCTGGCCGCGGCGCAACGGCTCTACGTCCGCGACGACGTACGCTACGCCGTCGCCATCATCGACGACGACAGGCCCGACGCGGCCGCCATTGCCGCCGCGCGCGTCGCGCTGGCCCCGAATGGCGCCTGCGCATCCATCGGGTGGGTGCGCCGAACGTCCGCCTATGCCCTGCGTCCGCCCGGCCTCGACTATGTGCTGGACGCACCGCCCTACGGCGAAGCGCCCGTGACCGGTGATGGCGTCAGCCGCTATCCGTATTCGCTCCTTGCCGGCGACCTCGCGCGCCGCTTCGCCGGCGACGACCTGGTGGTGCCTAGCGTGCTGTGGTCGCCGGGCCGCGAGACCGGCCTCGCTGACTCCGCGTGGAGGATCACGGAAATTTCTCCGCTCAAGGTCGCCTATGCGGTCGACACCGCGCGCCGCTTCGTCGGCAACCGGGCGGCGATAGGCGCGCCGTTCTGGCTATTGCGAGCGGCGTTCGATCCGGATCGCGCGGTCGACGTCGGCGCGCTGGACGACGTGGCGCAGTTGCTGGCCGCGCCGCACACGCCAAGCGCCCTCGCGGCGGGTGTCACCGGGCAGATGTCGATCCAGCCGACGCGCGCGCGGATCGCCGTCGTGATCCACATCTACTATCCCGATCTGTGGGACGAAATGGCCGACGCCATCGCGCAAATCCCGGAGCGCTTCGACCTCTTCGTCAGCTGCCCGTTCCGCGTCGCCAGTGCCATGCGCATGCGCGTGCGTGCGCGCTTCCCCGGCGCCAGCGTCGTCGGCGTGCAGAACCTCGGGCGCGACGTGCTCCCGTTCCTGTTGTGGCTGCGAACCGTCGGTGCCAACGCCTATACCTACGTGCTCAAGCTGCACGGCAAGAAATCGGTCCACATCCTCGATGCGGCGCAGGCGCCATTCGCCAGTGGCGAGATTTGGCGACGGGCGGCGCTGGAATGTCTGGTCGGCGGACGCGAACATGTGAGCGCGATCGTGCGCGCGCTGGACGACTATCCGGTCGTCGGCCTCGTCGCCCCGGAAGGGCAGCTCTACGACCAGGTCGTCTGGAAATGCGGGACCTCGGATCTCGTCGCGACAGTCCTGGCACGACTGGACGCACCTCGCACCGTCAATGGCAACTTCGCCGCGGGCACGATGTTCTGGGCACGGCTCGCCGCACTGGCGCCGCTTGCACAACTACCCGACGCGGCGCTCGATTTTGAGCGCGAGGCGGGACAGGTCGACGGCACGCTGCATCACGCCTACGAGCGGCTCCTGGCGTTGGTCGCCAATCAGAGCGGATTCCGTACGACCGACACGCGCGCACTGCTGTCGGGAACCGCCTTGAGCTAGTGTCGTGAGTTAGAAGTTCGCAGACAGAATCGTTCGATGCGGGCGAGGATGTCATCGGCGGATTTGGTCCACATGAATGGCTTGGGGTCAACGTTGTACTGGTCGAGGTAGCTACGAATGGCATCCTCCAATTGGCGCGTGGAGCGGTGAGTGCCGCGACGAATTTGCTTGGTCGTCAGGGTCGAGAACCAGCGCTCGACTTGATTGAGCCAAGAAGCCGATGTCGGGGTGAAATGAATGC
>CAZUGY010000193.1:0-5087 GCA_964620265.1 uncultured Alcaligenaceae bacterium
CCCATCACAACAACCATCTGCCACGTTCGAAGGCCGGTGATGAAGGGCGAGACAACCATGGCAAAGCAACCCACGCCGAGCGCCAGCAAGTGGCGCAACATCGTGATCGCGGTCGCAACGCTGATCGTCGGATTCACGGCGAGCGCCGCGCAGGCGGCCCTGACCCCGGTCTATCGCTTCTATCACCTCGACGCCGGCCGGCACTTCTACACGGCCAACGAGTCGGAGAAGGCCAAGGTCCTCACGGCGTATCCGCGCTTCGCCTATGAAGGTGTGGCGTTCTATGCCCACTCGACCCAGGAGCCGAACACCGTCCCGGTGTACCGCTTCTATCACCAGCTGAACGGCAGCCACGTCTACACCGCGTCGGAGACGGAGAAGGCGACCATCCTCACCAACTATCCCGTCTACGCCTACGAAGGCATCGCGTATTACGCGCAAGCGGGCGGCGGCACCGACTCGGTCGCCCTGTATCGCCTCTACAACACCAAGCTCGGCACGCACTTCTTCACGACGAGCCTTTCCGAAGCCAACAACGCCGTCGCGGCCTGGCCCTGGTTCGTCCTCGAAGGCGCGATCTACTACGTGCGCTCGAGCGGCGGCACGGCCGCGAACCAATCCCCCACCGTGTCACTCGTCGCGTCCGCCACCTCCGGCAAGATCGGCGACGTCGTGAACCTCACCGCCACCGCGAACGACAGCGACGGCACGGTCGTCAAGGTCGAGTTCTACAAGGATGCCGACAAGATCGGCGAAACCACGAGCGCGCCGCATCTGCTCGCCTACACGCTCCCCGCGGCCGGCACCTTCACGTTCAGCGCGATCGCCACCGACGATGGCGGCATGGTGGCCGCTTCCAATCCGATCATCGCCAACGTCACCGGGTCGGAAGGCGGCGGCGGCGGCGGCGGCGGCGGCGGCGGAGGTGGAGGTGGAGGTGGAGGTGGAGTCAACGCTCCCCCCACGATCTTCATCGCCGCGGGCACGACATCGCTCATCCCGGGTGCTGCGACCGAGATCACCGCCACGGTCAGCGACAGCGACGGCTCGATCGCCCGCGTCGACTTCTTCGACGGCGCCACGCTCCTCTCGCAGGACGGCTACGCGCCCTTCGCCCACACTTTCACGACGAATACGAACGGCACCCATCCGATCACCGCCGTCGCCTACGACAACCTCGGCGCCATGACGACGTCGAATGTCCTCGACATCGTCGTGTCGGGCACGGCGAACGTGCCGCCGAGCGTCACGCTCACCGCGTCGTCGAATTCGATCGCCCTCGGTGGCAGCTCCATGTTGACGGCCACCGCCACCGACTCCGACGGCACGATCACCAAGGTCGACTTCTACGACGGTGCCGCGCTCATCGCCTCGAAGACGAGCGCGCCGTACACCCACACCTTCTCGTCGACGACCGGCGGCGTGCATGCGCTGCGTGCCGTCGCCTACGACAACATGGGTGCGTCCACGCCGTCGAGCACGATCAACGTCACCGTCTCCACGACCTCGAACGCCGCGCCGACGGTATCGATCACCGCGGCCAACAACGCCGTGGTGGCCGGTGGAACCGTCGCGATCTCCGCGACCGCGGCCGACTCCGACGGCACGATCACCAAGGTCGAGTTCTACGACGGCGCCACCCTGGTCAACAACGACCAGACCGCGCCGTACGGATTCAACTTCTCGTCGACCACCGTCGGTACCCACACGCTCACGGCGCGGGCCTACGACAACCAGGGCGCGACCACGACCTCGATCCCGGTCACCGTCACCGTCACCGCGGTACCGGGCGCCGACCTGCCGCGCATCACCCTGTCGGCGTCGAATACGCTCGTCGCCCCCGGCGCAACGATCACGCTGACGGGCACCGCCACCGCGACGGTGACCGGTGCGACCGTGGCCAGCGTCTCCTTCTACATGGACGGGGTCAAGCTCGCCGACGACACGCTCACGCCGTACACGCATGTGCTGACCGTGCCGGCCGGCACGCATACGATCTACGCCTCGGTCACCGATTCCCTGGGCAAGACGAACCAGACGCTCACGCAAACGATCATCGGCCAGACCGCGCCCGCGGTCGTGACCACCGATCCGGACGTGTGGCGCCTGCTCAACCAGGCCACCTTCGGCGCCTCGCAGGCCGAAGCGGCACGCGTCGCGCAGCTCGGCGGCATCACGGCGTGGATCGACGACCAGTTCACCAAGCCGATCTCGGGCTATCCCGACACGAAGTACAACAAGATCCAGCTCGCCGCCTCCACCGACTGCACGACGTCGATGCCGGGCGGGGGAAACTATCCGGCCAACTCACCGGAGGCCATGTGCTCGCGCGATCACTTGAGCCTCGCGATGGTGCAGCGTGACTTCTTCACCAATGCCGTCTACGCGTCCGACCAGCTGCGCCAGCGCGTGGCCTGGGCGCTGTCGCAGATCCTCGTGACGTCGGCCACCGAGAATGACCTCCGCTACGCGCACGTGATGTCGCGCTACCAGCAGATCATGTTCGAGGAAGCGTTCGGCAACTACGAGACGCTGCTGCGCCGGGTCACCTACAACCCGGCCATGGGCAACTACCTCGACATGGTCAACAACGACCGGCCGGCGGGAGCGCGCGTGCCGAACGAGAACTACGCTCGCGAGATCATGCAGCTCTTCTCGATCGGCCTGGTCGAGCTCAACGCCAACGGCACGCCGCTGCTCGACGCGCAGGGCAAGCCCATCCCCACCTACGGCCAGGCGGAGATCGCCGAGTTCGCCCGCGTGTTCACGGGGTACACGTATTCGAGCGCGGCCAACCCGGCCGGCCCGGCCACCGCGAAGCAAGGCCGCTACTACGGCGCGCCGATGGTCCCGTATATCACCACCAGCACGACCATCGGCCACGATCCGCTCGCCAAGACGCTGCTCAACGGCACGGTGCTGCCGGCGGGCCAGACTGCCCAGGAGGACATCGACGCCGCGGTGCTCAACGTGTTCATGCACGCCAACACGCCGCCGTTCGTGAGCAAGCAGCTCATCCAGCGGCTCGTCACCGGCAATCCGTCGCCCGCCTACGTCGCACGCGTCGCCGCGGTCTTCGCCAACAACGGCGCCGATGTCCGCGGCGACATGCGGGCGGTGGTCCGCGCGATCCTGCTCGATCCGGAAGCGCGCGGCAGCGTCAAGACGGCCGCCGACTTCGGCACGCTGAAGGAGCCCGTCCTCATGATCACCGGCCTGCTGCGGTCGCTCTCCGGCGTGACCGACGGTGCGCAGCTCGCCACCCAGGCGAGCAACCTCGGCCAGAACCCCTACTTCGCGCCGACGGTGTTCAACTACTTCCCACCGGACGCCACGATCCCGGGCACATCGATCCTCGCACCCGAGTTCGCGATCCACACCACGAACTCCGCAGTGGGACGCGCGAACCTCGTGTACCGCCTCGTGTTCCAGGGATACACCGCCGATCCGAACATCATCGCGTCGAGCGGAACGCGCCTCTTCCTCGACCAGTTCGACGCGCTGGCCACGGACCCGCCGGCGCTCGTGGCGCAGATCAACAAGGTGCTCGCCGGCGGACAGTTCCCGGCGGCGCTCGAGCCGACCATCGTGACGGCAGTCAATGCCATCACGCTCAGTGCGACCCCCACCGCCGCGCAGAAGCTGAATCGCATCCGCCAGGCGGTGTATCTGATGGCTTCGTCCTACGACTACCAGGTGCAGCGCTAATGAACACTAATCGCCGGAAGTTCCTGACCTCCTCGGGCGCGCTCACCGCGGGCGCCCTCGCCGGAAATCTCTGCACCTGGGGCGTGAGCAGCGCGGAAGCCCAGGCGATGAGCGGCTACAAGGCCATCGTGGTGGTGATGCTGTTCGGGGGCAGCGACTCGAACAACATGATCATCCCGTACACGGACTACGCCGCGTACTCGACCGTGCGCACAACGGCGTCCAACGTGCAGATCCCGCAGGCCCAGCTCGTGCAATTCTCCGCGAAGGGCAAGACCTTCGGCTTCCATCCGAGCATGGCCACGATCGCCCCGCTCTACACACAAGGCAAGATGGCCGTGCTGGCCAACGCCGGCACGCTGGTGCGGCCGATCGCCAATCGCGCGGCCTACCAGTCCACCCCGTCCGCCCGTCCGCCTTCGCTGTTCTCGCACTCCGACCAGCAGGACCAGTGGAATGGCCTGCAGCCTGGCGCACCCGTGCGCTCGGGATGGGGCGGACGGTTCGCCGACAGGCTCGTCACGGCCAATGCCGGACAGCTCATTCCTGCTGCGGTGTCCGTGTCGGGATCGCAGCTCTATACCATCGGCGCGAATACCTCGCCGCTGGTGGTTCCGCAAAACGGCGGCGTCTCCATGTCGGGCCAGGGCACCGACGCGGTGTCGAGGGCCCGCTACGACGCGCTCGTGTCCCTGCTCAGGAATGCCAACCCCGCCAACCAGGTGGTGGTCGGCGCGGCAGGGGTGATGGACAAGGCGCTCACGGCCAACGAAACCGCCAATCCGATCCTCACGGCGACGCTGCCCCCGGTGATCCAGAACGCCTTCACGGTCGGCGGCGCGCTCCTCAACACCGGCATCGCGCAGCAGCTCCGCCAGGTCGCACGGCTCATCGACGCCCGCGCCGCCACAGGTGTGAAGCGCCAGGTCTTCTTCGTGAGCATGGGCGGCTACGACACGCACTCCAACACCGTCACCAACCAGACCAACCTCTTCAACCAGCTCTTCCCGGCGATGAAGGCGTTCTACGACTTCACCGTCGCGGCTGGAGTGTCGACCGACGTGACGCAGGTCACGCTCTCCGACTTCAACCGCACGTTCAACGGCAACGCCAACTCCGGCGTGGACCACGCGTGGGGCGGGCACCAGATCGTGCTGGGCGGCTCGGTGAAGGGCGCCGACATGTACGGCACGTTCCCGGATCTCATCCGGAGCGGCACGATGGATGCCGGCAACAACGGGGCGTGGATCCCGTCGATCGGCGTGGACCAGATCGGCGCCACGCTCGGCAAGTGGTTCGGCATGCCGGGCAGCGATATCGAGCAGGTGTTTCCGAATCTGGCGAACTTCACGGTGAAGGATGTGGGGTTCATGACGTAG
>CAZUGY010000194.1:0-5049 GCA_964620265.1 uncultured Alcaligenaceae bacterium
CGCCGTAGCCCGAGCCGTAGCTCCAGATCTCGCGCGCCTCGGGAAAGTGCACGATGTACTTGTGGTCGGGATTGCATGGCCACGCGACGTCCTCCTGCCCGGGCGCCAGCGGCGCGCCCACCGAGTGCACGCAGGGGACGAAGTCGCCGTCGCTGCCGAGCACGTCGTACACCGCGCGGCCCATGCGCGTCATGAGCCTCATGTTCACGGCCACGTACGGGCTGTCGGAGATCTCGATGCCGATGTGCGCGATGGGGCTGCCGAGTGGACCCATCGAGAACGGCACCACATACATCGTGCGGCCACGCATGCAGCCCTGGAACAACCCCTGCAACGTACCGCGCATCTCCTGCGGCGCCACCCAGTTGTTGGTGGGCCCCGCATCGTCGCGCGACTGGCTGCAGATGAAGGTGCGGTCCTCCACGCGCGCGACGTCCGACGGATCGGAGCGCGCGAGATAGCTGCCCGGACGCTTGTCGGCGGCGAGCGCGATGAAGGTTCCGGCGTCCACCATCTCCTTGCACAGGCGGTCGTATTCCGCCTGGCTGCCATCGCACCACACGATGCGCGACGGCTCCGTGAGCGCCGCGATCTCGCGCACCCAGGCAAGGAGGCGTGCGTGTTGCACGTAGTCGGGAGCGTCGACGGCGGCGGCGAGGGTGGCTTGGGACAGGTTCATGGAGCTGCACTCATGTGAGGGGATAGCGACCCGCCGCGACGCGCGCGGCAAGGCAGTGCGAAGGATGGGAGAGGCGCGACGCGCCGTGGACGTTCTGCTGCGCCGTCATGCGATGCGGCGTTGCGTAAATTCTACGCGCGCCGACTGGGGTTCGCACCGGTCGGGCGGCCTTACCAATTTGGCGGTGCTATCGTGGACGCGACTGCGGCCGCACGCGCTGCGCCCGCGCCCGATACCACCGGCGCGCCCGCGGAAAGATGAGCGGTGTCGCGAGCAGCAGCACCACGAGCCGCGTGACGTGGAAGGCGGTGACGAGCGGCACGCCGAGCTGCAGCACCTTGGCGGTGACGCACATCTCCGCCATGCCACCGGGCGCGGTGCCGAGCACGAGCGTGGCCGGCGACTGCCCCGCGACCCACGCCATGCCGGCACCGAAGAGCCCCGACAGCACGATCGACAGCACCACCGTCACGACCACCGCCGTCACGAAGCGATGCGCGCCGCGCAGGAAGTCATCCTGGAAGCGCGAGCCGAGCGCACAGCCCAGCAGGCACTGTCCTGCATTGGAGACTTCGGTGGGCATGAGCGAGAGGTCGATCGACATCCCGGTCAAGGGAATCGACATCGCGAGCGCGCCGATCACGAAGCCGTTGGGCACGCGCAGGCGATGGCAGGCAACGCCGCCGGCCAGCGTCAACGCCATGAGGAGCGCAAAGCCCGCCGCATCGAAGGCCTTCGCGCCCTGCACGTAGACGTCGCTGCCGTGCACGCCGAGCGCGGTGATCGCCGCCGGCACGAGGCCGACCACGATGAGGATGCGCATGCTCTGCGCCGCGGCGATGCGATCCATGCGGCCGCCGAAGCGCTCGCCCAGGATCGACATCTCCGAGGCACCCCCGGGCACGCTGGCGAAGATCCCCGTCGTGCGATCGAAGCCGGCCATGCGCGCGAGCGCCAAGCCGGAGATGTAGCCCAGCGCGATCGCGAAAAGCGCGCCCGCGACCAGCAGCCACCACAGCCCCGCCACTTCGCCCAGCACGTGCGGCGTGAAGTAGAGGCCGAGCGCGGTGCCGATGACCCACTGTCCGAGATAGCGGCAGGGCGGGGGCGCCTCCACGTCCACGCCCGCCACGCGCACGACCGCGAGCGCGAAGAGCGGACCCAGCATCCAGGGGATGGGCGTGCCCAGGCGCGCGCACAGGTATCCCGCGCCGGCCCCGATGGCCAGCGCAAGCGCCCAGCGGGAGTAGCGGTGCGTCAAGCCTCGCGCGGCGCACGCCGCGCGGCCACGCGACGCCACAGCGGCGGCACGATCACCGTGAGCGCCGCGACGAGCAGCACGCCGCCGGCGATGGGTTGCGTCACGAACACCGACAGATCACCCTGGCTGATGGCGAGCGCACGGCGGAACTGGCTCTCGGCGAGCGGGCCCAGGATCATGCCCACGATGACCGGCGCCACCGGCACGTCGTAGCGGCGCATGAGAAAGCCGACGAGCCCGATGAGGTACAGCAGCAGGAGGTCGAACCAGGAATTGCGCAGGCCATAGGCCCCGAGGGTCGCGAAGATCAGGATGCCCGCGTAGAGCAGCGGCCGCGGAATGGCCAGGAGCTTCACCCACAGCCCCACCAGCGGCAGGTTGAGGATCAGCAGGATCACGTTGCCGATGTACATGCTCGCGATGAGCGCCCACACGAGCGTGGGCTGCGTCTCGAAGAGCAGGGGTCCGGGTTGCAGCCCGTACTGCTGGAAGGCGGCGAGGATGATCGCCGCGGTGGCGGTGGTGGGCAGCCCCAGCGTGAGCAGCGGCACCAGCGTGCCGGTGGCCGACGCATTGTTCGCGGCCTCGGGACCGGCGACACCCTCGATCGCGCCCTTGCCGAATTCCTCGGGATGCTTGGTGAGCTTGCGCTCGATCGCATAGGAGAGGAACGTGGGAATCTCCGCGCCGCCGGCCGGCAGCGTGCCGAACGGGAAGCCGAGCAACGTCCCGCGCAGCCACGGCTTCCACGAGCGCGCCCAGTCCTGCGCGCTCATCATCACCGAGCCGCTGAACTTTTCGAGCTTGTCCATCGTGCGATTGAGGTACGTGGCCACGTACAGCGTCTCGCCGACCGCGAAGAGACCCACCGCGACCACCACGACGTCGATGCCGTCGAGGAGCTCCGGGATGCCGAGCGTGAAGCGCGCCTGGCCGGTCTGCGTGTCGATGCCCATGAGGCCCAGAAAGAGCCCGAAGAAGAGCGCGGCGATGCCGCGCAGCGGCGAGGCGCCGAGCACCGCGGACACGGTGGTGAATGCCAGCACCATCACCGCGAAGTACTCGGCCGGGCCGAACTTGAGCGCGATGTCGACCACCAGCGGCGAGAGCAGCGTGAGCGCGATCGTGGCCAGCGTGCCGGCGACGAACGAGCCGATCGCCGACGTGGCGAGCGCCGGCCCCGCACGGCCGGCCTTGGCCATGAGGTTGCCTTCCATCGCCGTGATGATCGTCGCCGATTCGCCGGGCGTGTTGAGCAGGATCGAGGTCGTCGAACCGCCGAACATCGCGCCGTAGTAGACGCCGGCGAACATGATGAGCGCGCCCGTGGGCTCGATCTTCGACGTCGCCGGCAGCAGGAGCGCGATGGTCAATGCGGGGCCGACGCCGGGCAGCACGCCCACCGCGGTACCGAGCGTGACGCCCACGAAGCCCCACATGAGGTTGGTGAGCGTGAGCGCGACCGCGAAGCCGTCGACGAGGGCGTGGAAGGATTCCATGACCTAGAGGAAGGACAGCCAGCCCGCGGGCAGCGACAGCGAGAGGAGCTGCGTGAACACGAGATAGGCGAGCGTCACGAGCACCGCGCCGATCAGGACGTCGCGCACCACCCGCGTGCTGCCGAAGCCGCGCGCGACCAGCGCGAACAGCGCCACGCCCGCGAGGATGAATCCGGCGAAGCCGATGACGACCATCTGCAGCACGATGCCCGCGCTGATGAGCACGAAGGCACGCCAGTCGGGCGCGTCGTGCACGCCCGCGTCCTCCGGCATCGCCCGCCAGCCGCCGGTCGCCGCACACCAGGCGAGGAGCGCCCCGCACACGGTGAGGCCGCTGCCCACGAGATAGGGAAAGAAGCGCGGACCGACCCCGGCGTAGGACTGCCCTTCGGGAATCGTGCCGGTGTCGAGCAGCACGAAGACGCCGATGGCGAGGAGACCGAGCGAGAGCGCGAGCTCGCCCGCGTGTCCCCGCGCCGTCATCGCGCGCTCCCCTGCGAGCCCGTGCTCACCCGCGCTACTTCTTGACCAGCCCCACGCTCTCGATGATCTTCGTCACCCGCGCGATGTCCTTGTCGAGGAAGGCCTTGAAGGCATCGCCGCCCTCGTAGAGGTCATCCCACTCGTTCTTCTTGAGCGTGGCCTGCCAGGCCGGGGTTTTCACGGTCTTGCCGACGAGGTCGACGAGCTCCTTGCGCTGCGCATCGGTGAGGCCCGGCGGGGCGAACACGCCGCGCCAGTTGGAAAGCTCGACGTCGATGCCCTGCTCCTTCAACGTGGGAATGTCGATGCCGGGCAGGCGCTTGTCCGACGAGATCGCGAGCGCGCGCATCTTGCCCGACTTGATCTGGCCCGCGAACTCGCCGTAGCCGCTGACGCCCGCCGCCACGTGCCCGCCCAGGATCGCGGCCAGCGCCTCGCCGCCGCCCGCGTAGGCGATGTAGTTGATCTTGGCGGGATCCGCGCCCACCGCCTGCGCGATCATCGCCGCCAGGATGTGGTCGGTGCCGCCGGCGGACCCGCCGCCCCAGGAGACGCTGCCGGGATTGGCCTTGAGCTGGTCCACGAGCTCCTTCATCGTCTTGATCTTGGACGAGGCCGGCACCACGATCACCTCGTATTCGCCGGTGAGCCGCGCGATCGGCGTGACCTGCGCGAGCGTGACGGGCGACTTGTTGGTCACGATGGCGCCCACCATCACCATGCCGCCCACCATCAGCGCATTCGGATCGCCCTTCTGCGAGTTCACGAACTGGGCGATGCCGATGGTGCCGCCGGCGCCGCCCTTGTTGTCGACCTGCACCTTGGAGACGAGCTTGCTTTCCTGCATCGCGGCCTGCAGGGCACGGCCGGTCTGGTCCCAGCCGCCGCCCGGATTGGCGGGGACCAGGATCTTGAGGTTGTCGATGGCGAGGGCAGGTGCCGCCAACGCCGTGGCGACGAGTGCGACGAAGGCCGCGCGCGAGGCGGGCCCTAAGATGTGACGGACGTACATGGATCCTCCTGGATCGAAAGTCGATGTTCCCGGGACGACGCGCCCCGCGTGTGCCCAACCTGGTCGCCCAGCATACCTTGAACGCCACGCGGCTGGCGCCGGGGGGAGGCTCGGG
>CAZUGY010000195.1:0-4797 GCA_964620265.1 uncultured Alcaligenaceae bacterium
TGCCGACTCCTGTCGGCGAGAAGAGCGCACCGATCCCCGCACCGGCCGCGCGGATGCGCTCGGCCAGGTTGCCCTGCGGCACGAGCTCGAGCTCGATCTCGCCGGCGCGGTAGAGCGCGTCGAAGACGTGCGAGTCCGTCTGCCGGGGAAAGGAGCAGATGATCTTGCGCACGCGCTTGGTCTTCAGGAGCGCGGCGAGGCCGGTGTCGCCGTTGCCGGCATTGTTGTTGACGATGGTGAGGTCGCGGGCGCCCTGCGCGATCAGCGCGTCGATGAGCTCGGAAGGCATGCCGGCCGTGCCGAAGCCGCCGATCATGATGGTGGCGCCGTCTGCGATGTCGGCGACGGCGGCCTGTGCGGAAGGAAGGATCTTGTTGATCATGGAAGAAGCATCGATGTGGAGAAAGCGGCTCGCTAAAGGGGAGAGGTTGCGCTGCGTCAGGTGGCGCTCTTGCGGGCGTGCCCGCCCAGGAAGAGGCGATTCAGATCGGGATCGTGCAGGAGCTCGGAGGCCGGACGGTCGAGTGCCAGGCGGCCCATCTCGAGCACGAGTGCGCGATCGGCATACTTGAGCGCGGTGCGCACGTTCTGCTCGACCATGAGCACCGTGACGCCGTCGTCCGCGAGCTGTCGCAGCAGGCCCATCACGTCCTGCACGAGCTTGGGCGACAGCCCGATCGAGGGCTCGTCGATCAGCAGTACGCGCGGACGCAGCAGCAGCGCACGCCCCACCTCGAGCTGCTTCTGTTCGCCGCCCGACAGCGTGGAGGCCTGGTTGTCGATGCGCTCGCGGATGCGCGGGAAGCGCGCGAGCACTTCCTCGATGCGTCCGGGAAGCTCGCCGCGCGGCAGCGTGATGCCGCCCAGCTCCAGGTTGTGGCGAACCGACAGCGACCCGAACAGGTTGCGCCCCTGCGGCACGAAGGCGATGCCGCGCGCCAGGAGGTCGCGCTGCGACGCGCCGTTGATCACCTGCCCTTCGAAGCGCACGTCGCCCGAGCGGGGTGTGAGGAGGCCGAAGAGCGTCTTCAGCACGGTGGACTTGCCGGCGCCGTTGGGGCCGATCAGCAATGTGATCTCGCCCCGGCGCGCATCGAGCGTGGTCTCGTTGAGGATCGTGAGGCTGGGCGTGTAGCCCGCGACCACGCGATCGAACTCGATGATGCTGCCGGACGACGCGCGCGTGGCCTCCGGCCCGGTGGCCGACCCGGCTGCCAACCTAGTTGCCAAGATAGGCCTCCAGCACGTCCCGGTTGGACTGCACGGCCTCCGGCGCTCCCTCGGCCAGCACCTTGCCCTCCACCATGCAGATCACGTGGGGGCACAGCTGCATGATGAAGTCCATGTTGTGCTCGATCACCACGAAGCTGCCGCCCTGCTCCCTGTTGAGGGTCACGAGAAGCTCGCGCAGCTGTTCCACGAGGCTCGGATTGACCCCCGCGCAGGGCTCGTCGAGGAGCACGAGGCGCGGCTTGCGCATGAAAGCCATCGCGATGTCGATGAGCTTCTGCTGGCCGTAGGAGAGCGTGCCCGCGGGAAGATGCGCCACGTGCTGCAGGCGGAAGAGGGCGATCATGCGGTCGGCCTCCTGCCCCAGGCCCGCATCGGGCGGGGCGAAGAGGCGCGAGGCGAGCGATCCCTTGAATTCCTGCGCGGCGGCGATCAGGTTGTCGCGCACCGACATCTGCCCGAAGACCTGCAGCGTCTGGAAGGTGCGTCCCACGCCGCGGCGCGAGAGCTCGAGCGGCGACATGCCGGTGATGTCCTCGCCGCAGAACGCCACGTGGCCCGACGTGGGCCTGATCTGGCCCAGGATGCTGTTGAAGAGCGTGGTCTTGCCCGAGCCGTTGGGACCGATCACGCCCACGATCTCGCCCGGGCCCACCCGGAAGCTCACGCCGTCCACGGCCTTGATCGCGCCGTACTCCTTGCGCACGTCGTGGACCTCGAGGAAGGGCTGCGCTGCGTTGCCGGTACTCATTTCGGGGGCTCCGGCGGCTTCTTCCAGCGATCGGCGAGCGAGAGCACGCCGCCCGGCAGCCACACCATGAGCGCCATCACCGCCACGCCGAAGAACACGAGGTACCACTTCTGCATGAACTTCAGGGCCTCGATGCTCGAGGAGCGCAGGACCTCCGGCAGCAGAATGATCACGATGGTGCCGATCACGGGCCCGAAGAAGCGTCCCGAGCCGCCCACGATCACCGCCAGCAGCATCATGAGCGAGGTGGAGAAGTGGAAAGGCCCGGGCTCGATGAATTCCACGAGCGATGCAAAGTACACGCCGCCGATGCCCGCGCACGCGGCGCCGATCGCGAAGGCCAGCAACGTATAGGCGGTGATGTTCACGCCGAGGCTCTCGGCGCGGATCGGGTTGTCGCGCAGGGCCGCGAAGGCGCGTCCCCAGGGCGAGCGCAACAGCCACCAGAGGAGAAGCGCGAGCACCACGAGCGAGGCCAGCGTGAAGTAGAAGAAGGGGACGTGGTGATCGGTGGAGATACCGAAGATCGTGGGCCGCGGGATGGACGCGATGCCGAACGTGCCGCCGGTGATCTTCTCCTCGTTGCGCATCATGAGGAACACGAGCACGTTGAAGCCGAGCGTGGCGAAGGCGAGGTAATGGTGCTGCACGCGCAATGCAGGAAAGCCGAGCGCCAGGCCCAGGAGGAAGCACGCGACCGCGGCGATCGGCAGCACCACGAAGAACGGCCAGCCGGCCTTGAGCGCGATGGCCGCGATGTACGCGCCGATGCCGAAGAATGCCGCCTGGCCGAGCGACATCTGCCCGGCGTAGCCTACGGTGAGGTTGAGGCCGAACGTGGCCATGAGATACACGCAGCACAGCGTGAGGAGGTACACGTCGCTGCGCTTCATGTACAGCGCCGCCACCACCAGGAGGGCGAGCACCGCGACGATGGCCGCGGGGCGGACGAGGTTGCGCGTCATACCTTGCGCTCCTCCGCCTTGCCCAAGAGGCCCTCGGGGCGGAACAGGATCACCAGCAGGAAGAGCACGAGCGCAACACCTTCCTTGTACGCCGGCGAGAAGTAGAACCCCACGACGTTCTCGAGGACGCCGATCAGCACGCCGCCCAGCAGCGCGCCGCGCGTCTGGTTGAAGCCGCCGATGATGGCCGCGAAGAAGGCCTTCTGCCCGATCGAGTCGCCCATGTCGAACTTGGCGAGGTAGGTGGGCGCGATGAGCAGGGCCGTCACGGTGGCCAGGATCGCATTGATGAGGAAGACATACAGGACCATGCGCCGCACGTCGATGCCGAGCACCCGCGCGGCCTCGGTGTTCTGTGCCACGGCCTGCATCGCGCGTCCGGTGACCGTGCGGTTGAGGAATGCCTGGAGGCTGATCACGATCGCGCCTGCGAGCACCAGCGTGCCGATGTCGGCATAGGAGACGTTGATGCCGGCGAGCGCGAGCTGCCCGCCCGGAAACGGGCTCGGAAAAGGATGCGCTTCCGCGCTGTAGCCCGCGCGGATGGCCGTCTTGGCGGCGATGGCCAGTCCGAGCGTCGCGATGACGAGCGGGATCACGCCGTGCTTGATCAGCGGATCGACCAGCACCTTCTTGAATCCGTAGCCCAGCACGAGCATGGACATGACGCAGGAGAGCAGGAATGCGAGCCACAGCGGCGCGCCCAGCGCGAGCCAGAAGAGCATCGCGAACGCCGGGAGCATCACGAACTCGCCCTGCGCGAAATTGATCGCGCCCGCGGCCTGCCACAGCAGCGTGAAGCCGAGCGCGGCGAGCGCGTAGATCGCGCCGGTGGCCGTGCCCGAAACGATCAGCTGGATGAAGTCGCCCATGGCCTGCAGGAGTGGAGCCCGCCAATGTGCGCTATTGCCAAGCGACGCGTCAAGTGCGATTATCGAAAAAAAGTGCGTTAATCGAACACTCTGCGGGCGTGACCCTGAACAGGATGCAAAGGCGAAAGACAAAGGACGATGCGCCGGCAGAGGTCGTCGCGCCCGCGCCCGCGATCGAACCGGCGCAAACGCCGGCGCAGGCGATCGAGGCGATGTCGGGCGATCCCAACTTCATGACCTCGCTCGCCCGCGGGCTGGCGGTCATCCAGGGGTTTTCCCAACAGAAGCGCTCGCTCACCATCGCGCAACTGTCGCATCGCACCGGCATCCCGCGCGCGGCGGTGCGGCGATGCCTCTACACGCTCTCGCGCCTGGGCCTCGCGGGCAGCGAGGACGGCAAGACGTTCTCGCTGCGTCCCAAGATCCTGGGCCTGGGCCACGCCTACCTGTCGTCGACCACGCTCGCGACGTCGGCGCAGCCGTTGCTGGATCACGTGAGCGCCGTGCTCGACGAGTCGTCGTCGATCGCGCTCCTCGACGGCGACGACATCCTCTACGTCGCGCGCTCGTCGACCACGCGGCGGATCATGTCGGTCGACCTGTCGCTCGGTACGCACCTGCCGGCGTATTGCACGTCGATGGGTCGCGTACTGCTCGCGCACCTGCCGTCCGCCGCGCTCGGTGCCTACCTCCAGCGCGTGAAGCTCGTCGCGTACACACCGCGCACGGTGAGCGCGCCCGAGCGCCTGCGCAGGGTGCTGGCGGGCGTGGTGGGGGACGGCTATGCCATCGTGGACCAGGAGCTCGAGCTCGGCCTGCGCTCGATCGCCGTCCCGGTGCGCGACCTGCGGGGCAACGTGGTGGCGGCGATGAACATCAGCACGCAGGCCACGCGCGTCCCGCTGCCCGACCTCACGCGCCGCTTCCTGCCGGTGCTCGATGCGGCGGCGCGCGAGCTGTCGTCGATGTTGATGTAGGC
>CAZUGY010000196.1:0-4776 GCA_964620265.1 uncultured Alcaligenaceae bacterium
GTCGAGGCTCACGTTGTCGGGCCAGCTATTGAGCGGCGCGAAGCGTTGCTGCCCGCGTCCACCGCCGCCGCGGCCGTCGCCGATGCGGTAGGTACCGGCGCTATGCCAGGCCATGCGGATGAAGAGCGGGCCGTAGTGCCCGAAGTCGGCGGGCCACCAGTCCTGCGAGGTGGTCATCAGCGCGCGCAGGTCGGCCTTGACGGCGGCGAGGTCGAGGCTCGCGAATTCCTTGGCGTAGTCGAACGCCTCGCCCATCGGGTTCGACCGCGACGAGTGCTGGTTCAGGAGGTCGAGCCGCAACTCTGTGGGCCACCAGTCGCGGTTGGTGCGGGCCTTGGCGGCGTTGGGATGGAAGGGACAGCTTCCCTCGGTCTTGTCTTCGCTCATGGGGCTACTCCTCTTGGCTGCACGAGCATTCTCGTGTTGTGGGAAAAGCGTAGCAGAACCCTACGCCCATTTCTCATTGAATATATTTACCTAGGTCATAACCTGCGCGCGGGGCTGTATTGCACCACCGCGCCGGGGACGCGTGCGTCCGGTCGCGCAGGGATCGCGCTCGCGGAGCAAGCGCAAGGAACATGCGGATCGGGCGGATCGAATCCGCGGAGTGTGCGGCGAGCGCGCCGGCGTGCTCGCTACGCCAGCATGAGGAATGCGGCGAAGATCACCGCGCCCATGCAGAACGGCCAGAAGCGGCCGTCGCGCTCGTTGGGCAGTTCCGCCCGCAGGCTCGTGATGACCACGCCGCCCGCGAGCACCGCGAACAGGCGGGCCACCACGACATCCGACACCGGCATCGCGACAGCGATGACCCAGCCGACGAGGACGCCTGCGGCCAGCAGCCAGCGGCCCTTCCTGCGATAGGCGCTGCCGTGCTCCTCGGCGAGCGCATGATCGACGATCAGGAAATGCACCGTCATCGCGAACACGTAGACCGCAAGTGCCAGGGCTCCGCGCTCCGCGCGCTCCACCACGAGATAGCCGATCAGCGCGCTATACACGGCAAAGCCCAGCACGTGGAGGTAATAGACGGCATCCACCCCGCCGCGGGCGACCGTCTCGCGGCGCCCCTCACGCTTGACGAGCACGATGTGCTCGAGGCCGTACACCACCACGAACGACAGCAGCGCGAGGAGGTACAGACGCTGTTCGGCGAAGAGCAGCGGACCCGCCGCCGCCTTGACGATCACCTGCCGCTGGAGCTCGAGCTCGGGCAGCACGTCGATGAAGATGTACGCGACGGAGATCCCCGCGGCCGCCGAGATGAAGCGGCGCCGCGACCAGAAGCGCTCCACGCCCTCCGAGCCGTCAAACAGGCCCGCGAGCAGGAAGGCGCCCGCGAAGACGAGCGCGGCGAGCAGGGACTCGAAGGGTATCGCCGTCACGACCTGCCCATGACCAGGGACACCAGCGCGAACACGCCGAGCATGGCCACCAGGATGGCGACGTTCATGGCGAGATTCCACTGCGGCAGCAGTCCCTGGCGCCGCAATGCGATCACGCGCCGGTGGTGCTGGATGATCGCCATCACCAGCGCGCCGGTGCCGATGACGATCATCGCCATGCCGAGCGACGTGGTGGCCCACGTGCCGCCGAAGCGACCCACGATCGGCCCGCCCCGCTCCTCCTCGAGGAAGTCGAAGAACTTCACGAGCGTGAAGCCGAAGCTGATCATCGACAGCGACGTGCGCAGCCACGCCATGAGCGTGCGCTCGAAGGCGAGGAAGCTGCGCTCGACCGACAACGACGTGCGCTTGCGCGAGAGGCTGGTGCTCTCGTCCGCTGGGGGGTCACCGGAACCGGAGGCGTGCGCTGCCATTGCCCCGGCCGCTCACGCGGACGTCGCCGCACTCACCCGGCGCCGCCATGCGATGTACGGGAATCCCACGATGAGGCTGACGATGAGGTACAGGAGGATCGTGCTGCCAAAGCGCATGTCGGGATAGTTCGCGGATGCCAGGGCGAGCGCGATGGCCGGGTGGCGGCAGGCGCACGAAAGTCCCAGGACCGTCCTGTTGCTGGGCTCCGGCCCGCCGAGGAAGTGCCCCACGAGGAGTCCCAGCAGCACGAAGGCGACGATCGCAAGCACGGTGCCCCGTCCGGTGGCGGCCCAGATCGCCTCCCACGTTCCGGCGATCACCACGAGCGCGCCCACGACCAGCAGCACGACGGCGAGGAGGTGCACCGGCTTTTCCAGCCGGGCCGCGATGCGCGGCGCCAGCCAGCGGACCAGGGCTCCGGCGACAAGCGGCGCCAGCACCATCATGAGGACGATCCTGGCGATCGTCCAGGCGTCGATCGACAACGGCCGATTGAACACGTGGGACAGGACACCCAGAATCAGCGGCACCGCCACGACGGCGATCGCCGCGGCGATGAACATGAGCCCGAGCGCATAGGAGTGGTGCCCGCCCGCCTTCTCCTCCCGCTGCGGGAGCAGCGGCGGCACGGGCGATACGGCCAACGCCATCAGCACGATCTCGATGGTCGCCGGGAAGTCGAATATCGTCACGAAGGTGGCGATGAGGACCGGCATGACCACGAACAGCGCGAGCAGCGACCGCGCGAGTAGCCACGGCCGGCCCAGGACGTAGAGCGCATCCGCCCGCGTCGCCTTGAGCCCGAAGCCGAACACGGTGGCCAGGATGGCGACCTGGAAGGCCAGCATGATGAGTTGTTTGGCGTCCATCCGTTCGTCGCTGTCGAGCGTTCCAGTGGAAGTCGTCGCGCTTCTATCTCGGGAACAGCAACGTCACCACGAGCCGGGCGCCCCATCCGTGCGGTCCGCCCTCCGGCGAATCCGCCCAGTAGCGCGCGCCGACGCCGATGCTGACGGGGTGACCCCCGACCTTGACCAGCTTGCTGATCAAGCCGTCGATCGGTACCGACCATTGCTCCGCACGCCAGTCGTAGGTCGACTCGGTATTGAGCGTGAACGTCCACGCGTCCTTGGTCGTGTAGCTCAGGAACGGCTGCAGGAAGGTGGAGTTCACGTAAGGCCGGTCGTTGTCTCCAGCGAATGACCAGATGTGATTGGCGAGGATGCCATAGGTCCAGGGACCGTCCTGCTCGAGCGCGACTCCCGTGGGTCCTGCGCCCCACTTCCGCGCGCTCAGCACGTCCTCGCTCCCGGTGGGGATCAGGAACACGGGGCCTAGGCCCCAGATCATCCCGGAAGGACCGGGCTTGGCCGGGGAGAAGAACAGGCTTTGCACGGTATCGCCCAGGCCGAACTGATGCTCGCCGTCGACCGTGACGTTCCTCTGGTCGATCACGGGAAGGATCGTGCGCGAGATGATGTTCCATTCCGCGGTCAGGGACATCGGCACGACGGGCTGGATGTTCATGTAGTTCTTGCGCCCGTCGCGCTCGACCCCGATGTCGCCGTCGTAGTTGTACTGGAAGGGAACGCTGATCAGCGCCGCCACGGGATTGGAGAGTTGCTTGGCAAGATCCTCGTCGTCGGCAGCGAAGGCAGGCGGCGCGAGCGGCAAGGCGAGTCCGGTCGCTGCCAGCACAACCATGCGGCGGACGCCACGGTCCGATCGACACGCCTGCCGTTCGTCCTCTGTGTCCACTCCATGCACCGGGGCTCCTCGGGAAGCTTTCGTCGCGATGGCGTCGCGCACTGCGGACGACGTCTCGCGCCCGCAGCGGCAGGTGCGCCTGTTCGGTCGCGTTTTACCACCCATGCGGAGGAAGGATACCGGCCCCGGTCCCGCAGGGGTACTGCCCCAAAGTGCAGTCCCGGTCGGGCTCGCGCGGATCGTCGCGGGCACCTTCGAACCCAGCGCGACGGTCGGAGAAGGACCGGGAAAGGCGGATCGCTCGCATCGCTTATGATCTCGACTTCTCCCAGTTCTCGCGCTTCAGCGCCGCGTCGCGCCATGGGTTCGTTGGAGTTCCGTCCGACACCCTTCGCAGGCCCACGCAGGCGTCCCCCATGAAGACACCGGATCTCACCGCGCACACGCCGATGATGCAGCAGTACCTGCGCGTCAAGGCGGACCATCCGGACAAGCTCGTCTTCTACCGGATGGGCGACTTCTACGAGCTCTTCTTCGCCGATGCCGAGCACGCGGCGCGCGCGCTCGACATCACGCTCACCGCGCGCGGACAGTCCGCCGGCATGCCGATCCCGATGGCGGGCGTGCCCTTCCACGCGCTCGAGCCCTACCTCGCCAAGCTCATGAAGCAGGGCGAGTCGGTGGTGATCGTGGAGCAGGTGGGCGATCCCGCCACGAGCAAGGGTCCGGTGGAGCGCAAGGTAGCGCGCATCGTCACGCCCGGCACGCTCACCGACGCCAACCTCCTCGATGCGAAGCGCGACGCGTGGCTCGCCGCGGTCGTGGTCGACGGCAAGCGCGCAGGTGTCGCCCGCTTGAACCTGGCCTCGGGACAGTTCGTGCTCACCGACGTGCCGGCGGCCGAAGCATCGGCTGTGCTGGAGCGCATCGCGCCGGCGGAGATGCTCGTCCCCGACGGCACCGAGGCGCCGCCGCTGCGCCAGCAGATCCCGGTGCGCGCGTTGCCCACGTGGCAGTTCGACCGCGACAACGCCGCGCGCGCGCTGTGCAAGCAGCTCGGTACCGCGTCGCTCGCCGCCTTCGGCGCGGACGATGCGCCGCTCGCCGTGGGTGCGGCCGGTGCGCTGCTGGCCTATGCCGATGCCACGCAGCAGTCGGCGCTCGCGCACGTGCGCACGCTCGTGGTGGAGCGCGAGAGCGCCTTCGTGGCGCTCGACCCCGCCACGCGGCGCAACCTCGAGATCACGGC
>CAZUGY010000197.1:0-4753 GCA_964620265.1 uncultured Alcaligenaceae bacterium
TACGACCAGATGGCCGAGCCGCGCTGGGTCATCTCGATGGGCTCGTGCGCCAACGGCGGCGGCTACTACCACTATTCCTACTCGGTCGTGCGCGGCTGCGACCGCATCGTGCCGGTCGACATCTACGTCCCCGGCTGCCCGCCCACGTCCGAGGCGCTGCTCTACGGCATCCTCCAGCTCCAGAACAAGATCTGGCGGACGAACACGATCGCCCGCTGATGGCCACTCGACTCGAGACCCTGGCTGCCGCGCTCGAGGCGGCCTTCGGCGAGACACTGAAGAGCGTCGTCACCGACCGCGGGGAGGTCACGATCGTGATCGCCGCCGACGGCCTCGTCGCGGCGATGCGCGAGCTGCGCGACCGCCCGGAGCTGCGCTTCGAGACGCTCATCGACGTCTGCGGCGTGGACTATTCCACCTTCGGCAACGGTGCGTGGGAAGGGCCTCGGTTCGCCGCGGTGTACCACCTGCTTTCGCTCACGCACAACTGGCGGCTGCGCGTGCGTGTGTTCGCGCCCGACGAGGATTTCCCCGTGGTGGCGAGCGTGGTCGACGTGTGGCCGGCCGCCAACTGGTTCGAGCGCGAGGCCTTCGACCTCTATGGCATCGTGTTCGACGGGCATCCGGACCTGCGGCGGCTCCTCACCGACTACGGCTTCGTGGGCCATCCGTTCCGCAAGGACTTCCCCATCTCGGGTTATGTGGAGATGCGCTACGACCCCGAGCAGAAGCGCGTCATCTACCAGCCCGTCACGATCGAGCCGCGCGAGATCACGCCGCGGATCATCCGTGAAGAGCATTACGGCGGCACCAAGTGAGCATGACGCGTGGCTGAGATCCGCAACTACACCATGAATTTTGGCCCGCAGCATCCGGCGGCGCACGGGGTGCTGCGGCTCGTGCTCGAGCTCGACGGCGAGGTCATCGAGCGCGCCGATCCGCACATCGGCTTGCTCCATCGTGCGACGGAAAAACTCGCCGAGCACAAGACCTACATCCAGTCGCTGCCGTACATGGACCGCCTCGACTACGTGTCCATGATGTGCAACGAGCACGCCTACTGCCTCGCCATCGAGCGCCTGCTCGGGATCGAGGT
Organism: uncultured Alcaligenaceae bacterium; assembly: GCA_964620265.1. GTDB lineage: Bacteria > Pseudomonadota > Gammaproteobacteria > Burkholderiales > Casimicrobiaceae > VBCG01. The sequence continues at coordinate 1,097 of CAZUGY010000197.1, forward strand.
GCCGGAGCGCGCGCAGTACATCCGCGTGATGTTCGACGAGATCACGCGCATCCTCAATCACCTCCTGTGGCTCGGCTGCCACGCGCTCGACGTGGGCGCGATGACGCCCTTCCTCTACGCCTTCCGCGAGCGCGAGGATCTCTTCGACGTCTACGAGGCGGTGTCCGGCGCGCGCATGCACGCGGCCTACTACCGCCCGGGCGGCGTCTACCGCGACCTGCCCGATCGCATGCCGCAGTACCAGGCCTCGAAGCTGCGCAACGCGCGCGCGCTGAAGGAGATGAACGAGGCGCGGCAGGGGAGCCTGCTCGACTTCATCGAGGACTTCGCCAGCCGCTTCCCGAAGTGCGTCGACGAATACGAGGAGCTCCTCACCGACAACCGCATCTGGAAGCAGCGCACGGTGGGCATCGGCGTCGTCACGCCGGAGCGCGCGATGGCGCTGGGCTTCACCGGCGCGATGCTGCGTGGCTCCGGCATCGCCTGGGACCTGCGCCGCAAGCAGCCCTACGAGGTCTATGACCGCATGCAGTTCGAGGTGCCGGTCGGCACCAACGGCGACTGCTACGACCGCTATCTCGTGCGCATGGAGGAGATGCGGCAGTCCAACCGCATCATCGTGCAGTGCGTGGCCTGGCTCAAGGCCCATCCCGGGCCGGTGATCGTCGAGAACTACAAGATCGCCCCGCCGAACCGCGAGGGGATGAAGGCGAACATGGAAGAGCTGATCCACCACTTCAAGCTCTTCACCGAGGGCATGCATGTGCCGCCGGGCGAGGCCTACGCCGCGATCGAGCATCCCAAGGGCGAGTTCGGCGTGTACATCGTCTCCGACGGCGCCAACAAGCCGTATCGCGTCAAGCTGCGTGCGCCCGACTACGTGCACCTCGCCGCGCTCGACGAGATGTCGCGCGGGCACATGATCGCCGACGTCGTGGCCATCATCGGCACGCAGGACGTCGTGTTCGGGTCGATCGACCGGTGAGCCGCGATGCGCGTATCCCTTGCCATCGTCTCCCGCCTCGCGGCCCTTGCGCTGGCGGCGATGCTCGCCGCGCACGCGGGCGCGCAGGGCATGACGCCGCCGCAGCGCGAGGCGCTCACCGCGGCGGAAACGTGGCTGGCGCGCGTGGACAAGCAGCAGTACGCCGATGCCTGGACCGCCGCTGCGGAGCCGTTCCGCACCTCGGTCACCAAGCAGGCCTTCACGCAGGGCGCGCCCAAGCTGCGCAAGGACTTCGGCAAGGTCGCGTCGCGCAAGGGCGAGAAGATCGCCTACGTGGGCGATCCGCCGGACGCCTCGGACCCCTTGGCCGTCAAGCCTGGCATGAAGATCGCGATCCACTTCGATACGACCTTCGCGGGCAAGAAGAAGGCCACGGAGGAATTGACGATGCTGCTCGAGAGCGACGGCATCTGGCGCCCCGTGGGCTACTACATCCAGTGACGCAGTCCTGACCAACGCATGCTATCCCCCGAACTCACCGGCAAGATCGATCGCGAGCTGCGCAAGTATCCGCCCGACCAGAAGCAGTCGGCGGTGATGTCGGCGCTCGGCTACGCCCAGGACGAGTACGGGTGGCTGTCCACCGACGTGATGGACGCGGTCGCGCGCTACCTCGGTATGCCACCAGTGGCCGTGTACGAGGTCGCGACGTTCTACACGATGTACAACCTGAAGCCGCAGGGCCGCTTCAAGGTCACCATCTGCACCAACCTGCCGTGCGCGCTCTCGGGTGCCAACGAGGCCGCCGCGCACCTCAAGGAAAAGCTCGGCATCGACTTCAACGAGACCACGCCCGACGGCAAGTTCACGCTGAAGGAAGGCGAGTGCATGGGCGCCTGCGGCGACGCGCCGGTGCTCATCGTCAACGACCGCCGCATGTGCAGCTTCATGAGCCACGCGCGGCTCGACGAGCTCGTGGGCGACCTGTCGGCGGCGGCCGACCGCGGCGAGGGACAGCCGGGCTTCGATCCGCAGCACGGGACGCACGAGAAATGAACGCGCCTTCCGAATTCCTGGACTACGGCCCCGATGCCGTGCTGATGGCGGGGCTCACCGGCTCCAACTGGCGGCTCAAGGATTACGAGGCGCGCGGCGGCTACGAGGCGCTGCGCAGGATCCTCGCCGAGAAGACGCCGCCCGATACGATCATCGCCGAGCTCAAGAAGTCCGCATTGCGGGGACGGGGCGGCGCGGGCTTCCCCACGGGGCTCAAGTGGAGCTTCATGCCCAAGAACTACGTGGGCGACAAGTTCGTCGTGTGCAATTCCGACGAGGGCGAGCCCGGGACGTTCAAGGACCGCGACATCCTCCACTACAACCCGCACGCGGTGATCGAGGGTATGGCCATCGGCGCCTACGCGATGGGCGCCAACCGTGGCTACAACTACATCCACGGCGAGATCTGGGACACGTACCTGCGCAATGAGGAGGCAATCGAGGAAGCCTACGCCGCCGGATTGCTCGGCGCGAACATCCTGGGCTCCGACTTCTCGTTCCACCTGTACAACCACCACGGCTTCGGCGCGTACATCTGCGGCGAGGAAACGGCGCTCCTCGAATCCCTCGAGGGCAAGAAGGGGCAGCCGCGCTTCAAGCCGCCGTTCCCGGCGTCGTTCGGGGTGTACGGCAAGCCCACCACGATCAACAACACCGAGACGTTCGCGGCCGCCGCGTGGATCATGCGCAACGGCGGCGAGACGTTCCTGAACCTCGGCCGCCCCAACAACGGCGGCACCAAGATCTTCTCGGTATCGGGCGACGTCGCGCGTCCCGGCAATTTCGAGGTCAAGCTCGGCACGCCCTTCGCCACGCTGCTCGAGATGGCCGGCGGGATGCGCGACGGCCGCAAGCTCAAGGCCTGCATTCCCGGCGGCTCGTCGATGCCCGTGCTCCCGGCCGACGTCATGATGGCCACGGACATGGACTACGACTCCATCGCCAAGGCGGGCTCGATGCTGGGCTCGGGGGCCGTCATCATCATGAACGACACGCGCTGCATGGTGCGCTCGCTCCGGCGCCTGTCGTACTTCTACTACGAGGAGTCGTGCGGCCAGTGCACGCCGTGCCGCGAAGGCACCGGATGGCTCTGGCGCATGGTCGATCGCATCGAGCGCGGCGAAGGCCGCATGGAAGACCTCGACGTTCTGAACAACGTGGCCGACAACATCGCCGGCCGCACGATCTGCGCGCTGGGCGATGCCGCGGCACTGCCGGTCAAGAGCTTCATCAAGCATTTCCGCGACGAGTTCGCCTACCACATCGAGCACAAGCATTGCCTGGTCGGACCCTACGTCTGACCGCAGCGCACGCCCCCCCACATAGAACCGATGCTGAACATCGAAATCGACGGCAAGGCCACGCAGGTCGCTCCCGGCACCTCGGTGATCGAGGCCGCCAACGGCCTCGGCATCTACGTGCCGCACTTCTGCTATCACAAGAAGCTGTCGATCGCGGCCAACTGCCGCATGTGCCTCGTACAGGTGGAGAAGGCGCCCAAGCCGCTGCCGGCCTGTGCCACGCCCGTCACCGAGGGCATGAAGGTGTTCACGACCTCGGAGCAGGCGGTCACGGCCCAGAAGGGCGTGATGGAGTTCCTGCTCATCAATCACCCGCTCGACTGCCCGATCTGCGACCAGGGCGGCGAGTGCCAG
>CAZUGY010000198.1:0-4721 GCA_964620265.1 uncultured Alcaligenaceae bacterium
ACCTGTCGTTTTGTACAGGTATGAACACATTGATGACAATGTAATTGTACATGTAAATCAATATATTATGTTATTCACTCGGTGCCATTTCCAACAAGTACCGAACGGGCCCACCGGCATGTTCCACAGTAGAAACCCGCAACGAATTTCCCTAGTCTCGAAGCCGTCGGGCGGTTCATCCGAAACTTCGGCACCAAGGGAGGAACGATGGAAGAACGGCTGGTGGGCGAATGCGGGGTCGACGGCATGGCGCGGATGGCGCAGGCCATCACGCAGGCATTGACATCAAGGCGCCGTGACGACAGCGCAAGCGGCGAATGCGCCCGCCTGGCGCAGCGATTGGGCTTCGACGGCTTCTCCTACCTCCTCGTGCGCCCCGGCACGGTCGGCACCGAGCTCCTGCGGCACTGGACCACCGCAGATCCCCGCTGGAAGCTCCAGTACCGCAGGCACGCGTTCCACCTCGTGGATCCGCGCGTGACGCTGACAGCGGGACGCGCGAGCCCGTTTTCCTGGCGCCTCGGGGCCGCTGGCACCGAACCGCGCGAACGCGCCTTCGAGGCGGCAGCCCTGGCGAACGGCATCGGTGGCGGCGTGGCGATCTCGCTGCAGCGTGCGCAGGGAGAGCGGGCGATCGTGACGTGGGATTGCGCAGTCGCGCAAGCGGGCGCTTCCCGCCGGGTCGTCATCCGCAACGACCTCGCGACGCTCGCGCTGCTCGCCTGCTTCCTGCATGACGAGCTCGCCCGCAAGCGCCTGCCGACGGATACCAGCGCGATCGCCTCGTCGCTCACCATCCGCGAGCGCGAATGTCTCACGCTGGCTGCGCGCGGCATGACGAGCGCCGACATCGCCGGCAAGATCGGCATCGCCGAGCGCACCGTCAATTTCCATATCGGCAATCTGGTGCACAAGCTGGGTGCACTCAACCGCGGCGAGGCGATCGCGCGCGGTGTCGCGCTCAATCTCGTGAGGCGGGAACGCTAGCGCGGCGTCACCGCCGCCCGGCCAGCCACGCGCGCAATTGCGCAACCGAATGCATCACCGCAAGGGGCGCGGCGCCCACCAGTTCCGTACCGCCGTGCGCCCCGTACGCCACCGCCACCGCATCCACCCCCGCATTGCGCGCCAGCGCAATGTCATGCACGGTGTCGCCGACCATCAGCGTCTCGCCCGGCGCAACGCCCAGCCGATCCATGAGGTGCAGCAGCATGTCCGGGTGCGGCTTGGGAAAGCCCTCGTCGCCGCAACGCGTCGCATGGAAGCGCGCGTGCAAGCCGCTGCGCGCGAGCGCATGGTCGAGGCCGCGGCGCGACTTGCCGGTGGCCACGGCCAGGTAGTGCCCCGCCGCCTCGAGCTCGCCCAGCATATCGGCAGCGCCCGCGAAGAGCGGGATGTCGTCCTCGCGCGCGAGGTAGTGGTGCCGGTAGCGCTGCGCGACTTCGCCGTAGCGTGAAGCGGGCAGCGCCGGCGCGACGCTGCGGATCGCATCGTCGAGGCCCAGTCCGATCACGAAGCGCGCGGCAGTATCGTCGGGCACCGGCTCGCCCAGGTCGCGCAACGCTTCCTGGATCGAGGACGCGATGATGGCGGTGGAGTCCGACAGCGTGCCGTCCCAGTCGAACACCACGAGCGAATAGCGCCGCGTGGCGCCGCTCATGCGGCTACCCTTCCCTGCTCGCCTGCTCGCGACTTGTTCGGGCTTGCACGACGAGCCCTCCTGTTCGCGCGATCCGGGGCTCGTTCGCCCTTGGGACGCTCCGGCGCGCTCATGCCGGCGCTCCCAAACCCTCGACGAATGCCGCGAGCTCCGGTGGCAACGGCGCCTCGAACGCGACCTTCTCCCCCGTGGACGGATGCACGAAGCGTAGCGCCGTCGCATGCAGGAACATCCGCCGCAGCCCTTCCCTCGCGAGCACCTTGTTCCACGCGAAATCGCCGTACTTGTCGTCGCCGGCGAGCGGATAGCCGAGGTGCGCGAGATGCACGCGGATCTGGTGCGTGCGTCCGGTCAGAAGCTCCGCCTCGAGCAACGAGAGCGGCACCTCGCGCTGCGGCCAGGTGGACACGCGCCGGAATACCGTCTCCGAATCCTGCCCCGCGCCCGCATCCACGCGCACGCGCCGCTCGCCTTCCTTCGTCGTGAACTTGGTGAGCGACAGGCGCACCCGGCGCAACGCGTCGCGCCATTTGCCACGCGCCAGCACGAGGTAACGCTTGTCGACCTCGCCGTCGCGGATCTGCGCGTGCAGGTTGACGAGCGCCGCGCGCTTCTTGGCGAGGATCAGGAGCCCGGACGTATCGCGGTCGAGACGGTGCACGAGCTCGAGGAAGCGCGCATCGGGCCGCGCGGCGCGCATCTGCTCGATCACACCATGCGCGACCCCGCTGCCGCCGTGCACGGCCACGCCGGCGGGCTTGTCGACCAAGACGAGATGGTCGTCCTCGAAGACGATCGGCAGCCGCTCCGCCGCCCTGGGCGAGGGCACGACCCGCGCCGCCGGGTCGGCGGTGCGCACCGGCGGCACCCGCACCACATCCCCCGTCGCAAGCCGGGTATCCGGCCCCGCCCGCCCCTTGTTCACCCGCACCTCGCCGCTGCGCAGGATGCGATAGACGTGGCTCTTCGGCACCCCCTTCAGCAGGCGGATCAGGAAGTTATCGATGCGCTGCCCCGACGCTTCCTCGCCGACCGTGAGCCAGCTCACAGCATCCTTGCTTAACTCGTTCATTCCTTTATACTTGTCGGCGAAAACGCGTCTGGCGCAAGCCGGGACCCAGCCCAAGTCGGCGGACCTTCGTGGTCGCCTCCCGGCTGGTTTCCGCGGACTTCCGGGGATGGGCAAGGTGCCCGCATTCGAGTGAGTCCACCGCCACGAAGGCGCGGTCCCGCAAAGGATCAGGGGCAGCCGGTCGTGACCTTCCGTCACCACCAAGCTCTCGCTCCGGCAACGGGAACGACACCGGCTTGTCGTCGCTCGCCGGGCGGTTCGAACCCGCGAAAGTAGCGATGGTAAAGGATGAGCGCAGTCTCCGCACCCGGCAGCGGCCGGTTCGAAGCGGCGCATTGCGCGGCGCACCAAGCGAGATTTCCGCTTCCGACCTGACCCCGTTGCCCCGTCCACCTCATCGGACCGCACAGCGCGAGATCGCCGGCAGCCGTACCACCGCTTCGCACGCAACATGCAACACGAGAACAACGACGAGAGCCCCACGAGCCTACAAGCCTCGTGTTCCACAAAGTCTTCCATGCCGATCGCCATCACGCCCTCGCGCACTGACCTCTCCCGTCGGCGGGCCTTGCCCGCAGCCTCGCCGTTGCCCGCGGCCGCCGCCTGAGACGCCCCAAGCGCGCCGCCTTTTGCGGCCCGCTGCTTCGCCTTCCGCTCCCGATGGGCGCCTGCGCCTTTGGGAACGTTCATGAAACGCATGCTGTTCAATGCCACGCAAGCCGAAGAGCTCCGCGTGGCCATCGTCGATGGGCAAAAGCTCATCGACCTCGACATCGAATCCGCCGCCAAGGAACAACGCAAGAGCAACATCTACAAGGCCGTCATCACCCGCGTCGAACCGTCGCTCGAAGCCTGCTTCGTCGACTACGGCACCGACCGCCACGGCTTCCTCCCGTTCAAGGAAATCGCGCGCGAATACTTCCGCGACCGCGACGCCGACTTCAAGGGCCGCATCCAGGACCAGCTGAAGGAAGGCCAGGAGCTCATCGTCCAGGTCGACAAGGACGAGCGCGGCAACAAGGGCGCAGCCCTCACGACCTACATCTCGCTCGCCGGACGCTATCTCGTCCTCATGCCGAACAATCCGCGCGGTGGCGGTGTCTCCCGCCGGGTGGAAGGCGAGGAGCGCAACGAGCTACGCGACGCGATCGCCGGACTCGAAGTGCCGCAGGGGATGAGCGTGATCGCCCGCACCGCGGGCATCGGCCGTACCACCGAAGAGCTGCAGTGGGACCTGAACTACCTGCTGCAGCTGTGGCGTGCCGTCGAGGAGGCCGCCAAGATGCAGGCCGGCGCCTACCTCATCTACCAGGAGTCGAGCCTCGTCATCCGCGCGATCCGCGACTATTTCCACCAGGAGATCGGCGAGCTCCTGATCGACACCGAGGCGATCTACGAGCAGGCGCAGCAGTTCATGAGCCACGTGATGCCGGCCAACGTGAACCGCGTCAAGCTCTACAAGGACGACGTCCCCCTCTTCTCGCGCTTCCAGATCGAGCACCAGATCGAGACCGCGTATGCGCGGCAGGTGCCGCTGCCCTCGGGGGGCGCGATCGTGATCGACCACACCGAGGCGCTCGTCTCGGTCGACGTGAACTCGGCGCGCGCCACCAAGGGCGCCGACATCGAGACGACCGCGTTCAACACGAATGCCGAAGCCGCCGACGAGATCGCGCGGCAACTGCGCCTGCGCGACCTCGGCGGCCTCATCGTGATCGACTTCATCGACATGGAGAGCGCCAAGAACCAGCGCGAGGTCGAGAACCGCCTGCGCGACGCACTCCGCTACGACCGTGCGCGCGTGCAACTCGGCAAGATCTCGCGCTTCGGCCTGATGGAGCTCTCGCGCCAGCGCCTGCGCCCGGCGCTGGCCGAAGCGGCACATATCCCCTGCCCGCGCTGCCATGGCATCGGCCACATCCGCGGCACCGAGTCGACCGCGCTGCACATCCTCCGCATCATCCAGGAGGAGTCGATGAAGGACAACAC
>CAZUGY010000199.1:0-4667 GCA_964620265.1 uncultured Alcaligenaceae bacterium
GTTCTGGAACAAGGGGAACACGGCGTTCATGGAGGAGAAGGGCAAGACGACGTATCGGGATTGCGTGACGAAGCCCTGACGACTTCCCGGGCGCGACGCATGGCGCACGGTGGACAGCCATGGGCACGCAGTTCGGACCCTGCGTCATCCGGCAGCGTAGTCACGCTCGCTCGCCGCGATGACCGAGCGCGCGAGGCGTACGACCGCGTCGATGCCCGCGCTATGCGACGCAGCCTGATACGCCGCGCATAGCTGCATCGGCGCAAACGCCGGCCGCTGCGAGTATCGCAGCAGCAAGCCGTCGCGCAACTCGGTAGCCACCGCCTCGACCGGCAGGGCGCTCATCGCCACGCCGCGTGCCACCAGTCGCGCGGTCACCGCGATGTTGTTGCACGTCGACAGCGTGGGGGTAGGCAGGCGCGCCTCCGAGAACCAGCGCACGATGAGGTTGTAGAGCGGCGATCCCGGTGGCGACGTGAGGATGCTCGCGCCCACGAGGTCGCGCGGACGCAATCCACGCACGCCGAGGCTCTTGGACGGGCTGGTCATCCACGCCACCTCCTGCAGCTTCAGCGGCTCGACGCTGACGTGGTCCCGCACGTCAGGATCGACGAGGAAGGCGAGGTCGAGCTGGTTGGCGTTCAGCAGGTCGGCGAGGATGACGCTGTTGGCGACGCGCAGCTCGATGCGCAACTGGGGATAGGCTGTCTCCAGGGTCTCGACGATCTGCGGCAGGTAGCTCATCGCAAACATGTCCGACGTGCCCAGCCTCAGCATGCCGCGCAACGGATCGTGCGTGCGCAGGCGTTCGCGCATCGCCTCGAACACTTCCATGCCCTGCTCCACGTAGCGCAGCATCACCGCACCGTCGGCCGTCAGGCGAGTGCCGTCGTGGCCGCGCTCGAATAGCGACACGCCGAGCTCGCTTTCGAGCTCCCGGATGCGCAACGAGATCGTCGGCTGCGTCACGTGCAGCCGCTCGGCCGCGCCGCGAAAGCTCGAAAGCCGGGCTATCCAGCGGAAGGCCTCGAGTTGGGAGAGCTTCATCCTCGACATTTATAAATGTTATCAAATTACCCATAAATTTCTAACTTGTTGATAACAAATCCTATTGCTAGATTGCTCTTTCGCTGGAATGCCGCCATGCGACGCACCCCGACTCACCAGGAGAAATCACGATGCCATCCAAATGCCGCAGGCTGCGGGAGCTAATCGAAGCCCCCGAACTTCTGATCCTTCCGGGCGTATTCGACGGCTACAGCGCGCGACTCGTGAAGCAGTTCGGCTACGAGGCCGCCTTCGTGTCGGGTAGCGCCGTGAGCGAGACCCGCCTCGGCCAGCCCGATGTGGGCTTGCTGCACCTCGACGAGAACGTCGCCGCCGCGCGCGCCATCTCGGCGTGCTCCGACCTCATCCTGCTCGCCGATGCCGACACCGGCTATGGCAATGCGCTCAACGTCTATCACACGCTGCGCGCCTTCGAGCGCGCGGGCGCCCACGGCATCATGCTGGAGGACCAGGTGGCGCCCAAGCGCTGCGGCCACATGAAGGGCAAGGAGGTGATCTCCGCCGAGGAGATGGTCGAGAAGATCCACGCCGCCGTCGAAGCGAAGGAGGACCCCGACTTCGTGATCAAGGCTCGCACCGATGTGCTCGCCACGCACGACGTGAAGGAGGCCATCCGCCGCCTCAACATGTATCGCGAGGCGGGCGCCACGCTGCTCTTTCCCGACGCGGCGATGTCGCGCGAGGACATCTCCGCCGTCGTCAAGAACGTGAACGGCCCGGTGGCGGTGAACATGGGCTTCGGTATCCGCAAGCGCTCGACCACGCCGCTCATCTCGCCCGCGGAACTGCAGGAGATGGGCGTGGCCGAAGTGATCTATGCGCGATTCCTGCCCGGCTGCGCGCTGGCCGGCATGCGCCAGGGCCTGCAACTGCTCCAGCAGTCGATCGACACCGGCAAGGTGGTGGATCGTCCCGACGTTTCCTTCTCCTTCGAGGAGATCCAGGAGACACTCGGCATGGAAGCGATCCACAAGCTCGAGCAACGTTTCCTGACCCCCGAGCAGAAGGAACGAAAGTACGGCAAGGGCGGCGCCGTCGAAGTCGTGCCTGGCCTGGCCAAGACGCACTGACTTTCCACCGGTCACGAGAGAGTCACCGATGTCGGCCGTGACAGCCGTCGACACGCACGCGCACGTGATGCTGCGCGATGCGCCGCTCGCGGCCGATCGTCACTCGCAACCCACACGCGACGTGCTCGTCGAGGAGTATCTCGCGCTCCTCGACGCGCATGGCGTCTCGCACGGCGTGCTCACCGCGCCGAGCTTCTACGGCAGCGACAACTCGATCCTGCTCGATGCGCTCGCGCGTGCGGACGGCCGCCTGCGTGGAACGGCAATCGTGCAGAGCACGACATCTCCCGACGAGCTCGAGCGCCTGCACGGCGCCGGCGTTCGCGGAATTCGCCTCAACTGGATCCGGCGCGACGAGATCCCCGATGCGGGCTCGGCCGACTACCAGCGCCTGTTTGCCGCCGCGCGCAACTGCGGTCTGCACGTGGAGATCTTTCTCGAGGGGCCCAAGCTTGCGCATGTGCTGCCGCTGGTCCTGAAGGCCCGCGTCGCCGTCGTGATCGATCACTTCGGCGGCCCCGATCCGGCATTGCAGGTCGCTTGCCCGGGCTTTCGCCGGGTTCTGGACGCCGTGAGGCAGCAGCAGGCCTGGGTCAAGCTCTCGGCACCCTACCGCCTCGGCGGTGTGGACCCCCGCATCTACGTCGATGCCTTGCTGGGCGCCGGCGGACCGCAACAGCTCATGTGGGCCAGCGACTGGCCCTGGGTATCGCATGAGAACACGTTCACTTACGCCCAGTGCCTCGCATGGCTGGAGCAATGGATCCCCGACGCAGCGCAGCGGACGACGGTGCTCCGCGACACGCCCGTGCGCCTGTTCGGGTTCACGCAAGGAGGAAAAGCATGACTTTTGTGAAGCGCATGGCGACCGCGATGGCGGTCACGGTGATGGCTTGCGCGGCGCATGCCGCCGAGCCACTCAAGATGATCATTCCCACGGCGGTCGGCGGCGGCACCGATGGATTCTTCCGCGTCCTGGCCAAGGAGGCCGAGCCGTTGCTGAACGAGCCGATCGTGATCGTGAACGTGGCGGGCGCCGGTGGCACCATCGGCCTCGCGCAGATGGTGCGTGCGGCACCGGACGGCCTTACCGTCGCGGGCGTGTGGCTCGGTCCCGTCACCGTGAGCCCCAACACGATGAAGGTCACGTACAAGCCGGATGACTACATTCCGGTCGTGGGCCTTTCGAGCGCGCCATTCGCGCTGTGCGTGAAGCCCGATTTCCCCGCCAGCAACGGCAAGGAGTTGATCGAGTACCTGCGAGCGAACCCCGGCAAGGTGACCTACGGGACCGACGGCCTGGGTGGCCCCGCGCATCTCGGCGTGGCACGTGTCCTCCATGCGACGAACACGACCGCGCAGGATGTGCCGTTCAAGGGCGCCGGTGAAACGATCACCGCATTCCTCGGCGGTCACATCGACATCTACGTGGGCTCCGTGCCCCCGGTCATCCAGCATGTCAAGAGCGGCAAGGCGAAGTGCATCCTGGTGACGAGCGCGGAGCGCATTCCCGCGCTGCCAGACACGTCGAGCCTCAAGGAGATCGGATTGCCCGACGAGGAGACGATCCTCTGGCGTGCGGTGCTGGCACCCAAGGGCACGCCGCCCGCGCGCGTGGCGCAACTCGAGTCGGCATTCGAAAAGGCCGCGAACTCGCCGGCCACCAGGAAGTTCCTCGAGGCCAGCGGCGAAGTGCTGTTGCTCCGCCGCGGCCCCGACCTGCGTCAGTTCATCGACAGGGAGTACGCGGCGCTCGCCAAGGTGGCCCAAGGGCTGGGCATGGCGCCGAAGTGACGACGGGCGCCGCCGCGCGCGGCGCCTACTTCTTCTTCACCGGCGGCAGATCCGTGCACACGCCTTCATAAAGCTCCGCGGCCATCCCGATCGACTCGTTGAGCGTGGGGTGGGGATGGATCGTCTTGCCGATGTCGGTCGCATTCGCCCCCATCTCCACCGCGAGGCATACCTCGCCGATGAGGTCGCCCGCATTGGTGCCCACGATCGCGCCGCCGATGCAGCGGTGGGTTTCCTCGTCGAACAGCAGCTTGGTGAAGCCCTCGTCGCGGCCGTTGGCGATGGCCCGCCCGGACGCTGCCCACGGGAACACCGCCTTGCCGTACTTGATGCCTTGCGCCTTGCACTGGTCCTCGGTCAACCCCGCCCACGCGACTTCGGGATCGGTATAGGCCACCGACGGAATCTGCCGCGCATCGAAGAAGACCTTCTCGCCGTGCGCAGCCTCCGCCGCCACGTGCGCCTCGTGCACCGCCTTGTGCGCGAGCATCGGCTGGCCGACGATGTCGCCGATGGCGAAGATGTGCGCCACGTTGGTGCGCATCTGCTTGTCGACCTCGATGAAGCCGCGATCGGTCACGGCGACACCGGCGTTACCGGCCTCGATCGCCTTGCCGTTGGGGCTGCGTCCCACCGCCACCAGCACGAGGTCGTAGGTCTGCGGTGCCGGCGCGCCCTCGCCCTCGAAGGTGACCTCGATGCCCTTGGCCGTGGCCTTGGCACCCGTGGTCTTCG
>CAZUGY010000200.1:0-4631 GCA_964620265.1 uncultured Alcaligenaceae bacterium
GCACGGACGACGTAAGCAATTGAAAATGCAGCGTAATATCGAATCTCTGACCCGGACTTTTAATCCGTTGGTCACTGGTTCAAGTCCAGTACGGCCTACCAAATTCCGGCTGTCCCCGCCCCTGCGGAAGCAGCGAACGTACTTTGTCGACCAGCTTGCGAGCCCCGCGCGGGCGCCGCATGCGCTCGATCGCGCGCTGCAGCGTCAGGTGCAGCACATCCCGCTGCGCATGACTTCCGCCGAGCCGGTGCGCGTGGGGTGGAACGCGGGCGAGCAACCGAATCGCCAGCGCATCGTCGCCTTGACCATACGCGATCAGCGCGCGGCACGCGTTGAGGCCGAGCAATCGTGTCGTCGCTCCATGACGGGTGCGCTGCGACTGCGCCATCGACAGGTTGTGCTCGAGGTGTCGCGCGTTTCTCCAGTCGTGCGCGCCGACGAAGGCGAACATCGCGTGGATGTCGTTGAAGCTGCAGTAGGCGTCATCGATGTGCGGAGCCCACGCAGCCGCGAGCTCCGTCCAGCGCGAGCCGGCGTTGCCGCGGGCGAGCTCGATCCGCCACAGGAGCGCCGACGCGTCGATCAGGTCGGCGATGGCACCGGAGCGACGCCCCCGGACCCTGTCGTCGTAGATCGCCAGCGCGGCGTCGCTGCTGCCGCGGGACAGGTGAAACAGGCCGAGGTGCCACCAGCAATGCGTGGCAACGGTCGTGTCGACGCTCCATCCGCCTGCGTGATCGGTCATCCACCGGACACCATCGTCCGGTTGCTCGCTCATTTCGAAGACGTGCCCCATGACATGATGGGCTCGCGCGTCCAGTGGCTGCAGATCGAGGGCGGCGCGGGCGACGTCCTGGGCACGCGCATATTCGCCGTTCTCCACGAGGCCGAAGGCATGCATGGAAAGCACGGCGTGATAGCCCGGCATGTCGGGTGACCACGTCGGCAGCACTGCCGCGGCGCGGTCCGCCAGGCGAGTCCCGTTGCCCAGGTAGTAGTCGAAGACGTGGGCCACCTGCAATGCGACGAGGTCGCGCGGATGCATGCGCAGCACTTCGCTCAAGGCTGCGAGCGCGCCCTCGAAGTCGTCACGGAGGACTGCGTCCAATGCAGCGAGGTGTCCGCGTTCCCGCGCGTTGGCCGGCAATGCCAGGGCATGCGCAAGCACGGCGCGCGCCGACGCGGCACGCTTCGGGTCTCGACTGCACACGAGCAGCCAGGCCTGCAGTACATGCGCCATGACGAATCCGGGCGCTTCCTTCAGCGCGACGGCGATGTGCGCGTCGGCGCCCGTGCGCCAGCTGCGATACGCAGCCACGGCCTGGTCGTACGATTGCAACGCCGGCGCCGTCGCGCCGGAAACCGGGATGCCGCTCGAGTCGATCGTGGTCATGGCGTGAGCTGCCCCGTGAGCGCGGCGGCGGGTGTGATGTTGAGGTTCATGCGGAACAGGTTGCCTGGGTCGAACCTGGCCTTGAGCGCCTGCAGGCGCGCGTAGTTCGCGCCATACGTCGCGCTCACGCGCTCGGCTTCGTCCTCGGTGAGGAAGTTGACGTAGCCGCTGCCGGTCGCATGCGGCGCCGCCGCTTCGAAGGCCTCGCGCGCCCAGGTGCGTACTCTGGCGTCATCGCTGCGGTCCGACCATCGGCCGTGCACGTTCATGATCACGTTCGCATCGCGGCCCACGAATGCCGTGGCCGACGGCCGCACGCGCGCCATCGCCCCGCCGAGCTGGGCGAGGAAGATCTCGCATTCGGGCCCCGGCAACCGCGAGGCGGCGTCGATCACGGCGTCGAGCGCGGCGTTGCTCAGCGTGTGGAAGTTGTTGGACTTCCAGTAGTTGCGTGCGCCCGGTGCGAGCAGCGGATCGAAGGCCGTCTGGAAGGCAGCATACGGCGTGGGACCGAGAGCGCTTGCAATGGGATCGCCGAACCGCAGCACCGGTTCGCATGCGCGCTCGCCCGCGGCGGGATCACCGCAATACATCAGCGGCAGGATCACGACCTCGGTGCCATGCACCGACGCCGGCAGGAAGGGCAGCGGCGGGGCCTTGCGCAATACGGCCCACACGCTCAATTCGTCGGGGGCTCCGGTGTTGAAGTCCCGCCAAGCGCGCAGCACCTGCTGCACCTGCGAGAACGGATAGACGACGAGGCCCGCGTAAACCTCCGGCCCGACCGGATGCAGCCGATACTCGAAGGAGGTGACGACCCCGAAGTTGCCGCCCCCGCCGCGCAACGCCCAGAAGAGATCCGGCTCGGCGCTCGCCGATACGTGATGCAGCGTCCCGTCGGCGGTCACGACGGTGGCGCTCTCGAGGTTGTCGATCGTCATGCCGTAGCGGCGCGTCAACCAGCCAAAACCGCCGCCGAGCGTGAGACCCGCCACGCCGGTGGTCGAATTGACGCCCAGCGGCGTTGCGAGCCCGTGGGCCTGCGCCGCGCGATCGAAATCCCCGAGCAGCGCTCCGGGCTCGACGCGCGCTGTGCGCCTCTGCGCATCGATGGCGAGCGAGCGCATTCCCGAGAGGTCGATCATCAGTCCTCCCTCGGCCACCGCATTGCCCGCGATGTGATGGCCACCGCCGCGGACGCTCGTGAGCATGTGAGTCGATGACGCAAAGCGCACGGCGGCCTGGACATCGCTTTCGGTCAGGCAGCGCGCGATCAGTGCCGGCCGCCGATCGACGGTGCCGTTCCAGACCTTGCGCGCTTCGTCGTAGGCGGACGAGGCGGCGGTCAGCACTCCGCCACTGATCCGCGCCGCGAAGGCATCCACCTCCGACCCGCGAAGTTGCCGGACATCCCTGTCCGGAGTAACGTAGATGAGCGAAGACATGTGAATTGTTCCTGATGAGAATGATGGAATTGGCGGCGTCATTCGCGTGAGGCCGACGACGTGATGGATTCTCTGTTTTCAACCTTCGCCGCACTTGTCCGCGCGTCGTTGGCGCTTGTCCGAGCGTCCACGAATGGACGTGAATATTCCGCCCCGGAACCCGGGTTCTTGCGCTGACGGAATGGGCCACGACGTCCTCTCGGATCTGTTGCGCTGCGTGCGCTTGCGCGGTGCCGTGTTCTTCTACGTCAGCGGTCACAGCGACTGGGCGGCCGAGGCACCGTCCGGGAAGGTGCTCGCTCCGCTCGTGATGCCCGGCCTCGAGCACGTCATCGAGTACCACGCGGTCGCCAAGGGCACGTGCTGGGCCGGCATCCACGGCGGGCCGTCGGCGCAACTGGCCGCCGGGGACGTCGTGATGTTTCCGCACGGCGACGCGCACTTCGTGTCCAGCCGCCCCGGCCTGCGCGGAAATCCGGACCTCGATTGGCTGGCGAACGCGCACGCGGAGCAGCTGCCCTTGCGCATCGCCATGAACGGCGAGAACGTGATGCACGCTCCACCGCCGGGTGCTGATGCGGACACCACGATCATCTGCGGTTTCATCGGTTGCGACCTGCAACCCTTCAACCCGCTGATCGCGGCGTTGCCGCGGATGCTGCATCTACGCGCGGAGGAAGACGCGTGGATGGCAAGATTCGCGGAGCGCGCGGTGGCCGAGTCGCATGCCAAACGACCGGGTGGCGAGGCCATGCTGGCGCGCATGAGCGAAACGATGTTCGTCGATGCCGTGCGCCGCTATGCCGGCCACTTGCCCGAGGAAAGCGCTGGGTGGCTCGCGGGCCTGCGTGATCGTTCCGTCAGCCACGCATTGGCACTGATGCACGAATCGCCGGCGCGGGACTGGAGCGTGGAGGAGCTCGGGCAGCGCGTCGGCATGTCGCGGTCGGCCCTGCACGAGCGGTTCGTCGAGCTCGTGGGCGTGCCGCCGATCAAGTATCTCGTGCAATGGCGCATGCAGGTGGCAGCGCGCTTGTTGCTCGATACGCGGGCGCCGATCGCCTCCATTGCGCTGGACGTCGGCTACGAGTCGGAGCCGGCATTCACACGCGCGTTCAAGCGCGAGGTCGGCCAGCCGCCCGGGGCGTGGCGGCGTGCCCGCGACGCCATGGCCGCGGATCAGCGGTTGGGTGGGGTGTGACGAAAGCGACGGGTGCTTCAGGCAACATCATCAGGACATGCACACATGACGCGCCAGGCGATTCACCCCGGAGAGCATCTTGCCGAGCAGCTCGAGGCACTCCAAATGAGCGCTTCCGAGTTTGCGCGCCGCATCGATGTTCCTCCCAATCGAGTGACCGAGCTCCTCAACGGGAGGCGCGCCATCACGGCGGATACGGCGCTGCGGTTGGCCAGCGCCTTCGATACGAGTGCCCGCTTCTGGATGAATCTGCAGAACATCTACGACTTGCGACTGGCGGAGGCGGCCATTGCGAAGAATGCGGTGAAGATCAAGTCGGTGGCGGGAAGCGTGGCGGGTAAGGAGCGCGGGCGAGCGGAGCGGCGCCCGCCTTGAGGCGCTGCAGCGACCTACTTCTTCGCGGCGTAGGCCTCCAGCAGCAGATTGCGGTCCGGCATGTCCTGCAGGATCAGCCGCCCGAGAGAGGTATCGCCCTGCAGCCGCCCGGTTGTCTGCGGCTGCGGCAGGGACGGATGAAAACGCGAAAGTGTGGCGACCCGCTCGGAAAAGATCGGCGCCGGCGCCGGCCCGGGCGGGCGATCCCAGACGAAGG
>CAZUGY010000201.1:0-4545 GCA_964620265.1 uncultured Alcaligenaceae bacterium
GCCATCCGGATGAGGAGCTCGGGCGAGTTGGCGGTGGCGCGGGCGGGCGGCGCGCCGGTCCAGCGGCCGTCGCCGCGGCGCAAGGTCCAAGCCGTCGGATCGCCGGTCCGGGTGAGCACGCGCAGGGTGTCGTGCGCGGCCAGGTCGTCGGGCGTGAGCGGCGTGCCGCGACGAGCGAGGTAGCCGGGCGAGGCGTAGAGGCTGCCGCTGAACGTGGCCACCTTGCGGGCGGCGAGCGTCGCGTCGTCGCGCAGGTCGCCCATGCGGATCGCCACGTCGAAGTTCTCCGCGATGAGGTCGACGAACCGCGCCGACAGGTCCACTTCCAGCGTGATGCGCGGATAGCGTTGCGCGAAGTCGGCCAGTAGCGGCGCCAGTACGAGATTGCCGAGGTCGTTCGGCATCGATACGCGTAGCCGTCCCGAAGGCTCCGTCTGGCGGTTCTGCGCCAGCGACTGCGCGGCCTCGACGTCCTCGGCCACGTGGCGCGCGTACGTGAGCACTTCGCGGCCCAGGTCCGTGAGAGTGAGCCGACGCGTGGTACGCAGCATGAGTCGCTCGCCCAGGTGCGCTTCGAGCGTGGCGACGCGGCGTGAGACGGTGGACTTGGGCATGCCCAGGCGCACGGCGGCCCCCGAAAAGCTGCCCTCGTCGACCACGCGGGCGAAGATCAGGAGGTCGTTCGCTTCCAGGGCGCCGCCCTCTTTGATTATCCTGTCCATGGAACAATGATATCCAATTGTCCCCACTAATCAACCGCCGATGCAACGACTACATTCTCTCCATACCCAAAGGAGACCCCCATGCACATCCTCCAGATCAACTCCAGCGCCCGTCGTGACGCTTCCCACTCCACCCGCCTGGCCGATCGCCTCGTTCGCCGCGTGCGCGAGGCCGATCCGGAAGCCACGCTGACCGTGCGCGACCTCAGCGCCACCCCGCATCCTGTCCTCGACGAGGCGGCGCTCGGCGCGCTCTTCACCTCCGCCGGCCAGCGCACGCCCGACCAGGCCGCGCGCGTCGCGCAGGACGACGCGCTGATCGCCGAGATCCAGGACGCCGATGTCGTGGTGCTCGGCGTGCCGATGTACAACTTCGGCGTGCCCACGCAGTTCAAGAACTGGATCGATGCGATCTCGCGCAGCGGCGTGACGTTCCGCTACACGGCCGACGGCCCGGAAGGACTGCTCAAGGGCAAGACCGTCTACGTGGCGCTCGCGCGCGGCGGTCGGTATCGCGACACGCCGGCCGATTCGCAAGTGCCCTATCTTTCCACCGTGCTGCGCTTCCTCGGCATGGAAGACGTTCGCTTCGTCTATGCCGAAGGCCTCGCCATGGGCCCCGAGGCCGAGCAAGCGGCGCTTGCCGCCGCGTATGACGAGATCGAACATGCGGTCGCCGCCTGACCCACGAGGACTCATGACCATGACTGCCACCACCGTTCCCACCATCGCCGACGTCGTCACCGCCCCGCGTGCGGTCGAGCGCGTGATCGCCGGCCAGGCCACCTCGGATGGCGCGGGCGTGAAGCTCACGCGCGTGCTCACGCAACCGCTGCAACGGCGCCTCGATCCGTTCCTGATGCTCGATGCCTTCGGCACCGACGATCCGAAGGACTACATCGGCGGCTTTCCGAACCATCCGCATCGCGGCTTCGAGACGGTCACGTACATGATCGCGGGACGCATGCGCCATCGCGACAACGCCGGCCACGAGGGATTGCTCTCCAACGGCAGCGTGCAATGGATGACCGCCGGCCGCGGCGTGATCCACTCCGAGCTCCCCGAGCAGGAAGACGGCCGCATGGAAGGCTTCCAGCTCTGGCTCAACCTCGCCGCGAAGGACAAGATGCGCGCGCCGTGGTATCGCGACATCGCGCCCGCGGAGATCCCGGCGTTCACCACCGCCGAAGGTGTCGCGGTCAAGGTGATCGCCGGCACGAGCCACGGCGTGAGCGGCGCGATGCAGCGCGAAGTGACCGAGCCGCTGTATCTCGACGTCGCGCTGCCTGCCGGCGGGCGCTTCCGGCAAGCGCTGCCGGCGGGACATAACGCCTTCGTCTACGTGTATCGCGGTGGCGTGCAGATCGCGGGCACCGATGTGCCGGTGCAGCGCATGGCGATCCTGCGCAACGACGCCAGCGCCGATGGCGTGGACATCTTCGCCCCCGCCGCGTCGAAAGTGCTCGTCATCGCCGGCAAGCCGCTCGGCGAGCCGATCGCGCAGTACGGTCCGTTCGTGATGAACACCAACGACGAGATCTTCCAGGCGGTGCAGGATTACCAGGCCGGGAAGTTCGGGCCGCACGCCGCGTAGCGCGCGAGCCGCGCGCTACTTCCAGCAGTAGCGCGCGTCCGCGTCGTTCTGCCCGCGCATCGCGCGCAGCTTGTTGGCGTTGGCGGGCACCGCGAGGTAGTCGCGCTCGCGCTTCACGTTTGCCAGGAGGTCGGCGAGCCCCTTCTGGTAGTTCTGCTTGCGATCGCCTGCCTGCGCGGGCACCTCCTGCATGAGGATCGCTTCGTAGGGATGGCGCGCCGTCCAGTCGGTGGCCTTCAACGCGATCTCGCGTTGCCGCTCGATGTCGCAGAACGCATAGCCGTTGATGGCGGGGCCGGCCAGGCGCACGAACGCCTCCATCGCGGCGGCGATCGACGCGAGCTCGGGCGACTTCATGTCGGCCACGCGGCTCAGCATGTAGTAGCGGTTCTTCGCCGCGTAGAACCAGAAGACGGCGTCGTCGCGCAATCCCGCGTCGTAGAGGCGGATGGCGAGGACCATGAGCGTCATGGGGGTGATGCGCCCGGGATCGCGCGCGATCTCGTCGCGGGCGCGGAGGATGTCGTCCTGGCGATTCGATGCCAACAACCGGTCCAGCCGCGTGGCGACGGCGATCAGCGGCGGATCGTCGGGGATGCGCGCTGCCTGGTAGTAGGGCGTGACCTCGATGCGGATGCGCTTGACGGGATCGGCGGCGTGCGCGGCCGGCAGCATCGCGATGCAAAGAACGAGCAGGGAGAGGACGTGGCGCAGCACCTTGGGCGGAAGGGCGAACGAAGGGACCGCAAGTGTGCCAGACGGCGCAACCTGCTGCCGTCTCCGACGGACGGCCGGCCTATTGCGGCGGACGTACGCCGTCCTTGCTCACCTGCACGCGCTGCGCGACGAGCGCACCATCCGCGCCGGCTTGCGCCGCGGCAAACACGTATTCCCCCGCGACGAGATCCGCGCGCGTGCCGGGCACCGCGCGCACGATGGGCGTGCCTTCCGGGACCAGGATCCTCTGCGATCCGCCCGGGAACGCGACGGTGATCTCGCGATTGCCCGCGCCCACGACTTTGGCGCGCACGATGGCGTTGGTCATCTTCGCGTTGGGCGCGAGATCCCATGCGCTCTGGCCGGAGTTGGCCGTGGGCGGCAGGTAATGGAGCTCGACGGCCACTTCGTTGCCGCTCGCATCGCGCTTCGTGGTGGCGCCGAGGAAGTCGCCGTCCTTGATCTCCTCGAAGCGCACCGCCTTGGTCACGGAGACGGCCACGTTCTCGGGCAGCGCCAGCGTGAGGTCGCGGCCGTCACGCGACTTCACCGCGAGGCTCGCGGGCGCGACGGCGGTGATCTGTCCGCGCACGCGCACCGGCGCTTGCGCCCAGGCGATGGCGCACGCGAAGGCCGCGAGGGTGGCGATGCAGATTCGAGGTAGCGATGATCGCATGTGACGTTGCTCTCATGGCCGGCAGGACGCCGCGCGGGGAACGGCGATACTTCCATGCAGCCTCGCCCGTCGCAAGGCACGCGGCACAAAACCGGGGAAGACCAGAGGCGCGCGCGGATACGGGTAAGATGGCCCGATCCTGACTTTCGGCAGCATGCCCCACTCTTCATGAGCGATTCGACACACTGGTCCTTTCCGTCGCAGATGCAGCCCACGTCGTCCGACGTGGACTTCGACCTCTCGGTGGCGCTCGGCGCCGTGGTGCGGCTGTCCTCGCGCATTCCCGACGACGGCTTCACCGCGCAGATGCTCGGCACCGAGCGCACCGGCAATGGCGTGGTCATCCGCGACAACGGGCTCATCGTCACCATCGGCTACCTCATCACCGAAGCGGAGGCGATCTGGATCACCACCAACGACGGCCGCGTGGTGGCAGGGCATCCGCTCGCCTTCGACTTCGCCACCGGCATGGGGCTCGTGCTGCCGCTCGCGCCGCTGGGCGTCGCGCCGATCCCGTTCGGCACGTCGGCGGGGGTCGTGGTCGACGACGACGTCTACGTGATCGGCCACGGCGGCCGCGCGCATGCTTTGAAGGCTGAAGTCTTCGCGCGGCGCGAGTTCGCGGGCTATTGGGAGTACCTCCTCGACGTGGCGCTTTTCACGTCGCCGCCGCATCCCGAGTGGAGCGGCGCAGCCTTGTTGGATCACGACGGTCGCCTCATCGGCATCGGCTCGCTCTTCGTGCAGGAAGCCGACGGCAATGACGTGCGCAAGGGCAACATGTTCGTGCCCATCGACGTGCTGGTGCCGATCCTCGACGACATGGTGAAGACGGG
>CAZUGY010000202.1:0-4520 GCA_964620265.1 uncultured Alcaligenaceae bacterium
TCGGGATCGCGTCCTGCTTCTGGTAGTCGAACGTGACGAATGCGTTGTAGCGGTCGCGGGTGAGGTCGCCTATCCCGCCAGTGAGCGCGGCACGCCACTGGCTACCCTCGCCGTTATAGCTCGTGCCTGCCGAAGCCATCGCCGTGATGCCCGTGAACTGCTGGCGCAGGATCACGTTCACGACCCCAGCAACGGCGTCGGCGCCGTAGATTGCCGAGGCGCCGTCCTTCAGGATCTCGATGCGATCGACCGCGTCGAACGGAATCTGCTGCAGGTCGACGTAGGAGACGTGGCCGTCGTCGGCCAGGCCGAAGTTGGCCATGCGCCGGCCGTTGATCAGGACGAGCGTGTTGTTCGCGCCGAGTCCGCGCAGGGAAACCGCCGATCCCGATGCCGAGAAGCCATTGGTGAACGACGGCGAGATCGTCCCGTTGTTGTTCGCCGTGATCTGCCGTAGCACCTCCGAGATCGTCTGCAATCCTGAAGCTTCGATGTCCTCTCGGGTGATGACTTCGATCGGTGCCGCGGTCTCGGTGTCGAGGCGCTTGATGTTGCTGCCCGTGACGTTCACGCGCATGTCCTGGGCCGTGACGTCGATCGCGCCGAGAACGCCCGCCGCCTGGATGCCGAGTGCCACGGCCACGCTACGTCGTTGACGCTTCCTCATGCCGGATCTCCCCTGTGACAACGGCCTGCCGATGCGCTGCTTGCGGACTACATCTGCTTGAATAGATGTGCGTAGGATTCGCTGACGGGCAGCCCCTCCTTTCGACTCTTCAGGTTGACGGTCAGGTGGCCACGAAAGTCGCGCGTCACGCTCGCGACCGCATGGATGTTCACGAGCGTGGAGCGATGGATCTGCCAGAAGACCGCGGGATCGACCGCTTCGACGAGGTCCTTGATGGGCCGGCGGATCAGCGCTTCCTTGTCCGCCGTGATCACCATCGTGTACTTGTTGTCGGCCCGGAAGTAGCAGATCTGGTCGATCGTGATGATCGACGTCGTGTTGCCCTGGGAGGCCGTCACCCACCGCAGGTACTCCTTTCCGTCGCGGGTCTTGTCGGCAAGTACGCCGAGCAGGTCCTCGAGGTTCGCGGGCTTCTGGCGCATGCGCTCCTTCAATCGCCCCACGGTCTCGGCGAGCCTCACCACGGTGAAGGGCTTCATGACGTAATCGATCGCGCCGCGCTCGAATGCGGTGACGGCGTAACGATCGAAGGCCGTCACGAACACGACGTGGCACTTCCCGCTTGCCAGGTGCGCGACTTCGAGGCCAGTCATGCCGGGCATCTGGATGTCGAGGAACAGCACGTCGGGGGTCTTCGTCGCGAGCGCGCGCATGGCTTCCACGCCGTCCGCGGCCTCGGCGAGGATCGTGAGCTCGGGCCACAGCTCCGCCAGGCGCGCGCGCAATTCGCCGCGCAGCACGGCCTCGTCTTCAGCGATGATCGCGGTCGGATTGCTCATGGGGGAGGTCGAGGTCGGCCTGGCTTTCGTCACGCCCCTGCCAGGCGAAGTGAAGTGAGGCGTCGTCGCCGTAGAGCGCCTGGAGGCGCTCGCGCACAGCGGCGAGCGCCGCAGTTCCCGCGGAGCCTGACAGCGCGCCGCCCGGCGTGTGTAGGGCGATCCGCAGACGACCGTCCGCGTGCGTGGCGCGGATCGTCACATGCGGACGCTCGAACACGCCGTCGGTCAGGGCATCCGCCACGTGCTGGACGAGGGGTTGCAGCACCATCGGCGGCATCCGGGCTGCGTGCAGCGCGGGGGGCACGTCGATCGTGAAGGACAGACGCTCCCCGTGCCGCATCCGCGTGAGGTCCAGCCAGGCACGCACGAGCGCAAGCTCGGCTCCGAGCGAGGACGTGGCTTGCTCCACGGCAGGCAGCGCCGCGCGAAGGTAGGCGATGAGGTCGTCGATCATGCGCTCGCCGCGGTGCGCGTCGGCGTCGTAGGTCGTCTCGATCGCGGCGAGCGTGTCGAAGAGGAAGCGCGGGTCCACCCGCGCCTGCAATGCCTGCAGTCCCGCCTCGTAGGCCTTGCGGGACATCCGCGTGCGTGCGAGCTGCATGTCACGCAGGGTGGACGAGCGGCGCCAGGCATCGGTGCCGTACATGTAGCCAAGCGCCACGAGGGTGTACACGATCATGCACTGGATGAAGTTGGCGGCGCTGCCGATGCTCATCTGGCGCAGGGATGGCGCGGCCGTGTTGTAGAGGTACCACAGGGCATCGGTGACGATGGCAAGGAGTGCGGTGACGGCGGCGGCCACGACGAACGGCAACCACGCGGGTGCAGCGCGCATCCGGGTGCCGGCAGCGATCGTGATGCCCACGAGCAGCACCACAGCGAGCAATGCATTCTGCACGGCCGACGCCACGACGTAGACGGGGTCGAACCTGCCGGGTCCGATGTGGGTTGCCGCAGTCTCGATTCCCGTGAACGCGACACCGGCCACGATCGCGTAACAGAAGTGCCCGAGGCGAAGGCTGCGCAGGGGTGCCACCCAGGCGCGCACGCCACGGCCACGCAGCCCGGCCGTTTCCAGGACGACGGTGGCGCCCGGATTCACTTGAGGGCTCCGCGCGCGTGCACGCCCAGCGGCAATGCGCGCACGAGGATGCGGCTCGTCGTCACGCCACGGCCCTCGCATCGTTCGTCGGGGGAGGGATCAGGAGCGTGGCGGTCACGCCCGCGTGCGGATCGTTGGCCACGAGGCGTAGCTCTGCGCGGGCGCCATACTGGCTCGTGAGCCGCGACCGGATGTTGGCGAGACCGAGGCCCACTCCCCACGTGTCCTGCAGGCCACGACCGGTGTCGGCAACCTCGATCACCAACGTGTCGTCATCCATTCGCGCACTGATGACAATCCTTCCGCCCGCCGTCAACGGGCCGAGGCCGTGGATCACCGCATTCTCGACGAGCGTGGCGAGCATCATCGGCGGTACCTCGAGATCGTGCAGGCTCGAAGGCGCGTCGACCGTCACCTCGAGCCGCGCGCCCATCCGGATCTTCTGCACGTTGAGATAGGCCAGCGTCAGCGCGAGCTCGCGGCCCAGGGTCGAGCGCGTGTCCCGGAGGATCGGCAGCGATGCCGTCAGGTAGCGGGACAGGTGCTGGATCATCGTGCGTCCCGCGGCCGCATCCGTCTGGTACAGGCGGCGGATGCTCGCCAGCGTGTTGAAGAGGAAATGCGGCTCGATCTGCGCGCGCATCACCTGCAGGCGCGCTTCCGCCGTCTGCCGCTCCACGGCTTCGCGATCCGCCTGTTCCCGTTGCAGCGCACGGGCCGAGTCGAGGTCTCGCCGGAGCAGGTACCAGAACGTCACCGCGGTGATCGGCATGATCAGGTCCGACAGGATGAGGCCGAGGTAGCGGCGTGGGACAGCCCACCCGGAAGTGGACTTCAGCCAGGACAGCCCCGGGAGGCCCAGCCATAGCGAAATCTGCGTCCACAGGAGCGCTCCGATCACCAGCGCCACCGTGACTGCAGCGGCAAGGACGACGATACGTTTCGTTCCGCTGCGCGGCCCGCGGTTCTCCGCAAGCACCACGGCAAGGAGCACCGGCGTGAAGTTCAGGAGGCCGTAGAAGAATGCGATGGCCCAGCCGGCGAGGATGCTGCGCTCGCCGGGATTCATCAGCGCCTGCGTCACCGCCGGCCGGGTCGACGCGAACGCCAGCACCACGAGGCAGAAGATGCCGTAGCGCTTCCAGGTGAGCCCGGCCAGCGAGTCTTTCAGCCACCCGGGCATGCCCTTCCTGTCCCGGGCCGTGCTCGGGGCCCTTCCATCGGGCAAAGGACGCTGCAAAGGGAGGGGTGAGGTGTCGTGCATGGGCGGGGCACGGCGCGCCGCGCCATCGTACCTCCGGCCAGTCTGCGTGTCTGCATGGACAGCAGGGTAGAAGGCCGCGTGCAGGCTTGGTGGCCATGCGACGAATGCGGTGGAATCCGGAGCGAATGCGGTGCGCCGCGGAGGGAATGCGGCGAATCGAGGACGCCGGAGCGGTCCCGGCGGGCGCCGCCCCTACATCTGCCGGAACAGATGCACGTAGTTCTCGCCGACCGGCAAGGTTTCCTTACGCTGCTTCAACCGCACCGTGAGGTGTCCCCGCAGATCGCGGTTGACCCCCGCGATCTCCTTCACGCTCACCATCGCCGAGCGGTGGATCTGCCAGAAGGCCTGCGGATCCACTTCCTCGGCGAGGGACTTGAGCGGCCGGCGGATGAGCGCCTCCGAATCGGGCGTCACGACCAGCGTGTACTTGTGGTCGGCCTTGAAGTAGCAGATCTCGTCGACGGTGATGAGGCGCAGGCTGTCGCCCTGCGCAGCGGTGATCCAGCGCAGGTACTCCTTGCGCTGGGCGAGGCTCGTGGCGAGCGTCTTGAGGAGGCCGTCGAGGTCCGCGGGCGGCGCCGCGAGGCGCGCCTTCAGGCGCTTCACCGTGCCCGCGATGCGCGTGTCCGAGAACGGCTTCATCACGTAATCGACCGCACCTTCCTCGAAGGCGGCGACGGCGTA
>CAZUGY010000203.1:0-4433 GCA_964620265.1 uncultured Alcaligenaceae bacterium
CGAAGCCAGTGCCGCCGCTGGAAGGACCAGCGGCACGCTGCGCATCAACACGCGGGGGATGGCCGCCCGCCAGGTCATCGCGCCGCGGCTGGGCCGGTTTCATCGCGCGCATCCCGAAGTCACACTCGACATCGTGGTCGACGACGCGCTGCGCGATATCGTCACCGGCCGCTTCGACGCCGGCATTCGCGTGGGCGGACGACTCGAGAAGGACATGATCGCCGTGCGCCTGACGCCGGACGTGAAGATGATCGCCGTGGCGTCTCCAGCGTATTTCTCGCACCGCGGCATTCCACGCACACCCGACGAGCTGCACAACCATGCCTGCATCAACTGGCGACTGCAGGTCGATGGACGTGCCTACCGCTGGCAGTTCGAGAAAAAAGGAAAGCGGATCGAGGTTGCGGTGGAAGGACCCGTGGCGACGAACCATTCGGACATCGGCGTCGCCGCGGCGCTGCAAGGACTCGGCATTGCCTACGCCTTCGACCGCGAACGTGTCGACGAATATCTCGCCCATGGGCGGCTGGTGCAGGTGCTCGCCGATTGGTCAATCATGCGGCCGGGACTTTTTTTGTATCACCCCAGCCGACGCCACTTCCCGGCCGCGCTACGCGCGTTCATCGACTGCATGCTGGACAAGGATTTGCCCGCGAGCAGGCGCAAGTGATTCAATCGCTGCTGTTGCAGATCGATGCTTCCGCTGTCTGTTTGGTCAGAACGCAGTTTCAGCACATAAAAGGAGCGTAACTATTTCGTAACTTCTCTTGCCTTCACGTCGCTTCTTTCAGGCTGCGTACTGCTGCTCTTGAAACTTGGCGTGTGTTGCAAGAGCTTGATTTTAAAGTCCTCCCGAACTGAGCGCGCGTCTGTTAATCCGCAGGTCCCTGGTTCGAGCCCAGGTCGGGGAGCCAACTATTCAATGGCTTGCGTTACTTCCTGCAGTAGTGCATTCGCGGACCGTAGCGAGCCGCTCCGCCGCGGTGCGCAATTACTCCGGCGCCAAGTGCGCGTAGCGCTTGACCATCAGCTCGGGCGTCCACGCACCGAGCTCCTGCAGTTCCGCGAGTGTGGTACCCGCCGTGCGTGCCAGGTGGCCCACACATGCCGCAGGTCGTGCTAGGGCTCGAGCCGGATACCCTTCGCTTTGATCAGCTCTCCCCAACGCGAGCGCTCCGCTGCAAAGAACGCGCTCACTTCCTGCGGCTTGCTGGCGGTCAACTCCATCGCCATTGCTCCGAACTGCTGCTTGAGCGCAGGATCGCCGAGAGCACGCGAAACCTCGGTGTGCAGTCGATCGATGACAGCAGGTGGTGTGGCCCTCGGCACCACCAGCGCGAAGCGCGGCGACGCCTCATAGCCGGCAAAGCCCGCCTCCTCGAGGGTGGGGACGTCGGGCATCGCGTGCGCGCGCTGCTGGCTCGTCACCGCCAGCGCGCGCAAGCGGCCCGCCTCCACGAGCGGCTTCGACGTCGGGATGAGGTCGAAGAAGACCTGGATGTCGCCTGCCAGGAGCGCGGCCAGAGCAGCCTGGCTACCCTTGTAAGGCACGTGCACGACATCGATGTTCGCCATGGCCTTGAATAGCTCTCCTGCCATGTGCAACGATGAACCGGTACCCGCCGACCCGAAGTTGAGCTTGCCGGGCTGCGCCTTGGCGAGCTCGACGAAGTCCTTCACGCTCTTCGCTGGAGAATCGGCGTTGACCACCATCACCATCGGCGCGGCGGCGAGCATGGAAACACTGGCGAAATCGCGCTCGGCGTCATAGCGCAGATTGGTCATGAGCAACGGGTTCAGCACCAGCGTCGAGGTCGTGGCCAACAGCATCGTGTGGCCATCGGGCGCGGCCCGCGCCACGTGCTCGGCTGCCAACGCGGTACCTGCGCCCGGCTTGTTCTCCACGATCACCGGCTGGCCGAGATCCTTGCCCAAGCGCTCGGCGACGGCTCGTCCCAAGAGGTCGGTGGAACCGCCTGGCGCGAACGGAACGACCAACGTCATGGGCCGCGACGGGAACGCCTGCGATTGTGCAGGTCCGGACACGAGCGCGACAGCGAACACTGCGAGAAGGACGGGCAAGCTGTGGGAAGCTTTCATCGGGTTTCTCCTGTGTGGACCTCTTGATGGATGGATGCAGCGGCAAATCGCCGTGCCGCGCGCGACCCGTCTTCGATGGCCGCCACCGCCGGCTGCAGGAATCGGTTCATCATCACGAAGGCGTGCGGCATTCCCGGATAGATCTTCAGTTCGCATGCCACGTCGGCCTCGCTGAGCCTGCAAGACAGCTCGAGCGAGTCCGAAACCAGCGGATCGGCATCGCCGACACCGATCCACGCCGGCGGAAGATTCCTGACGTCACCGCGCAAAGGCACCGCTGCGTCGGCTCGTTCCGGATCGAGTACGCCGAGGTATTGCTGCCACACCCATCGCGAGTAGGGACGGGTATTGGGACCCGGCCCGGCAAAATTGCCGTAGAACAACACGAGCCCGAGCACTCTAGGCGCTCGCGCGCCGTGCAAGGCACGCGCGGCGCACACGGCTAACGTTGCACCGGCGGATTCACCCCAAAGCACGACATCGCCAGCGCTGAGTTCCAGTTCCGCCGCGTGGCCGTCGAGCCAGCGCAGGGACGCAACGACCTCGTCGTGTTGAACGGGGTATTGGTGTTCCGGCGTCAGTCGATAGTCTATCCCGAGCACCGGCAGGCCACTCGCGTTGCAGACGAGCGTCATGGTTCGCGCGTACGTGTCCAGCGTGCCGGCCCACCACCCGCCACCACGCAGGAACACAATCGGCGTTCGCCCGCGCAACTCTCCCGGAACGAAGAGGCGCACCGGTAGCGGACCATAGGGGCCTTCGATGCAGCGGTCGATGACTCGAGCCACGGGAATCGTCTCCGCGGCGAGATACGCGAGGTACCGATGCTGCAGATCGCGCGCCTGCGCGATGGAATCGCGCAATGGGTCGGCAGGTGCGTAGCCTGCGGCGCGAACGAAGCGTTCGGCGTCTTGGTAGGAATGAAAGGGAGGCGTCATTGATGGATGGGCCCCGCCGGCGAGCGGTATCGTCGATCCGCCGTTCGTATGGGCGAAGAGAGTCTAACGAGAGCAGTTTGCCGCATACAATGCTTCACTATGAATAACGTATATTTATGTCATGGATAGTAGGGAAATCGATCCGGCCTTGCTGCGCTGCCTCGTGGCGCTGGTGGAAGAGGCCAGCGTCTCGCGCGCCGCGTCGCGCCTGGGGATGAGCCAGCCGGCAACAAGTCACGCGCTCGCTCGATTGCGCAGGTTATTCGATGATCCGCTGCTCGTCCGTTCCGGAGGGAGCATGTCGGTCACGCCACGCGCACGGGCGTTGGTCGACCGAGCGCGCGAACTTATGGAGCAGATGGCGATGCTCGTCGCGCCGGGTCAGCCGTTCGACCCCAACGCCACGGCCGACCCCTTCGTCGTCTCGGCACCGGAGTACGTAGAACATCTGCTGTACCCGGTGCTTGCGCAGTCGCTCCAGCGCGAGGCGCCAAAGGCGCGGTTTCGTGTACGACCGCCCGATCCGCCGATGGCCGACCGTCACCTGTTGAGCGGCGAGGTGGACCTGCGCCTGGGCTGGGTGCGCGATCCTGCACCGTCGATGCGCTCGCGGCTGCTCTTCACCGACAGGTTCGTCTGTCTGGTACGGCAAGGACATCCTGCCGCTCAGAGCGGGCTCACACTCGAGAACTACGTGGCATCGACGCATATTCGTGCGCAGTCCGCCGTGCCGAGCACCGCCACCCGGCTGATCGACGAGGCGGTTCGCAGGATGGGGGCGCAACTGCGCGTCCCGCTGGTGGTCCCCAGCCATCTCACCATCGGCCGGGTCGTCGCGAGCACCGACCTCGTTGCGACCGTACCGCGCTGCATTGCCCGGAATTTGGTCATGCACCTGCCGTTGCGGATGCTGCAGTCGCCCGTCCGGATACCGACGCTGCGCGTGGCAATGTACTGGCATGAGCGTTTCCACAAAGATCCACGCAATCGCTGGCTGCGGGGAATCATTCTCGGCGCAGTGGAAAGCGCGGTGGATCGCACTGCGTCCAAGAGCCTGAGAAGAGAAGAGCCGTGAACGATCGCGCCATTTGCGCGATGAGCTTCCAGCGGGCTACACCGCCATCCGCCGGGCCCGATGACGCACAGATCGCCCTGATCCCCGGCGCGAAGAACGAGGAGCTGAAGGCGGCCTTCGGGAACCAGGTGCTCGCCACGCCGAGCGCGCCCCAGGCCGTCACCCTGCAGAACATCGGCACAGCCACGCTGGAACCGGCATCGCCGCGCCTCCGGGGCCAGCGGCTTCCCTCTCGCCGCCGTCGCTCGTCTTCGGGAGCACGATCGTCGGCGAAAGCTCGCCGGCTCAGGTCATCACGCTGCAGAACAGCGGCGGCGCGG
>CAZUGY010000204.1:0-4418 GCA_964620265.1 uncultured Alcaligenaceae bacterium
AGGCCACGCGGGAAATGGCCGAGCGGCCGTGGTGGCAGTTCTGGTAGGCGGCTGAACACCGCGGGCGGGGGGAGCCGCCACCATGTCCGACGTCCTCTTCAAGCACTCGATCCTCAGCTCGCCCTACCACGGCGAGGTCGGCGTTGGCATTGGACAATAGTATCAGCAGCTGATATAGTTCTGCTTGTACATGATCCGCCCTGATCCAGGTCTCGAAACTCTTCTCGATCTCGACGGAAGCATCCTGGAGCAAGAGAGAGGCTACTGGATAAAGATCGAGGCGCGAAAAGTCGAACCTTCGGATGACACTCCGCATGGAATCCGATATGGCCTCACGCTGCATGACAAGTTTGGCACGAGAGTGCTGGGCTATGACAATGCGCACGGCGTGAAGCGGCCAAAGAAATTCAAGTTTGCGGGAACGCGCCTACCTTACGACCACCGGCACAGAACGTCCGGCGACAAGGGCGTTCCGTACGAGTTCGATTCGCCGCAACGCTTGCTGGAAGATTTTTTCTCGGAAGTGGATCGCGTTATCAACGAGGCATAGGATGAAGGCAATCGTCATTGGAGTGATGTCACAGAAGCAAATCCGGGCACGGACGATCGCCATTGCGAAGGGCGAATACAAGCCCAAGGCTGGCGAGCCGAAGATCTGGTTCACTTCGATGAGGTCGGTGGCTGAAGTGCTAAGTGATCAGAACCGGGCGTTGTTGAAGGTGATCCGAGATACGAACCCGGAATCGGTTTCCGTGTTGGCCAGGACAACCGGGCGGCAGCCCGGCAACTTATCGCGGACGCTGAAGACCATGTCGAGGTATGGGCTCGTGGATTTGCGACGAGAGAAATCGCATGTGCGCCCCATAGTGAAGGCTACCGAGTTTCGAATACTCGCTGCCGCCTGACCCTCTAGCATTCCGCATTGCGGGGGGCGCGGGGAACGCATCGGCCATCCGAGCGATGACCGCCGGCGACGCTTCATGCAGCGACTGATCCATGTCCGACGCCTTCTTCAAACACCCGATCCTCAACTCGCCCTACGACTACCCGGCACGCCACTGGGAGCTCGACGGCGCCGGGCAGCCAACGCAGCAAGTCGTCGAAAGCCGGCGCCGCGCCGACTTCATCACGCCGATCCCCAAGCCCAAGAAGCAGGCGGGCGGCAAAACGCAGACCTCGCTTGTCTTCGACGAAGGCAAGGGCTTAAGCACCGAAGCGCAGCAGTACGACCACACGGCGATCATCAATGCCGTGCGCCAGCACGTGGACCAGTGGCGCGCGCTGCCCCATCCAAACGACTGGCGCGTCACGCCCGAGACGGCGCGCCTGCTGCAGCACTGGCGGCATCACAAGTTCGCAAGCATCCGGCCCTTCTTCTGCCAGGTGGAAGCGGTCGAGACGGCGATCTGGCTGACCGAGGTCGCGCCGCAGCTCGGCAAGACGGGCGAGCGATTCCTCGAACGCCTCGACAGCGCCAACAGCGAGGCCAATCCCGGCCTGATGCGCCTCGCGCTCAAGCTCGCCACCGGCGCCGGCAAGACCACGGTCATGGCGATGCTGATCGCCTGGCAGACGGTCAATGCGGTGCGCCGGCCGCAGAGCCGGCGCTTCACCCGCGGCTTTCTCGTGGTGACGCCCGGCATCACGATCAAGGATCGCCTGCGGGTGCTGCAGCCCAACGACCCCGACAGCTACTACGCCAGCCGCGAGCTGGTGCCCAACGATCTCCTCGACGACATCAACCGGGCGAAGATCGTGATCACCAACTTCCACGCCTTCAAGCTGCGCGAGCGGGTCGAGCTCTCGAAGGGCGGACGCTCGCTGCTGCAAGGACGCGGCGGCGAAGCGCTGAACACGCAGGAAACCGAAGGCCAGATGCTGCAACGGGTGATGCCCGACCTCATGGGCATGAAGAACATCGTGGTGCTCAACGACGAGGCGCACCACTGCTACCGCGAAAAGCCCGAGACCGACGAAGACGAGGACCTGAAGGGCGACGAGCGCAAGGAAGCCGAGAAGAACAACGAGGCCGCGCGCCTGTGGATCTCGGGGCTCGAAGCCGTGAACCGGAAGCTCGGCGTGGCACGCGTGATCGACTTGTCGGCCACGCCCTTCTTCCTGCGCGGCTCGGGCTACGCCGAAGGCACCCTGTTCCCGTGGACGATGAGCGATTTCTCGCTCATGGACGCGATCGAATGCGGCATCGTGAAGCTGCCGCGCGTGCCGATCGCGGACAACATTCCCGGCAACGAAATGCCGATGTTCCGCAACCTGTGGGAGCACATCCGCGCGAAGATGCCCAAGAAGGGGCGCGGCAAGGCCGATTCCCTCAATCCGCTGGCCCTGCCGCCGCAGTTGCAGACCGCGCTCGAAGCGCTCTACGGACACTACGAGAAGACATTCGAGCTCTGGCGGGATGCCGGCATCCAGGTGCCGCCGTGCTTCATCGTGGTGTGCAACAACACGTCGGCGTCGAAGCTCGTCTACGACTACATCTCGGGCTTCCGGCGGGAGAACGACGACGGCTCCACCACGCCGGAGAACGGCAGGCTGCCGCTATTCCGCAACTTCGACGAGCACTTCAACCCGCTGCCGCGCCCGAACACGCTCCTGATCGACAGCGAGCAGCTCGAGTCCGGCGAGGCACTCGACGACAACTTCCGCGGCATGGCCGCCGACGAGATCGAGCGCTTCCGCCGCGAGATCGTCGAGCGCACCGGCGACGTGAGGCAGGCCGACGACCTCACCGACCAGGCGTTGCTGCGCGAAGTCATGAACACCGTCGGCAAGCAGGGACGCCTGGGCGGCAGCATCCGCTGCGTCGTCTCGGTGTCGATGCTCACGGAGGGCTGGGATGCCAATACGGTCACGCACGTCCTCGGCGTGCGCGCCTTCGGAACGCAGCTCCTGTGCGAGCAGGTGATCGGCCGCGCCTTGCGGCGGCAATCCTACGAGCTGAACCAGGAAGGACGCTTCGACGTCGAGTACGCCGACGTGCTCGGCATCCCCTTCGACTTCACGGCCAAGCCGGTCGTGGCCCCGCCGCAGCCGCCGCGCGAGACCATCCAGGTCAAGGCCGTGCGGCCGGATCGCGACGCCCTGGAAATCCGCTTCCCGCGCGTGGAGGGCTACCGGGTCGACCTGCCCGAGGAGCGGCTCACCGCCGAGTTCAACGAGGACTCCGTGCTCGAGCTCACCCCCGACCTCGTGGGCGCCACCGAAACGCAGAACTCCGGGATCATCGGCGAGCGCGTCAATCTCAATCTCGTCCACACGGGCGACGTGCGGCCGTCGCAGGTGCTCTACGAGCTGACCTCGCACCTCGTGCTCACGAAGTGGCGCGATCCGGGCGAGGCGCCCAAGCTGCATCTGTTCGGCCAGCTCAAGCGCATCGCCAAGCAGTGGCTCGACGGCTACCTCGTGTGCAAGGGCGGAACCTACCCGGCGCAGCTCACGTACAAGATGCTGGCCGACATGGCGTGCGAGAAGATCACCGCCGGGATCGTGCGCAAGTTCGTGGGCGAGCGGCCGATCAAGGCCGTGCTCGATCCCTACAACCCTGTCGGCTCGACCGCGCACGTGAACTTCAACACGTCGAGGATGGAGCGTTGGCAAACCGATGCGCAACGCTGCCAGGTCAACTGGGTGGTGCTCGACAGCGACTGGGAGGCGGAATTCTGCCGCGTGGCCGAGAAGCATCCTCGCGTTCGCGCGTACGTGAAGAACCACGGTTTGGGCTTCGAGGTGCCGTATCGCTTTGGCTCCGAGATGCGTCGCTACCGTCCGGATTTCATCGTGCTGGTGGATGACGGGCGCGGTGAGGACGATCCGCTGCATCTCGTGGTGGAGATCAAGGGCTATCGCCGCGAGGATGCCAAGGAGAAGAAGAACACGATGGACACCTACTGGGTGCCGGGGGTGAACCATCTGGAGAGCTACGGGCGCTGGGCGTTTGCCGAGTTCACGGAGGTTTATCGGATCGAGGCGGACTTCGAGGCGAAGGTCGAGACCTTGTTCAACGAGATGATTTCCAGGGTAGGACAGCCATGAGCGGAACCGGAAGAGCTCGAGCAATGGAGAACTTGAAATGCCGGATTGGCATTTCAAGTCCCGTCTCATGCTTGAGATCACATTTTGTGATTTCAAGTTGGCACCGCAATAGACGCGCGTTCTGAATCTTCTGATACGCCCATGGCCAGAAAACCCACCAAGCCACCCGCCGGCAAGTCCGTCGAAGCTCTCAAGCACGACGAGGCGAAGCGCAAGAACATCCCCACCGCCGAGTTCCAGTCGGTGCTGGAAAAGAACGCGCAGGACCCGGTCCGCGTGGCCTACGAGCGGCGCAATCGCGATCTCGATCCGCAGCTCGTGTGGCGCGGCAAGGACGAGCAGGACTGGAGCGACCTCGTCGTCCACGC
>CAZUGY010000205.1:0-4388 GCA_964620265.1 uncultured Alcaligenaceae bacterium
CGATCCGCGAAGGCGGCCGTACCGTCGGCGCCGGCGTCGTCGCCAAGGTCATACAGTAAGCGACGAAAAGTACACCCCTACTTTTCGTCGAACGGCCAAAGGTGAAGCCTTTGGCCGCTCAAGCGAAGAGTGCACGACAAGCTTGGGACGGCCCGGCGCTTGTCGTGAAGGTAAAAACGGGCAAGGTCGAGCGTCATGCGCCCGGTTTTGCCTAATAGACGTTCGACGGAGCATTTCAGGCTCTGCCTGAAATGCTCCGGTGAAATCAACCGGCCGAAAGTAGGGTTTTACTTTCGGACGAAAGGCCATCATGAATAACCAACGTATCCGGATCAGGCTCAAGGCATTCGATTACAAGCTGATCGACCAGTCGGCGCTCGAGATCGTCGAGACCGCGAAGCGCTCCGGCGCCGTCGTGAAGGGCCCCGTTCCGCTGCCGACCAAGATCGAGCGGTTCGACGTCCTCCGCTCGCCGCACGTGAACAAGACCTCGCGCGACCAGTTCGAGATCCGCACGCACCTGCGCCTGATGGACATCATCGATCCCACCGACAAGACGGTCGACCAGCTCATGAAGCTGGATCTTCCGGCGGGTGTCGATGTCGAAATCAAGTTGCAGTAACGGCGAAAAGTGAACCCCTACTTTTCGCCGGAAAGGCGAAAGGCTGGTCAGCACGACAAGCTTGGGGCGGCCCGGCGCTTCTCGTGCAGCAAGGGCAACGAAGAAACGAGAGTGGGCCGCAGTGGTTGTGGCAGTTCGTGGCGGTAGTGGCAGTACGCAGCACAAAGTGAATGGCCGGCCAATTGTTGCCGGCACCTCCGGGCAACCGGGGGCTCAACCAACATAAGAGATTTCAAACATGTCACTCGGACTTGTCGGACGCAAGGTCGGCATGACGCGAGTCTTCACCGATGACGGCAGCGCCGTCCCGGTGACGGTCTTGGACGTCGGCGGCAATCGCGTCACCCAGATCAAGACCCCGGAGACCGACGGCTACGCGGCCGTGCAGGTCACGTACGGCAAGCGTCGCGCCTCGCGCGTGACCAAGCCGGCGGCTGGCCACCTCGCCAAGGCGGGTGTGGAAGCGGGCACGATGATGAAGGAATTCCAGGTTCCCACCGACGACCTCGCCAGGTTCAAGGCGGGTGACACGATCGGCGTGGACACGTTCGCCGTCGGCCAGCTGGTCGATGTGACGGGCACCACGAAGGGCCGCGGCTTCTCGGGCGTGATCAAGCGCCACAACTTCAGCTCCAACCGCGCCTCGCACGGCAACTCGCGCTCGCACAACACGCCGGGCTCGATCGGCATGGCGCAGGATCCGGGCCGCGTGTTCCCGGGCAAGCGCATGGCCGGCCAGTGGGGCAATGTCACCCGCACCACGCAGCTCCTGAAGGTCGTTCGCGTCGATACCGAGCGCGGCCTCCTGCTGGTGAAGGGCTGCGTCCCCGGCGCCGACGGCGGTCACATCGTGATCCTCCCGTCCGCCAAGACGCCTCTCAAGAAGGGAGCCTGATCATGGACCTCAAGCTCCTTTCCGGCAATGGCGAGAAGAACGAGACGGTGGCGGTATCCGACGCCCTCTTCGGCCGTGAATACAACGAAGCGCTGATCCACCAGGTCGTGGTGGCCTACCAGGCCAACGGCCGGCAGGGCACGCGCGCGCAGAAGGGCCGTGCCGACATCAACAAGTCGCACAAGAAGCCCTGGGCGCAGAAGGGCACGGGCCGCGCTCGCGCGGGCCAGGCCAACAGCCCGCTGTGGCGCGGCGGCGGCAAGATCTTCCCGTCCTCGCCCGACGAGAATTTCTCGCAGAAGGTCAATCGCAAGATGTATCGCGCCGGCGTGGCGTCGATCCTGTCGCAGCTCGTGCGCGAGGATCGCCTGTCGGTCATCGAGCCGATCACGCTCGACTCGCCCAAGACCAAGGGTTTCGCGCAAAAGATCAAGGGCTTCGGCCTCACGGGCACCGTGCTCGTGGTGACCGATCAGCTCGACGAGAACATGTTCCTGTCGTCGCGCAACCTGCCGAACGTGCTCGTGCTCGAAACGCGCGAGATCGACCCGGTGAGCCTCGTGCGCTTCAACCACGTGCTCGTCACGCGCGCTGCCGTGGCCCAACTCGAGGAGGCCCTGTCGTGAGCGCCCCGAATCCGAACGTCAAGAAGTACAGCAACGAGCGCTTGATGACCGTGCTGCTGGCGCCGGTGATCTCCGAGAAGGGGACCTTCATCGCCGACAAGCACGAGCAGGTGATCTTCCGCGTGCAGCCCGACGCGACCAAGCCGGAGATCAAGGCGGCGGTCGAGCTCATGTTCAAGGTCCAGGTGGACAGCGTGCAGGTGGCCAACGCCAAGGGCAAGGAAAAGCGCTTCGGCCGCTTCATCGGCCGTCGTCGCAACTGGAAGAAGGCTTACGTGTCGTTGAAGCCGGGCCAGGAAATCAATTTCGCGGTGGAGGCGTAAGGCCATGGCCCTCGTCAAAGTCAAACCTACCTCGGCCGGGCGTCGCTCGCTGGTCAAGGTCGTCAATGCGAGCCTGCACAAGGGTGCGCCCGTCGCGTCGCTGGTCGAGCCGCAGAAGCGCGGCTCGGGCCGCAACAACAACGGCCACATCACGATGCGGCACAAGGGTGGCGGCCACAAGCAGCACTACCGCGTCGTCGACTTCAAGCGCAACAAGGACGGCATCCCCGCGAAGGTCGAGCGCCTCGAATACGACCCGAACCGCAGCGCCAACATCGCCCTCCTGCTCTACAAGGACGGCGAGCGCCGCTACATCATCGCGCCGCGCGGCGTGGCGGTGGGCACGGAGCTGATGTCGGGCATCGAGTCGGCGATCAAGCCGGGCAACTGCCTGCCCCTGCGCAACATCCCGGTCGGCACCACGATCCATTGCATCGAGATGCAGCCGGGCAAGGGTGCGCAGATCGCGCGCTCCGCGGGTGCGTCGGTGCAGCTCCTGGCACGCGAAGGCATCTACGCGCAGCTGCGCCTGCGCTCGGGCGAGATCCGCAAGGTGCACGTCGACTGCCGTGCCGTGATCGGCGAAGTGGGCAACGAGGAGCACAACCTGCGCTCGATCGGCAAGGCCGGTGCGAATCGCTGGCGCGGCATCCGTCCGACGGTGCGCGCCATCTCGATGAACCCGGTCGACCATCCGATGGGTGGCCGTGGCAACGGCGGTGGCGGACGTCACCACCCGGTGTCCCCGTGGGGCACGCCGGCCAAGGGCTACAAGACGCGCAAGAACAAGCGTACCGACGGCATGATCGTGCGCCGCCGCAACGCGACGAAGGGATAACGGAACATGGCTCGTTCACTCAAGAAGGGTCCGTTCGTCGACGGCCACCTGATGGCCAAGGTGGAGAAGGCGCGCGCGATCAACGACAAGAAGCCGATCAAGACCTGGTCGCGCCGCAGTACCGTCACGCCCGATTTCGTGGGCCTGACGATCGCCGTGCACAACGGCAAGGCGCACATCCCGGTCTACGTGTCGGAAAACATGGTCGGCCACAAGCTCGGCGAGTTCGCGCTGACGCGCACCTTCAAGGGCCACTCGGCCGACAAGAAGGTCGCGACGTCGCAAGCGCCGAAGAAGAGGTAATCGCACATGGAAACCAATGCCACGCTGCGCGGCGTCCGCCTGTCGGCCCAGAAGGGCCGGCTCGTTGCCGACCAGGTCCGCGGGATGCCGGTCGCCCGCGCGCTCGACCTTTTGACGTTCAGTCCCAAGAAGGGCGCGCGGATCATCAAGCAGGTGCTGCTGTCCGCCATCGCCAACGCCGAGCACAACGACGGCGCCGATGTCGACGAGCTCAAGGTCAAGACGATCTACATCGACAAGGCCGACGTGCTGAAGCGTACCAGCGCGCGCGCCAAGGGTCGCGGCAACGTGATCAGCAAGCAGAGCTGTCACATCCACGTCGTCGTCGGCGACGGAAAGTAAGGAAACGATATGGGTCAGAAAATCCACCCCACCGGGTTCCGCCTTGCCGTCACGCGGAACTGGGGCTCCAAGTGGTTTGCGAACAGCAAGAACTACCCGGGCACGCTCGCCGAGGACATCAAGGTCCGCGAGTACCTGGGCAAGAAGCTCTCGCATGCCTCCGTGGCCAAGATCACGATCGAGCGTCCCGCCAAGAACGCGCGCATCACCATCCACTCGGCGCGTCCGGGTGTGGTGATCGGCAAGAAGGGCGAGGACATCGAGACGCTCCGCGGCGACCTGCGCAAGATGATGGGCGGCGACGTGGGCTTGAACATCGAGGAGATCCGCAAGCCGGAAGTCGATGCCCAGCTCATCGCCGACTCGATCGCCCAGCAGCTCGAGAAGCGCATCATGTTCCGCCGCGCCATGAAGCGCGCGATGCAGAACGCCATGCGCC
>CAZUGY010000206.1:0-4387 GCA_964620265.1 uncultured Alcaligenaceae bacterium
AGCGACGGCTGCGCGTAATTCTCGTTCATCACCGTCACGTAATAGAAGACGTCCTGCTGCCGCTCGAGCATCTGCCGCGCGCCGTGATCGACGATCACCGCGAGCTCACCCGCGAAGGCAGGATCGTAGGCGCGGCAGTTCGGCACCGTGGCGGCGACCACGTGACTGCTGCCGTCCTGGTGCTGCAGTCCCTCGCCCGCGAGCGTGGTGCGCCCCGCGGTGGCACCGAGGAGGAAGCCGCGCGCACGCTGGTCGGCGGCGGCCCAGATGAGATCGCCCACGCGCTGGAAGCCGAAGATCGAGTAGTAGATGTAGAACGGCAGCATCGCCTTGCCGTGCACGCTGTACGCCGTGGCGGCGGCGATCCACGAGCACAATGCGCCGGCTTCCGTGATGCCTTCCTCGAGGAGCTGCCCGTCGCGCGCCTCGCGATAGACGAGCATCGACTGCGCATCCTCCGGCTCGTAGAGCTGGCCTTCAGGTGCGTAGATACCCACCTGCCGGAAGAGATTGGCCATGCCGAAGGTGCGCGCCTCGTCGGCCACGATGGGCACGATCGAGGGACCGAGCTCGCGATCCTTCAGGAGGTTGCCCATGAGGCGCACCGCGGCCATCGTGGTGGACATTTCCTTGCCCGCGGCCTCGGTGGCGAAGGCCGCGTACTGCGCGAGCGGTGGCACCGGAATCGGCGCGGCCTCGCGGCGACGACGCGGCAGGTAGCCGCCGAGGGCCGCGCGACGCTCGCGCAGGTACGCCATCTCGCGGCTGTCGTCGGCCGGCTTGTAGAAGCGCAACTCCTCGAGGTCGGAATCGGTGAGCGGCAGGCCGAAGCGATCGCGGAACTGGCGCATGCCGTCGAGATCGAGCTTCTTGGTCTGGTGCGCGGTCATGCGCGACTCGCCCGTGGTACCCATGCCGTAACCCTTCTTGGTCTTGGCGAGGATCACGGTGGGCTGCCCCTTGTGCAGGCGAGCGGCATCGAGCGCCGCGTAGAGCTTGCGGAAATCGTGGCCGCCGCGCGTCAGGCCATCGATCTCCGCGGGCGTCATGTGCGCGACGAGCGATTGGAGCTCCGGATCGAGCGCGAAGAAGTGATCGCGGTTGTAGATGCCGTCGTTGGCACCGAGCGTCTGGTACTGGCCGTCGACAGTGGCGGCAAAGCGGCGCAGCAGCGCGTGATTCGTGTCGCGCGCGAAGAGGGCGTCCCAGTCCGATCCCCACAGCACCTTGATCACGTTCCAGCCGGCGCCGGCGAAAAGCGCTTCGAGCTCCTGGATGACCTGGCCGTTGCCGCGCACGGGACCGTCGAGGCGCTGCAGGTTGCAGTTGATGACGAAGGTGAGGTTGTCGAGCTTCTCGCGCGACGCCAGCGTGAGCGCGCCGATCGACTCGGGCTCGTCCATCTCGCCGTCGCCGAACACGCCCCACACGTGGCGATCGCCGGCCGCGACGAGGCCGCGATGGTCGAGGTAGCGCATGAACCGCGCCTGGTAGATCGCGCCGATCGGGCCCAGGCCCATCGAGCCCGTGGGGAACTGCCAGAACTCCGGCATGAGCCACGGATGCGGATACGACGACAACCCGCCGCCCGCCACCTCCTGCCGGTAGCGCGCGAGATGCGACTCGTCGAGCGCGCCTTCGAGATAGGCGCGGGCGTAGACGCCGGGCGCGGAGTGCGGCTGGAAGTAGACGAGGTCGGCGCCGTGTTCTCCGCCACGGAAGAAGTGATTGAAGCCCGCCTCGAAGATCTCCGCCGCGGAGGCATAGCTTGCGACATGCCCGCCCAACTCGCTCGCGGTACGGTTGGCGCGCATCACCATCGCAAGCGCATTCCAGCGCACGATGCCCGTGATGCGCTGCTCCAGCGCCAGGTCTCCCGGGAACGGCGCCTGCTGCGCCAGCGGGATGGTGTTCTGGTAGGCCGAATGCGGCGCCTCCACCGCCGCCAGCCCCAGCGACTGCGCGTGCTCCTGCAACTGCTTCAGCACGAAGAGCGCGCGCGCGGCGCCGCCGTGGCGCACGAGGCCGTCGAGGGCATCGCGCCACTCCTGCGTCTCGCGGGGATCGTCGTCGGAAGGCAGGCGGGGGAGGGAATCGGAGGCTTGCATCAGCATTGGCGGCACCCGAAGATGTCGGGGAAGAACGTACAAGTGTAGACGCGATCCCGCGGCATGGGATGTCGCAATTGCCTGTCGCCGCGTGGTGTTGCAGAATAATGTGCCGTTTCGTTGCCGATTCATGCCCATTCATGCCGCAGACCGCGCTCGACGACGTCGACCTCCGCATCCTCGCCGAGCTGCAGGCGAATGCCAAGCTCACCAACGTGGACCTCGCCGCGCGCGTTCACCTGTCGCCCTCGCCGTGCCTCGCGCGCGTGCGTGCGCTCGAGGAGCGCGGCCTCATCCGCCGCTACGCCACGCTCCTCGATCCGCTGGCCGTCGGCTTGTCGGTGAGCGTGTTCATCCAGATCAGCCTCGAGAAGCAGGCGCGCAAGTCGCTCGAGGTCTTCGAGAGCGCGATCAGGCAGCGCCCCGAAGTGATGGAGTGCTATCTCATGAGCGGCGACGCCGACTACCTGCTGCGCGTGGTCGTGCCCGACGTGCCGGCGCTCGAGCGCTTCATCCTCGACAAGCTCACGCCCATTCCCGGCATCGCGAGCATCCGCTCGAGCTTTGCGCTGAAGCAGGTGAAGTACGAGACGGCGCTGCCGCTGCCTGCGCCAGCGCGCAAACGGCGCTAGGATGAGCGCCATGGCACCCTTCGATCCCGCCACCGATCCTTTCCTGCACGGCATCTTCGAGCCGCAGCGGCACGAGTGCTCGGACGCTCCGGTCGAGGTCGTGAGCGGCGCGATTCCGCGCGACCTCGCCGGCACGTATTACCGCAATGGCCCCAACGCGCGCTACACGCCGATCGGGAGCTACACGTATCCCCTCGACGGCGACGGCATGGTCCACGCCGTCACGTTCGGCGGCGGCCGTGCGACGTATCGCAACCGCTTCGTGCGCACGCCGTCGATCGTCGCCGAGGAGCGCGCCGGGCGTGCGCTGTGGGGCGGCATCATGACGCCGCTGATGCCGGGCGCGGACGAAGCACCCGCGATGGCCGGCCGCTACAAGGACCTGCCCGACGTCAACGTCGTGTCTCACGGCGGGAAGCTGCTGGCGCTGGCCGAAGGCGCGCGCCAGTTCGCGCTCGATGCGAAGCTCGCCACGCTGGGTCCCGACGATTTCGGCGGCAAGCTGCCGCAGGGCTTCACGGCACATCCGAAGATCGATCCCGTCACCGGCGAGATGATCGTGTTCCGCTACGGCTTCGACGAGCCACGGTTGTCGTGGGCGGTGATCGGCAAGGACGGCCGCATCATCCGCGAGGAAACGCCCATCGCGATCGACGCCACGTACATGATCCACGACTTCACCATCACGCCCACGTGGCTGGTGCTCTTCGTGTGCCCGCTGCGCTTCGACCTCACGGCCACGCCACCGCTCGAGTGGAAACCGTCGTCCGGCACGCGCATCGCGCTCGTGCCGCGCGACGGCGGTCCCGTGCGCTGGATCGCCACGGACGCTTTCTGGATCTGGCATTTCGCCAATGCCTTCGACGACGTCGACGCGAACGGGCATTCAGGCATCACGGTCGACTTCGCGCGCTGGAGCACCCCCCCGTTCGCGCGGGACCCGAATCCAGCGGGCGCCTTCGTGCGCGCCCACATCGATCCCGCAGCCCTCACGATCCGCTTCGACACGATCGCGGAAGGCTTCGCCGAGTTTCCGCGCATCGATGACCGCCGCACCGGATTGCCTTATCGCTACGCGTACGTCGCGCACAAGACCGCTGCCGCAGGCCCCGGAAAGTGGAACCTGCTGCGCTGCCACGACACGGCGAGCGGACGCGCCACGACCTTCACGCCGGGCGCATCGATCGGCGAGCCGGTGTTCGCGCCGGCCGCGGGCTCGTCCAGCGAGGACCACGGCTACGTGCTCGCGTATCGCTTCGGCGAGGATCACACCGATCTCGTGGTCCTGCACGCGGCGGCGATCGATGCAGCGCCCGCCGCCGTGCTGCGCATGCCGCAGCGGGTGCCGGCGGGGTTGCACGGCTGCTTCGTGCCGGCGGCGTAGCGATCCCTTTGCGCACCGGCCCGGCCGAGTCGCTCCAGCACGCGGTGGAGCTCGTCACCTGCGACAGTCAGTTCGAGGGGCTGCCCGACGTGATGGTCTTCGGCAAACGCCACAAGTCAGGCGAGGACTGAATTGCGGCGCGGTGATCTCGTATCCCGCGTGGCCGCGACGAGCGCGCGGCCCGTCAGTGCCGGAGCACCTCGATCCCGCGCGCAATCCCCCCTAGCGTCAGCGGAAACATCCGCGGCCCCAGCTCGCGCAGG
>CAZUGY010000207.1:0-4250 GCA_964620265.1 uncultured Alcaligenaceae bacterium
CCCACGACCGAGCCGCGGCCCATCACGAGGTTGAACACGCCGGGCGGCAGCGCGGTGCGCGAGATGATCTCGGCCAGCGCCCACGCGCAGCCGGGGACGAGGTCGGCGGGCTTGATCACCACGCAATTGCCGAAGGCGAGCGCCGGCGCGATCTTCCACGCGGGGATCGCGATGGGGAAGTTCCACGGCGTGATCATGCCGATCACACCGACGGGCTCGCGCGTGACCTCCACGTCGATGCCCGGACGCACCGACTGCACGACCTCGCCATGCGCGCGCAGCGCTTCCTGGGCGAAGAACTTGAAGATGGCACCCGCGCGCGCGGCTTCGCCGATGCCTTCGGGCCTGGTCTTGCCTTCCTCGCGCGAGAGGAGGGTGCCCAACTCCTCCTTGCGGGCGAGGATCTCGGTGCCGATCGC
Organism: uncultured Alcaligenaceae bacterium; assembly: GCA_964620265.1. Taxonomy (GTDB): domain Bacteria; phylum Pseudomonadota; class Gammaproteobacteria; order Burkholderiales; family Casimicrobiaceae; genus VBCG01. Next base: position 420 of record CAZUGY010000207.1, read on the forward strand.
ATCGAGGATGTCGGCGCGCTGCTGGATGGTGGCCTGCGACCACTTGGGGAAGGCGGCGCGTGCGGCCGCGATCGCGTCGTCGGCCTGCGCCCGGTCGGCCTGCGCGTACTCGTCGATAACGTCGGCGGTGTTCGAGGGATTGACGTTGGGGGTGGCCTTGGGGCCGGCCACCCACTGGCCGTCGATGAGGTTTTGCTTCTTCATGGTCGTGATCATTTCCTGAAGCGGAGGGACCGGCATCGTAGCCTGTGGCGCGCGCGGCGTGGACGGGATGGCCGAATTTGCCTGCGGCCGCCGGGTGTTCTGTGCTGCGCGGTGCTGCCATCGTATGGTAGCGATACCATCAGGGCGGGTCCACCGCGCATGCTAGATTCGGCGGATGTCGACCACGCGGCGTTCGGGGCCGCACCCGAAGTTTTCACCCGGCTTTCGTCATTTCCTGTGGACGCGCCTGCTCGGGACCACGGCGAACCAGATGCTGATGGTCGCGCTGGCCTGGCAGATCTACGACATCAGCGGCAGCGCGTGGGACCTGGGGCTCGTGGGCCTCATGCAGTTCATCCCCGCGCTGCTCCTCACGCTGCCGGCCGGCCAGTGGGTCGATCGCGTGGACCGGCGGCAGGTGCTCGCGCTCGCCCTCGTGCTCCAGGCCATCGCGGCCGCATTCCTCACCTGGGGCACGCTGCACGGCTGGATCGATCGTCACCTCATCTTCGGCATGTGCATCGTGATGGGCACCGCGCGCGCCTTGCAGATGCCGGCGCAGCAGGCGATCGTGCCGGCGCTGGTGCGCGCCGCGGAATTGCCGCGGGCGTTTGCGGCGACCTCCACCCTGCTCAAGCTCGCGGTGATCGGCGGCCCGGTACTGGGCGGCTTTCTCTATGCCTTCGGCGCCGCCGTGGCCTATGCGACCTGCCTCGTGTTCCTCGTCGTGTCCACGCTGTATATCGCGGCGATTCCGCGCCTTCCGCGCAATCCCAATGCCGAGCCGGTATCGCTCGCCTCGCTCTTCGCCGGATTCTCGTTCATCTGGAACAAGAAGCCGGTGCTGGGCGCGATCTCGCTCGATCTTTTCGCCGTGCTGCTGGGTGGGGCCACGGCGCTGCTGCCGATCTACGCCAAGGACATCCTGCACACGGGCCCGTGGGGCCTGGGTTTCCTGCGCGCGGCCCCCGCGGCGGGCGCATTGGCGATGGGACTGCTGCTTGCCCGCCGCCCGCTCGCGCGCCATGCGGGGCGTCGCATGTTCGTGTCGGTGGCGATCTACGGCGTGTCGATGGTCGTGTTCGGTTTCTCGGAGAGCTTCGCGCTGTCGCTCGTCGCCCTGGCCATCGGCGGCGGCGCCGACATGGTGAGCGTGGTGATCCGGCAGACGCTCGTCCAGCTCGACACTCCCGACGACATGCGCGGCCGCGTGAGCGCCGTGAACAGCGTGTTCATCGGCGCGTCGAACGAGCTCGGCGAATTCCGTGCGGGGAGCATCGGCGAATGGCTGGGGCCCGTGGGGGCCACGGTGGTGGGAGGCGTGGGGACGCTGGTCGTGGCGGGATTGTGGCTCCGGTGGTTCCCGGCGCTTGCGCGCCGGGACCGGCTGATGGAAAGGGATGCCTGAGGGATTGCCGCATCACGGGGCGGGCGTGCCGACCGCCGTCTCCTCGGCCCAGCAGCGATAGCTGTCGGGATTGCCGAGGGCCAGCAGGTCCCCCGCGCCGAGCTGCTTGAGGATCAGACGCGCTCCTTGGGGGTTGCAGCTGTACCGCACGTCCCGGGTGTTCAATGCCAGGTGCACGTACTCGTGCAGCAGGATGCCGGGAAGCGATGCCCGGTTGGGCACCGTCAACGTGGACATGTCCGGTAGCTGCGGCATGCCGAGGGCACCCCTGCAAATCGCGATGGCCGCCGCCGTTTTGCTGGCATAGGCCAGGTCTCCCGCCGCGCACGCGGTGTCGGCCTTGTTGGCGATCCTGACCTGGGCCTGCGCTTCGTCGAGAGAACCTGCCAGAAGAACGCCGTATCCCTGCACGTGGATTTCGACGTTCCTTCCCCCCAGCATGTCGAACGCGGTCTTGGCGAGCGCTGCCGTGGCCACGACGGAGATCGCCGCGTTGCTCGCCTCGCCGAGGTCCGCCGCCAGGAGATCCAGGGCGACCCGTGACACGCCCTTCACGCCGAACCACTTCGCGGCCCGGCGGCCCCCCGTCGCCATCGATTCCGCGACGGTCTGCAGTGCCATGTAGCCGCCGTAGATGCGCCAGACATCGGTCGTGGTATCCCACGTCTTGGCGAGTGCCCGGCGCGTATTGGCCGCCTCGCGCGCCTTGCTGATCCCGTTCTGGATCCCCTGCGTCACGCTCAGCTCCGCCAGGGTTTCCTGGCCGGAAGGATCGCGACGGTTGACGGGGTTCGCGAGCGCGTACAGGTACGGGTTCGCACCCTGCGTCGAGTCCAGGGGTGCCTGCAGCGGATCGCGGGAGAGGAACCCGGCCGTGCGCGGATCGTAGTAGCGGGCACGCAGGTACGACAGTTGCGACTCGCTGTCGAACACCTCGCCTGCGAACCGGTGCAATGCCAGCGCGCTGCCGCTGCGCGCCGCGGGGCGGCCGAAGGCGTCGTATCCGAAGGTATCGGTCACACCGCCGGCGGACGACGCCATGGCGCGGACCGATCCCAGGGCATCGCGCAACGGCGTCATCGCCACGGCGTCCTCACGCACGGTGGCGAGGCCGTCCATCCAGTCGTAGGTCTGCGTGTGCCCGGCGCGCGTTCCACGCAGGACCTGGGCAAAGCCGCCGGGAGGATCCCGGTCCAGGAGGTACGCGGTGTCGCCTTCGGCGCCGTTCTTGCGTATGCGAAGGCCGTCGGCGTCGTAGCCGTATGTCCACGTGCCTCCGCTGCCATCGTCGAAGCCCACGAGCCGGTCGAGGGAGTTCCACAGGTAGCGCGCGGTACGGGGCACGCCCGCGTCGGACCAGCGGGCGCCGACGCGGCGCCCCGCGGCGTCGTAGTCGTATTCGAAGCCTGCACCGCTCACCAGCCGGCCGGCCGCGTCGAAGGTGTAGGCCATGGGGCTCGCGGGGTCACCGGCGCTGGTGCGGTTGCCGGCCGCATCGTAGGTGTAGGCGCGACGCGACACGAGGCCGCCGCCCGCGGCGTACGCACTTTCACCCACCACGCGCCGCAGGGCGTCGTAGCCGTATTCGACACGCGATCCGTCCTCGCGATCGATGCGCGTGATGTCGCCCGTGGCGTTGCGCGTGTAGGTCTCGCGGGCGAGCACGGCACCGCCCGCGTTGCGGTGGGTGACGACCTGGAGGCGGTTGCGCACGTCGTAGGCCATCGTCGAGGTCACGCCGTTGGCGTGACTCACGGTGACGATGTTGCCGGCGGCGTCGAAGGTCTGCGTGCTGATGCCACCTTCGGAGTCGGCCATCCGGATGACGCGTCCGAGCGCATCGTAGGCGTAGTCCAGCACGCGCTCCGCGCCCACGCCGTCGCCATGCGCCACGCGGGTCCGCAGGCCGGATGCGTCGTACTCGTGGCGCACGTAGGCGCCGGAGGGCTCGGTGATGCGCGCGAGGCGGGCCGACGCGTCGTAGGCGATGATGGTGGTTCCGCGGGCATCCGTGATGCTGGCGCGCCGGCCATCGGTCGTGTACGTGAACGCCTGGGTCGAGCCGTCCGCGAGCGTGACGAGGTCGACGCGGCCCTCGGCGTCGTGATGCCAGCGCGTGAGCTCGCCCGCCGCGTTGCGGCGGCTCACGAGGTTGCCGGTGGCATCGTAGGCATTCGTCTCGACGCCGCCGTCGGGAAGGGTGGTGCTCGACAGCCGCC
>CAZUGY010000208.1:0-4105 GCA_964620265.1 uncultured Alcaligenaceae bacterium
TTCCATCGCTATCCCGGCGTGGGCCACTGGTTCTGCGAGCCGGATCGCACGGATGCGTACGACGCCGCGGCGGCGACGATCGCGTGGGAGCGCACGCTCGACTTCCTGCGTCACGCGTGAGGGCGTACGTCGCCCCCGCGCGTGAGCGGACACGCTCGCGCTTATCCACGCGCCTCGATCAGGTCCGCGGCGTCGCCGTCTTCCCGCGCACGAGCCACGCGCACGCCGCGCCGAACGCCGCCGCACCGGCCATGATCCACAGCGCGTGATCCCACGCCTCCCACGCGGCACCCGCCGCGCGGCCGCCATCGAGCACCACGCCCACGAGGGGCTGCAGGAGACCCGTGCCGAGGAAGATGCCGAGGTTCACCACCGACGTTGCCATCCCCGAATGCTCCGGCCGGTTCACCTCCTTGGCGACCGTCCACGACAGCGTGAAGCCGGGAATGAGCAATCCCATGAGGAAGAACCACGTGAGCGTGGCCCACTCGGCCCACGTGACGTGCGCGAGCCACGGCAGCCACGATAGCGCGTAGAGCAGCGTGCACGCGCGCATGAGCCCGCGACGGCTGCCGAGCCGGTCGGAGAGCCAGCCGATCGCGAGCGAGCCAAAGGCGACGCCGAGCAACAGGAGGCTCGCGTGCTGCGCGGCCGTCACGCGCGGCATGCCGTACACCTCCACGAGATACGGCACGGCCCACAGGCCCGCGAAGGCGAGATAGCTGCCGCCGATGCCGGCGTTCACGAAGAATCCCGGCCACGTGGCGGCATTGCGCATGACCTCGCCCAATGCCTTCGTCCACGATCCCGCGGCCGCGACGGGCGGCGCCGGATTCACGGCCGCAAAGCCCAGGTCCTGCGGGCGGTCGCGCACGCGCCACCACGTGGCCACCGCGAGCAGCAGCGACAGCACGCCGAGCCCGATGAACACGTTGCGCCATGACGTCTGTGCCACGACCCACGCGAGCGGACCACCGGCGATCACGGCGCCGGCATTGCCCGCGAACATCGTCACGCCGTTCAGCGTGGCAAAGCGCTGCGGCGGGAACCATACCGCCGAGACCTTGAGGATCGCGATGAAGGCGGTGGCAACACCGATGCCCACCAGCGTGCGTCCCAACGCCGCCACTTCCCACGACGGCGCAAGCGCAAAGGCGAGCGACCCGATGCCCGCCACGAGCGAGCCGCCGGCGAGGAGCTTGCGCGGACCGATCGTATCGGCCAGCACGCCCACGGGGATCTGCAGCACCGTGTAGACGTAGAAGTACGTCGCGGCGAGCGTGCCCAGCGTCGCCGCATTGATCGCGAACGTGCGCGCGAGCTCGCCGGAAATCGCGGCCGGTGCCGTGCGGTGGAAGAACGAGAGGACGAACGACAGCAGCACGATCCCGAACACGACCCTGCGCGTGCGGAGGAAGGCAGGGTCGTGCGGCGAGGCCATGCATCGATTCTAGCTACAATCCACGCATGGCCTACCGCGACCTGCGCGACTTCATCGGGCAACTCGAGACGCGCGGCGAGCTGCGGCGCATCGCGGTGCCCGTCGATCCCCGTCTCGAGATGACCGCATTGTGCGACCGCGTGCTGCGCGCCGGCGGTCCCGCGCTGCTCTTCGAGCAGCCCAAAGGCGGACACAGCGGACCCGACGGTCGTACGATCCCCGTCCTCGCCAATCTCTTCGGTACGCCGGAGCGCGTGGCCCGCGCCATGGGCGTCACGCACGACGACTGGCGCACCGCGCTGCGCGACATCGGCAGGCTCCTCGCCTTCCTGAAGGAGCCCGAACCGCCGAAGGGGCTTGTCGATGCCTGGCAGAACACGCGGCCCGTGTTCATGAAGGTGCTCGACATGGCGCCCAAGGAGCGCAGCTCGGCGCCGTGCCAGGAAGTGGTGTGGGAAGGTGCCGACGTCGATCTTTCGCGCCTGCCGATCCAGACCTGCTGGCCCGGCGACGTGGCGCCGCTCATCACCTGGGGCCTCACCGTCACGCGCGGGCCGCACAAGAAGCGGCAGAACCTCGGCATCTATCGGCAGCAGCTCATTGGCCAACCCGGTGCGCGCAACAAGGTGATCATGCGTTGGCTCGCCCACCGCGGTGGCGCGCTCGACTTCCGCGACCATGCGCTCGCGAATCCGGGCACACCGTTTCCGGTGGCCGTCGCCTTGGGCGCCGATCCCGCGACGATCCTCGGCGCCGTCACGCCCGTGCCCGACTCGCTGTCGGAGTACCAGTTCGCGGGCCTGTTGCGCGGCAGCCGCACCGAGGTAGTCAAGTGCCTGACGCACGGCTTGCAGGTGCCCGCGCAGGCGGAGATCGTGCTCGAGGGTCATCTCCTGCCCGACGCCGCCGATCCCACGGGCTACGAAACCGCCCTCGAAGGCCCCTACGGCGACCACACCGGCTATTACAACGAGACCGAGCGCTTTCCCGTCTTCACCATCGAGCGCATCACGCTGCGCCGCGATCCGATCTATCACTCGACCTACACCGGCAAGCCGCCAGACGAGCCCGCGATGCTCGGCGTGGCACTGAACGAGGTCTTCGTGCCGTTGCTGCAGAAGCAGTTTCCCGAGATCGTCGACTTCTACCTGCCGCCCGAAGGCTGCTCGTATCGCCTCGCGGTGGTGTCGATGAAAAAACAGTACGCCGGACACGCCAAGCGCGTGATGTTCGGCGTATGGAGCTTCCTGCGGCAGTTCATGTACACCAAGATCATCGTGGTCGTGGACCACGACATCGACACGCGCGACTGGAAGGAAGTGATCTGGGCGCTCACCACGCGTGTGGACCCCGCGCGCGACACGCTGCTCGTGGAATCCACGCCGATCGATTACCTGGACTTCGCCTCCCCGGTGGCGGGCCTCGGCAGCAAGATGGGGATCGATGCCACCAACAAGTGGCCGGGCGAGACCGCGCGCGAATGGGGGCGTCCCATCGCGATGGACGCGGACGTGCAGGCGCGGATGGACGCGCTGTACCGCGAATTGAAGCTGTAGGGCCGCGCGCGGTCAGCGCGCGCGCCAGGACTTGAACAGGCGCAGCCCCGTCGCGATGAGCGAGAGCGTGCGCAAGGTGCTGCGCATCTTGCCCGGACCGAACAGCGGCACGGCGAGGCCAAGCAGCGTGGCCGCGATCGATCGCGACGACGCGCTGCGCTGCGCCGGCGTCGGAGGCGAGACGATCCGGCGCGCCGAGTGCCACGCCAGCAGCGCCTGCATGCGCTGCAGATCCGATTGCGCGATGAGCCGGGCCTTGCGCTCGGCGAGGGAATCGGACGGGTTCATGGCGCGGCCTTCACGTACGGGGCGCGTGAAGCGTGCGGTTCAACGCGGCGCGGTCCTTCTCGAACTCCGCGACGGTGGCGGCGAACGGCGTACCCGCAGCCTTGGCGATCTCCGCGCGCCGCCACAGGAGCGCCGCCCCCGCGACCACGAAGAACACGATCACGCCCGCGATCGCCCCGATCCGGTAGCTGTCCCAGAACCAGGCCACCACGCCGAATGCCGCGAAGAACATCGCGAAGAGCAGGCACGCCACGCCGGCGAAGACGAGCGCGAGCTGCATGCCCACCCGTCCGCGCTCCTCCGCGTACTCGACGGACAGGAGCTCGATGCGCGTGCGCAGCAACCCGAGCAGCGAGTCGGTGAGGCGCGACAACGCACCCGGCAGCGTGTCGCTGCCTGCGGCGCGGTCCTCGCTGCCGGAAGTGGCGTCTTTCCCGTCGGTCACGAGCATCCCCTGAAAGGCACCGCGCGCCGGGAAGCTCCCGGCGGCGGGTGCCTTGCGGCGTCCGTCCGGCTAGCGGCGGTTCATCAGCAGGCCGATGGCGAGGCCCACGCCCGCGGCCACGCCGATCGCCTGCCAAGGATGGTCGTGCACGTAGTCGTCGGTGTAACGCGCGGCGGCCTTGGCGCGGTCGACGGCCTCGCCCTCGAGCTCCTGCAGCTTGAGCTTGGCGGTGAGCAGGCGGGCCTCGACCTGCGAGCGCAGATCGCGCGCGCGGTCACCCGTTTCCTTGCTGGCCTTGTCGAGAAGCGATTCGGCTTCGGACAGCACGGAGGAGAATTCGTCGACAAGCTTGTCGCGTGCGGTATCGATGCTCAT
>CAZUGY010000209.1:0-4053 GCA_964620265.1 uncultured Alcaligenaceae bacterium
CCTACCCCCTCCTGAACCGATAAACCGCGATCTCCCCCAGCAAATTCGGCCACACCCCCACCCGCGCGCCACCCGACAGCACCACCCGGTTCTCCACCACGCAGTTGCGCTCCGCCAGGAACGCATCGAAGTCCGCCACCGTGCAGAGGTGGATGTTCGGCGTGTCGTACCACTGGTAGGGCAGCTCGTCGGACACCGGCATGCGCCCGCGCAGGATCTGCCAGCGATGCGTCCAGTGGCCGAAGTTGGGGAAGGTGACGATCACCTCGCGGCCCACGCGCAGCATCTCGTCGACGATCGCCTCGGTGTGCCGCATCGCCTGGATCGTCTGCGACAGGATCACGCAGTCGAACGAGGCATCGTCGAAGCCTGCGAGCCCGGTCTCGAGATCGCTCTGCAGCACGTTGATGCCGTTGCGCACGCTCGCGAGCACGCCCTTGTCGGCGATCTCGATGCCGTAGCCGGTCACGCGCTTCTCGCGCGCGAGGTACGCGAGGAGGCTGCCGTCGCCGCAGCCCAGGTCCAGCACGTTGGCGCCCTGCGGCAGCCAGCTCGCCATCAGCGCGAAGTCGGCGCGTCCCACCTGGCGCACGCGCTCGTCGACCTTGCGGCGCACGTCGGCGCCGAAGCGGAAGGTGGAATAGTTGGCGTCGGAGGCCACGTTCTCGAAATACGCGCGCACGAGCTCGTGGTACTGCGGATTGTCGAGCAGGAATGCATCGTGGCCGTGCGGCGCGTCGATCTCGGCATAGCAGACTTCGCGCCGGCGATCGACGAGCGCCTTCACGATCTCGCGCGAGCGCGACGCCGGGAAGCGCCAGTCGGTGGTGAACGACACGACGAGGAAGCGGCATTGCGCGGGTGCCAGCGCCTCCGCGAGGTCGCCCCCCTTGCCGCTCGCCGGATCGAAGTAATCGAGCGCCTTGGTGATGCGCAGGTACGTATTGGCGTCGAAGTACTCCGCGAACTTTTCGCCCTGGTAGCGCAGGTACGACTCGATCTGGAACTCGGGCGCGAAGGAATAGTTCAAGCCGTCGCGCAGCGTGCGTCCGAACTTGTCCTCCATCTGCGTATCGGACAGGTAGGTGATGTGCCCCACCATGCGCGCGATGCGCAGGCCGCGGCGCGGCAGCGTGCCGTGCTGCGCGAAGTGACCCTCGTGGAAGTCGGGGTCGGTCATGATGGCCTGCCGCGCGACCTCGTTGAAGGCGATGTTCTGCGCCGAGAGGTTGGGCGCGGCGGCGATCACCAGCGCGTGCCGCACGCGCTGCGGGTGGCGGATGCCCCACGCCAGCGCCTGCATGCCCCCGAGGCTGCCGCCCATCACGGCGGCGAATTGCGCGATGCCCAGGCGGTCGGCGAGACGCGCCTGCGAGTCGACCCAGTCCTCGACGGTCACGAGCGGAAAGTCGCTGCCCCACGCCTGGCCGGTGTCGGGATTGCGGGACAGCGGCCCCGTGCTGCCGAAGCAGCTGCCGAGGTTGTTCACGCCGACCACGAAGAAGCGGTTGGTGTCGAGCGGCTTGCCGGGGCCGATCATGTTGTCCCACCAGCCGACGTCGCTCTCGTCGTTCTCGTAATGGCCGGCGACGTGATGCGACGCGTTGAGCGCGTGGCAGATCAGCACCGCGTTGGAGGCATCGCTGTTGAGCGTGCCGTAGGTCTCGTAGGCGAGCTCGTAGCGCGTGAGCCACTTGCCGCAGGCGAGCTGCAGCGGCTCGGTGAAGGTGGCGACCTGCGGCGTGACCACGCCGACCGAATGGGCGCGATGTGCGGCCGCGTCGCCGGGGGAGCCGCCGGTGGTGGAGGAAAACGATGCCATTGCGTACGTCCGGGTTGCCGTGCCGCGATTCAGGCGGCGTCCACGATGGAAAAGCCCGCCAGCTTGCGGCTTTGGCGGGCTCCTCGAGGATTCGGTACGGGCGCGCCGCTTTAGCCGGATTTATTCGAAACCCCTGAAAAATCAGGGACTTCCGCGCCCGCAAGCTGGTTCAAATCGGCGCGAGGGGGACATTCTAGCCCGGTTTGGGAAGGAACGCTTGGGCTTCGCCTGTCGCGGAAAGGCCTGGCATGCAGCGGGAAATGGTGCGATTTAGGGAGTTTGCGGTAAATCGAAGGCAGATGCCGTTTGTCGGGAAATTCTATGACGACGGCGTATGACATCGGCATGATGTGGCGTAAACTCGGCGGTCCGGGGTACTCCGCCAGGAGGCGCGCCGGTCGACTGCCTTCGGAGATCTGGAAGTCATGGTTCGTCCCAACATCTTTCTCGTGCTCGGCCTTTTCGCGGCCCTCGTTTCGTCCACGGCGGCCGTGGCGCAGAGTTGTACCAACGGCGAGGCGTTGTACAAGAAGACCACTCCCTCGGTTCAGTTTTCCTGCTCCGACAGCAACTGCCACGGCCCTCAAGTCGACAAGAAGAACATCCAGAACGCAGCATCGAACCCGGGGCTCATCGACCTGGCGCTGGATGGCGTCGAAGGCAATGCCGAAATGATTGCGCTGGATCTGCGCAACGAACTGCCGTTGACGCAAAACGACCTGGTGGATATCGCGGAGTACATTTTCTTCTACGGTGCCATAAAGAAGTGCCCGACCGTCACTCCGGCGAGCGTCTCCGCCACGCCCAGCTCGCTGGCCTTCGGCAACGTCAACGTCGGCTCGACCTCATCCGGCCAGGTCGTCACCGTCACCAACACCGGCGGTACCACGTCCGGAAACGTCACCTTCCCCGCAGCGCCGGCCGGCTTCAGCAAGTCCGGCGGCTGCACGAACGGCACCTTCGCGCCGGGTGCGAGCTGCACGCTGACGTTCGTGTTCAACCCGTCTGCCGCCGGCAACGTCAACGCGACGTACACGATCGGGGGCTCCGTCAGCATCCCGATCTCCCTCTCGGGAACGGGGGTGAGCGTGTCCACCACGCCGAACGTCAACGCCTCGCCCACTTCGCTCGCCTTCGGCAGCGTCAACGTGGGCAGCACGAGCGCTGCCCAGACGGTCACCGTCACCAACAGCGGGACCGCTGCCGCCACCAACATGAGCTATCCGGCAGCGCCCACGGGTTACGGCAAGGGCGGCACCTGCAGCAGTGCCACACTTGCGGCGGGGGCGAGCTGTACGCTCACCTTCACGTTCAGCCCCACCGCGGCCGGCGCCAGCAACGCCACGTACACGCTGACGGGTGGCGGCAAGACGATCGGCATCGCACTCGCCGGCACGGGGACCTCGGCGAGCGGCGCAGCCTCCTTGTCCGCGACCCCCACGTCGCTGTCCTTCGGCGACGTCGCCGTCGGCTCGACGTCGAGCACGCAAACGGTGACGCTGAGCAATACGGGTGGCGCAGCCGCGGCGGGCATCGCCATGTCCAACGGCAATCCGACCGAGTTCGTGCTGACCTCCAACACCTGCGGCACCTCACTGGCCGCCGGGGCCACCTGCACGCTGGGCGTCGCCTACAGGCCGGCAAGCGCGGGATCGGACGGCACCACAATCACGTTCACGTACACGGGCGGTGGCCTGGTCACGGTCGCGCTCTCCGGCAACGGCACCACCGGAGCGCCGTCGAACCCCGCGACCGCCACGGCCTACGAGTACTACCACGCGGCCTTCGACCACTACTTCGTCACGTCGATCGCCGACGAGATCACCAAGCTCAACAACGGTACGTTCGTGGGCTGGGCCGCGACCGGCAGGCAGTTCAAGGTCTACACCGGTACGGGATCGAACCTGTCGAAGGTCTGCCGCTTCTTCAGCACCGCCTTCGATCCCAAGAGCTCGCACTTCTACACGGCGCTCGACACGGAATGCATCACCGTGAAGGCGAATCCGAGCTGGCAGTTCGAAGGCGACGTGTTCTTCCTGGGCACGCCGGACGCCGCCGGGAACTGTGCCGCCGGCACGGTGCCCGTGTACCGCCTCTACAACGACGGCAGGGGCGAGGCACCCAACCACCGCCTCACCACCGACATCGCCGCGCGCACGGAGATGATCGCCAAGGGATGGACGCCGGAGGGCTACGGCATCGGCGTCACGATGTGCGCGCCGCAGTAGCGG
>CAZUGY010000210.1:0-3895 GCA_964620265.1 uncultured Alcaligenaceae bacterium
GAGCGAGGCGTCGCGCAGGTCCTCGTGCGTGCCGCCCTGCACGATGCCGAAGAGCGCGTTGGGGTTCGCCAGGCGCGCGTGCTCGGCGTGCGAGCGCGCCGCCCAGCGCAGGGACATCTCCATCGACGCGGCGGCCTCGTCGCGCGCCGCGGGGTAGGGCGTGCACTCGTCGAACACCATCACCACGTCGGAGTCGAGCACGCGCTGGATCTGCATCGAGATCTCGGGCGTCAGGAAGAGCTTGTCGCCGTTCACGGGCGAGGCGAAGGCCACGCCTTCCTCGCTGATCTTGCGTAACGGCCCGAGGCTATAGACCTGGAAGCCGCCGGAGTCGGTGAGGATCGGCCGGTCCCAGCCCATGAACCGGTGCAGGCCGCCGTGGGCGGCGATCACCTCGAGGCCGGGCCGCAGCCACAGGTGGAAGGTATTGCCCAGCACGACCTGCGCGCCGATCTCCACGAGCTCCGCCGGCGACATCGCCTTGACGGTGCCGTAGGTGCCGACCGGCATGAACACGGGGGTGTCGACGATGCCGTGGGCAAGCGTGAGACGGCCCCGGCGCGCGGGTCCGGAGGTGGCGATGACCTCGAAGTGCATGGCTGCGACGCCCGTTGCGGGGCGGGAGGGGAAAGGTGCCGGAGCTTAGCGCACGCGCCGCGGCGCTGTACCGCGGCGCGCGTGGCTACGCTCGCGCCGGCGCAGCGACCACGCGCCCACACCGCCCACGAGGAGGAGCGTGAGGATCAATGCCCACTCGGAAAGCGTGGGAACGTTCGCCGGTTCGCCCCCCGGCGCGGCGCCGAAGGCAGGAGCGCAGGCATCGGCGCCGAAGTCGAAGGCGTTCTGCCAGACGCGATGGAAGTCGCCGCTGTAGTCGATCCCCGATCCCCCGAGCAGCGGGTAGTTGGGCGCGATCGCGATGTGGATCACGCACGCCGAGCCGGTCATGCGGAAGGCGATGGCCGGATCGGGCTGGCCGAGGGCGTTGGGCGCGTTCCACCAGGCAAGCACCGTGGTGCCGGGCTTGGCCTGGTTTCCGCCGGCGAACTTGGCGCTGGTGAGGGAATGGACCCCCTCTGTGAGCGGGTGCGAGCGCATCGTCGTGATGTCGAGCGCGCGCGGGGCATACGGCGTGCCGACGCCATCGCTCGTGTTGGGGTCGATCTTCTCGAGGTCGCCCCAGCCGTGCGGCGAGTTCGCCGGCAGGCCGTCGCTCCGGTCCTGCTCGTAGAACGCGCCGATGACCACCGCGCGACCCGAGTGGGCGAAGGCGGCGGCGAGGTTGCCCACCGCCGGGGCGTTGGCGTAGGTCATGTCCTCGAACACGAGCAGCACGTCGAAGGACGACAGCAGCGAGGGCAGCGTGGGGATCGCGCTCGAGGTGTCGACACCCGTGAACGTGTGCGACGGCATCCGGTTGCCGAAATCGGACGCGGTCTGCGTGGCGTAGCGGTTCGTGAGGATGCCGACGCGCGCGGCATGGGCGGGTGCCGCCAGCGCCAATGCCGCCAGCAAGGTTGCGACGCACAGTGCGAGCGCGCGGGCAAGGCGCGTGCGCGGGGAGTGTTGCTTCATGGAAAGCTCGAAATCGGCCTGCGTGACCACTGGGGCCGGATTTCGCTAAGAATTCGATTGGCGCAAGGTTAGCGCGTCCGGCATTGATTGACAATCGGAATAGCCTTCCGCTGGTCCGCCGGAGCGAGTTTGTTGCAGGTTTTGAAGTGTTTTCGGACCAACTGTCGCTGGGTGGCGACGCTTTTAAATCCGAGTGTCGGGCTACGGCGTCACTGGGCGGCCGCGTGCTCGAGCAGCATGGCATCGCCGTAGCTGAAGAACCGGTAGCGCTGCGCTACGGCGTGGGCATACGCCGCCCGGATTTCCGGCGGTCCGGCAAAGGCGCTCACGAGCATCAGCAGCGTGGACCGTGGCAGGTGGAAATTGGTGAGCAACCGATCCACGACCCGGAAGCGGAAGCCCGGGGTGATGAAGAGCCGCGTCGCGCCGGGGCCCGGCAAGAGCCCTTCCGGGCGCGCGGCCGCCGACTCGAGGGCGCGCAGCGTGGTGGTGCCCACGGAGAGCACGCGGTTGCCGCGCCCGCGCGCCGCGGCGATGGCGGCCACCGTCTGCGCCGGGATGTCGTAGCGCTCCTCGTGCATCCGGTGCCGCGACACGTCCTCCTCCCGCACCGGCAGGAAGGTTCCGGCGCCCACGTGCAGCGTCACGAAGGCGCGCTGCACGCCGCGTGCGGCCAGGGCGGCGAAGGTGGCTTCGTCGAAGTGCAGGCCCGCCGTGGGCGCGGCCACGGCGCCGCGCTCGCGGGCATAGATCGTCTGGTAGCGCTCGCTGTCGCTGGCCACGGCCGCCCGCTCGAGGTAGGGCGGCAGCGGAATCTCGCCGTGGGCGTCGAGCCAGTCGTGCAGGGCGACCGGCAGCGTGAATTCGAGCCGGAAGAAGCGGTCGTCGCGTTCCAGCACGCGCGCGCTGGCACCCGCGGCCAGCTCGAGGGTGGCACCGGCGCGCGGCGCGTGGCTCGCGCGGATCTGCACCCACGCCTCGCGCTCGCCCACGATGCGCTCGACCAGCAGCTCGACCCGGCCGCCGCTCGGCTTGCGCGCATGGATGCGCGCCCTGATGACGCGGGTGTCGTTGAGCACCACGAGGTCGCCGGGCGCGAGCAGCGCCGGGAGGTCGGCGAAGCGGCGGTCGACGAGCCGGGTGCCATCGACGTGCAGGAGTCGCGAGGCGGCGCGTGCGGACGCCGGCACCTGCGCGACGAGCCCGGGCGGAAGGTCGTAGTCGAAGTCGGACAGGCGGTGCTGCATCGCGGGCCGTGGCGGACCGTGCCCTGGTCGACCAGGCCCGGGAGGAGGCTTCACGCCTTGGGCGGCGTCCGTTCGCCCTCGTTGACCCAGTCCTTGAGCAGCGTATATGTCACGGCGAGGACGACCGGTCCTACGAACAGGCCGACGATGCCGAAGGCGAACAGCCCGCCCAGCACACCCGCGAAGATCAGCAGCAACGGGAGGTCCGCGCCGCGGCGGATCAGGACGGGCCGGATGAAGTTGTCCATCGTGCCGACGATCACCGTCCAGACGAGCAACGCGACGCCCCATCCGGTCTGGTCGGTCCAGAAGAGCCAGACCACGGCCGGCGCCAGCACCAGCACCGGACCCACCTGGGCGATGCACAGCAGCAGCACGACGCCGGTGAGGAGGCCCGCGAAGGGAATCCCCGCCACCATGAGCCCGATACCCGCTCCGAGCGTCTGCGCCAACGCGGTCACCACGACCCCCAGCGCCACACCGCGGATCGCCTGTCCCGCCAGCACGACGACGCCTTCGCCGCGGTCACCCGCAAGCCGCCTTCCAAAGCGGACGAGGCCGGTGCGCGCCGCCTCGCCGTTGGTGTACATGATGATGATGATGATGATCGTGAGCAGGAGCTGCACCGCCAGGATGCCCACGCCGCCGAGCGCGTCGAGCACCCATTGCGCTGCCGCCGCCGCATACGGCGCAATGCGCGCGACCAGGCCCTGCCGGCCGGACGCCGCGACCTCGGACCAGAGCTCCGCGACCTTGGTGCCGACCAGCGGAATGCGCTCGACCCAGGCAGGCGGTGGCGGAATCGACGACGTGGCGAGCACGTTCCCCCACTCCTTGATGGTGTCGGCGTTCTCGACCAGCGTGCTGATGGCGAGCACGAGCGGGACGACGAAGACGAGCGCCATGGCGCCGGACATGATGGTGACGGCGAGGGCGCGGCTGCGCACCCGCCGCTGCAGGGCGAGCATGAGCGGCCACGTCGCGACCACCACCATCGCGGCCCACACGATCGCCAGCAGGAAGGGGCGCAATACCCAGAACGAGGCCGCGAGGAGCGTGGCGATCAGGAGCAC
>CAZUGY010000211.1:0-3865 GCA_964620265.1 uncultured Alcaligenaceae bacterium
GCGACCTTCTCGATCACGTCGCGTTGCTTGGCGTTGACCGGGCCCTTGCCGTCGATGGGACGGCCGAGCGAGTCGACCACGCGGCCGATGAGCTCCGGGCCCACCGGCACGTCGAGGATGCGGCCCGTGCACTTGACGGTATCGCCTTCGGTGATGTGCTCGTAGGCGCCCAGGATCACCGCGCCCACCGAGTCGCGCTCGAGGTTGAGCGCGAGCCCGTAGGTGTTGCCGGGAAACTCGAGCATCTCGCCCTGCATCGCCGACGAGAGGCCGTGGATGCGGCAGATGCCGTCGGAAATCGACACCACCGTGCCCTGGGTCTTGACCTCGGCGCCCGTATCCAGGTGCTGGATCTTGGCCTTGATCAGTTCGGAAATTTCGGACGGGTTGAGCTGCATCTCGACTCCATTCGTCGCAAGGTAAAAACCTACCTTGCGCCGGTTTTGGGTTTCCCTTGAATCGCTGGCGAAGCCAGTCGATTCAAGGCACAAAATTCGACAAAGAAACTAAACGAGCGTCTTGCGTGACACCTTGCTACCGGGTCAGCGCCGAAACCGGTTGCTAACTTCTGAGCTGCACGGTCATCGCGCGCAGGCGTTCCTGCACGGTGCCGTCGATCACGTTGTCGCCCACCGTGATGCGCGCGCCGCCGATCAGCTCCGGCTTCACGACCACTTCGGCCTCGACCTTGCGCTTGAAGCGGCGCTCGAGCGCGGCGGTGAGGTCGGCCAGGTCGCTGCCCTCGAGCGGGAAGGCCGTCTCGATCGTGGCCTTGGCCACGCCGTCGGCGGCATCCTTCAGCGTTTCGTACAGGGACGAGATGGCAGGCATCAGCGTGATGCGATCGGCCTCGACCAGCACGCGGACGAAGTTGCGTCCTTCCGCGGACAGCCGATCCCCCGCGATCGACAGCAGCAGCGATGTCTTTGCCGGCGCATCGAGCCTGGGGTTGTCGAGCGCCACGGTCATCTGTGGATCGGCCACGATGCCGCTCGCGAGCTCGAGCATCTGCGACCACGCCGGCAGCGCGTTCTGGTCGCGCGCCAGCGCGAACGCGGCCTCGGCGTACGGACGGGCGATGGTGGTGAGCTCGGCCACGGCGCTACAGCTCGCTCTTCAGCTGCGCGAGCAGCTGCGCATGCACGTTGCGGTCGACGTCGCGCTTGAGGATCTGCGCGGCACCGGCCACCGCGAGGTCGGCCACCGAGTCGCGCAGCTGTTCCTTGGCCCGCGCGACTTCCTGTTCGATCTCGGCCTTGGCGGCGGCGACGATGCGGTCGGCTTCCGCCTTGGCATCGACCTTGGCCTGCTCGATCGCATCGGCCTTGTACTTCTCGCCGATTGCGACGATCTCCTGCGACTTCGCCTTGGCTTCCGCAATGAGCTCGGCCTCGCGCTTCTGCGCATTGGCGAGCTCCTTGCGGCCCTGCTCGCCCGCGGCGAGACCATCGGCGATCTGCTTCTGGCGCGTCTCGATGGCTCTCATCAACGGCGGCCAGACGAAGCGCGCGCAGAACCAGATGAAGGCCGCGAACGCCACCGCCTGCATGATCAGGGTCAGGTTGAAATTCATGACTGCCCTCTAGGTAGGGTGGAAGCGAGCACGCCTTACTGGGGCACGACCGACAGCAGCGGGTTGGCGAACGCGAAGAACATCGCGAGGCCGACGGCGATGATGTACGACGCGTCGATGAGGCCGAGGAGCAGGAAGACCTTGGCCTGCAGTTGCGGCATGAGCTCGGGCTGGCGGGCCGCACCTTCGAGGAAGCGCGAGCACATGATGCCCACGCCCACGCACGCGCCGAGGGCGCCGAGGCCGATCATGAGGCCGATACCGATGCCGGTGTAGGCCTGGATCATTGCCGACAGTTGTGCAGCTTCCATTTTGCAGTCCTTTCAGTTGCGGGGGTTTACGTCGAACGAAGACAAGCTTTCGGGGTCAATGCGATTCCTCGGCCATCGCGAGGTACACGATGGTGAGCATCATGAAGATGTACGCCTGCAGGAGGACGATCAGGATGTGGAAGATCGCCCAACCGAGGTTCAGCACGCCGCCGAAGATCGTGCCGGCGAGGCCGCTCGCGGCCCACATGCCGAGCAGCAGGAAGATGATCTCGCCCGCGTAGATGTTGCCGTACAGACGCAGGCTGTGCGACAGCGGCTTGCTGACGAATTCGATGAGGTTGAACAGGAAATTGAACGGCCACAGGAGCGGGTTGTGGCCGAACGGCGCCACGAAGAGCTCCTTGGTCCAGCCGCCCAAACCCTTGGACTTGATGCCGAAGAGCACCATCAACCCGAAGACCACGAGCGCCAGCGCGAAGGTGGTGTTGATGTCCGCGGTGGGGACGCTGCGCCAGTTGTGGATGCCGAACCAGCCGTAGATCGTGGCCATGATGTCCACGGGCATGATATCCATGGTGTTCATCAGCACCACCCACACGAACACGGTGAGCGCGATAGGGGCAACCCACTTGCTGGGGCCGTGGTACATGCCCTTGACCTGCTCGTTCACGAAGCCGATGCAGAGCTCCACGAACGCCTGCGTCTTCGACGGGACGCCGCTCGTGGCCTTGCGCGTGACGAGCCACAGGAAGCCGATGCCGATGATCCCGAGGATGATCGACGTCACCACCGTGTCGATGTGGAACGTCGAATCCCCCAGCGCTTTCACGTTGAAGGTCAGGTGGTGCTTGATGTACTCGGTGGGGGACTGGTACGAGGTCGCCATGGATTCTTGTGGGGTCGGATCAGTTGCGGTCGAGCAGGGCCAGGCGAAACAGCAATACCGTGAGCACGAAAGTGGCGAAGAACGCCACGGGGACGATCGCCTTGTAGGTGGCCAGGATCACTCCGAGCTGCCCGACGATCGCCAGTATCTTCAATGCCTCGGCCCGGATCAGCGCGGCCACCGTGCCACCGCGTGACGTGGGCGCCGACAGGGTGTACACGACCGCGAAGACGACCACCGCCGAGAGGTTGACGACCCCCCCGAGCGCTGCCGACAGCGCCGCATGACCCCCGCCCCATCCGTACGCCAGGAGCGCTCCCGCCGCCGTGACGATCGCCTGCCATTTGAGGACACGGCGGATCGCGGGGGTCGACAGGGGCGCCTGGGCGCGCATGGGGCCGGCGCGCGTTTCTTGCAAAGCCTTCACGACGCGCGCTCGAGCAACGAAGCAAACTTTCCGATTTTAACCGGTTTGGCCCCAGTGTCGCAATCGGATGTTGCGGCGCAACGTCGCACGGGCGTTCGATGCGCGGCCCGGGTCGCCCGCGGCAACGGCCCGGACCACGCGCAGCCCACGCGTGCGTGCGCTCCACGCCGCAGCGCCACGCGGCAGCAACCGGCGCGCCGCCGGCGGCGTCAACCGCCCGAAAGCGCGCCGACGATCATGATCTCGTCCCCCGGAGCCAGGGTAGCGGTCGGATCACGTTCCACGCGGAGGCCCACGAAGACCTGCATGTGCGGCCGGACGCGGCCCGCCTCGTCGATCACGCGGAAGCGGATCCCCGGATACGAGGAATCGAGCGCGGCGAAGACGTCCGCCAGGCGGGGCGTCGCGGCGGCCACCTGCACGGTCACCGTCGCGTCCCTCGTGTAGGAGCGCAACTGCGACGGGATGGCGACGCGAAACGCCTGGGTCACGCCGGCGAGCAGAAGCCCACGCCCACCCCTTCCGCCACGAAGCCCTGCGCGAGCATCTCGAGCCGGGTGGCGTCGCTCGTGGTGAAGCGGTGGTTGGGCGCGCCGCCGCGTCCGTTGTTGTAGAGGCGGTACACCGGCACGGTGGCGGCAGGACAGTTGCCGGTCGCGTCGGGCAGCGGCACGTGGAAGACGTCGCCTTCATACGCCCACTTGTCG
>CAZUGY010000212.1:0-2468 GCA_964620265.1 uncultured Alcaligenaceae bacterium
CGCGAGAGGGAGGAATCCGGACTCTAGGCACGCCCCGGCGGGCCGTCAACGTGCGGCCGCAGCACGGACGAAGCCATTGCGCGCCTTACGCCGTCTCGAGCGCATAGATCTCGGGCAGGTGGCGCGCGAGGCAACGCCAGTTGCGCCCCTCGTCGCGCGAGCCCCATACCTCGCCCGAGGTGGTGCCGAAGTACACGCCGGCGGTGGTGAAGCCGTCGGCCGTCATCGCCTGGCGCTTGACCGTCCACCAGCCTTGCGACTTCGGCATCCCCTCGGCCTGGCGCTTCCACGTCTTGCCGCCGTCGCGGGTGCGGTAGGCCGCGGGCTTGCCGCCCGGCGACGTGCGCGGCCACACGTCGGTGCCGTCCATGGGAAAGACCCACGCGGTGTCCGGATCGTGCGGATGCACGGCAAGCGGGAGGCCGATGTCGCCCACGGACTTCGGCATGTGGTCGCCGATGCGCGTCCAGCGCGTGGCGGGACGATCGAGGCGATAGATGCCACAGTGGTTCTGCATGTAGAGGCGATCGGGATTGCCGCTCGCCAGGCGCACGCAGTGCGGATCCTGGCCGAACACGGGGTAGGGATCAGGGAAGAAGTCGGCGCGCACGCCTTCGTTCAGCGGATGCCAGTCCGCTCCCGCGTCGTGGGACTCGAACGTGCCGCCGCCGGACATGCTCAGGTACAGGTGCGACGGATCGCGCGGATCGACGATGATGGAATGGAGCTTGGGGCCGTCGGGCGTGCCGTCCTGGTCGCCGCCGCACCACGCCTTGCGGTCCTGGTGCGCATTGAAGCCGGGCACGCCATGCCAGGTCACGCCGCCGTCGTCGCTGCGGAACAGGCCCTGCGGCGAGGTCCCGGCGTACCACACGCCCGGTTGCGACGCGTGCCCCGGCGTGAGCCAGAACGTGTGGTCCACCACGCGCCCGCTGTCGGGTGCGAAGGCGGGCGGCGTGGCCGCTTCCTTCCACGTGCGGCCGCTGTCGGTGGAACGGAAGATCGTGGGACCGAGATGGCCGGTGCGGGCCGCGGCGAGCACCGTGCGCGGCGCGCGCGGATCGACGATCGCGTGATGCACCACGTGCCCCAGGAACGCCGGCGGCGAGAGCTTCCACGCGCGGCGGCTCGCATCACCCGCCAGCGTCCACAAGCCCTTGCGCGTGGCGATCAGCACGCGGACGCGGGCAGGTGCGATGGTGCGCGGCGCGGCGGCGCGAGTGGCCATGGCAGGCTCCGGGGAAACGCTTGCGAAGAAGGCGGACCTTACGCCTGCGGTATGTGGCCGCGCAAGCGACCATCCGCAATCGCGGGGCTCTGGCGAGTCGTGCTAGCCTTTGCGGTGTTCCGCATCACGTTCCGTTCACTGCATCGCTTTTCCCGAGGAGGCACCATGATCAAGGTCGGCGACAAGCTGCCGGAAGGCACGCTGTCCGAATTCATCGAAGTCGAAGGCAACGGCTGCAGCGTGGGGCCCAACAGCTTCAAGGTCGAGGACCTCACCAAGGGCAAGAAGGTCGTGTTCTTCGGCGTGCCGGGCGCCTTCACGCCCACGTGCTCGGCCAAGCACGTGCCCTCCTACCTTGCCAACTTCGACCAGCTGAAGGCCAAGGGTGTGGACGCGATCTACTGCGTGTCGGTCAACGACCCGTTCGTGATGGGCGCCTGGGGCCGCGAGCAGAAGGCCGGCGACAAGGTGCACATGCTGGCCGACGGCAGCGCCGACTACACGAAAAAGCTCGGTCTCGAGTTCGACCTGACCGGCCGCGGCATGGGCGTGCGCTGCCAGCGCTTCTCGATGCTGGTGGACGACGGCGTGGTGAAGGCGCTCAATGTCGAGGCGCCGGGGAAGTATGAGGTGTCGGATGGGGAGACGATGCTGAAGCAGTTGGGGTGAGACGGCTCAGCTCGTCCTCTTGTCGAGCGCGTCGCTCGCCTGGCGACCTTGGCGGTGCACGGGGTTCGCGGGGGTAATCGTCAATCGCAATCCGGTGGCGCGAAGGATGGCGGCGAGCGTCGCGAGACGCGGATTTCCGGACGCGCTCAGGGTGCGGTAGAGCGCTTCGCGCGAAAGCCCCGTCGCGCGCGCGAGGCTCGCCATGCCGCCACGCGCATCGGCGACACGGCGCAGGGCAAGCAGGAGGACCGCGGAGTCGCCGTCCTCCATCGCGGATTGCAGATAGCTCGCGGCGAACCGCGGATCGGCCAGCCGATCCCGCATGAAGTCGTCGTGCCTCGCCGTGGTAGTCATCTTTGTCTCTCCTGAAACTCCCGCCAGCACGCGACCGCGCGCGCGATATCGGCGCGCTGCGTTCGCTTGTCGCCGCCGCAAAGAAGCAGCACTACAGAGCGCTCCGTGATCGCGTAGTAGATGCGGTATCCCGGCCCGCGATCGATCCGCAATTCGTGCACGCCATTACGCAGTGCCTTCGCATCTCCGAACAGGCCGAGCGAGAGGCGATCGATGC
>CAZUGY010000212.1:2568-3704 GCA_964620265.1 uncultured Alcaligenaceae bacterium
TCGCAGCACGGGCCGATCCCGGACCACGCCCCTGTTGAGCAGGAGCGCCGCGTTGCGTCGGCGGAAAGCGAAAGGACGTGCGAGTCGGTTGGGCGGAAGCGAGCATCGGCATCGCGGCCTCCGATGACAACGACATTCAGGACTGGCGCGCTTTCTCCAACTCGGGGGACGCCGACCTTTCTTGGTGACGAGCCGCCGCGTGCCCCATCAAACCCGCGCAGCGGTTTCGTTGTCGGCGCTTGATGCTTCCTTCACCGCTACCTGATCCGCGCCAGGATCCCGTCGAGCTCGTCCAGGTTGCCGTAGCTGATCACCACGCGCCCGCCCTTGCCGGCAGGCTCGATGCGGACCTTCGCCCCCAGGCGCTCGGCGAGGTCGGTCTCCAGGCGCACGGTGTCGGCATCGCGCGAATCCGCGCCGCCGCGGCGCTTCGCCCGTTGCTCGGGCGCCAGCAGCGTGGCCACGAGACGCTCCGCCTCACGCACCGACATCGCCTCCTCTGCGATGCGCGCCGCAGCACCGCCTTGCTGCGCGACGGGCAACGCCAGCAACGCGCGCGCATGTCCCATCTCGATGGCGCCGTTGGCGAGGTACTCCTGCGCGGGCTTGGCGAGCTGCGTGATGCGCAGGAGATTGGTCACCGCGCTGCGCGAGCGTCCGACCGCCTTGGCGGCCTCCTCGTGCGTGAGCTTGAATTCGTCGACGAGGCGCGCGAGTCCCTGCGCCTCCTCCAGCGCATTCAGGTCCTCGCGCTGGATGTTCTCGATGAGCGCCATCGCGATGGCGTGATGGTCCGGCACGCTCTTCACGAGCGCCGGCACCTCCGTCAGACCCGCGCGCTGCGCCGCGCGCCAGCGCCGCTCGCCGGCGATGATCTCGAACTTGCCGCCTTCGACGCTGCGCACGAGGATCGGCTGCATCACGCCCTGCTCGCGGATGGAGTCGGCCAGCTCGGCGAGCGAGGCCTCGTCCATGCGCGTGCGTGGCTGGTACTTGCCGGGACGCAGGCGATCGATCGCGATCTTCTGCAGCTCGCTCGGTGCGGCATTCGCGGGCTCGTTGCCGGCGAGCAAGGCGTCGAGCCCGCGGCCCAGGCCCTTGGGTCGGATCACCATGATGTTTCCGTTTCCTTCTAG
>CAZUGY010000213.1:0-3645 GCA_964620265.1 uncultured Alcaligenaceae bacterium
CTAGCCCTGCTGATCATGATGACGCCGGTGGTCTTCCCGCTGGCGCTCGCGATGGGCATCGACCCCGTGCAACTCGGGCTGATCCTCGTCCTCAATGGCATGATCGGGTTGATCACCCCACCGGTCGGCATCTGCCTCTGCATCGTCAGCGACATCGCGAAGACGTCGATCGTTCGCGTCTCGCGCGAACTGCTGGCGTTCTATGTGGCGCTTATCCTCTGCCTCGCAGCCGTTACGTTCGTCCCCGCAATCGTGACTGTGTTCCCGACGCTGCTCGGTTCCTGAGCGGCTGCACCGCCGCTCGGCGGTCTCGTGGTGATCCGCGCCTCGCAAGGCTGGTGGCGAGTTAGAGTGTGCGGATCTCACTACGCGCAGGCTGACAGAGCCTGTCGGGGAACCAGACATGCATGACGCAGCCCGCACTGCACAGCCAGGACCCTCACCAGAAGCGAACGCGGCGAACATTCGAGGGCGGTGTTGGCCGCTGCATATCTACATCGCTTCGCTGTTCATACTTCTGGTTCTGCTGACCGGTACGATCATCGGCGTCAACAACTACATCGAGACACGGCGCCTGGTTTCCAGCACGACAGCCGCCCTGTTCGAGAGCATTCGTCGCGAGACTGTCGCCCGCTTCGAGTCGATCTACCAGCCCGCGGAGATGCTGACCGACCTGCTTGCCCATCAGCGTCTTGGCCGCGCCACCACGCTTTCCGAGCGGATGGAGACCGTTCCTTACCTGGCGGAGGCGCTGCGCCGGGCGCCATCCGTGTCTGCGCTCTACGCAGGGTACGCGAACGGTGACTTTTTCCTGCTGCGTCCGCTTCGTGACGATCCTGCGGCGCGCGAGCCGTTCACCGCACCCCGCGGCACGAGGTTCGTCGTGCAAAGCATCGAGCACGAGAGCGCGGGCGCGCTGCGGGGAACTCTCGTCTTCCTCGACGCCGATCGCGCGGAGATCGACCGGCGCGCGGCCCCCGGATATGCCTTCGATCCGCGTACGCGCGGCTGGTATGTCGACGCCACGAAGGTCGACGCGCAGATCAAGACGCTGCCGTACATCTTCTACACGACACGCGAAGTCGGCATCACCTTTGCGCGCCGCTTCGATACCGGCTCGGCCGTCGCCGGTGCCGATCTGACCCTACGCGATCTGTCCGCCGGTCTGCAAGCGCAGGAGATCACTCCATCAACGGAGCTGGTGCTGTTCAACGACGCCGGAGTGGCGCTCGCCTACGGCAAACCCGAAAGGCTGGCGTTGATGGCGTCAGGAGACCAGGCGCCGCGCCTCGCCATAGTGAGCGAGCTCGGTTCTGCTGCCCTCTCGGCGCTCTTCGACAGGTTCCGTGCGGCGCCCGACACCAGTGAGATTGCCGTGAGCGCGGGCGGACGGGCCTGGACGGGTGCCATTGCCCACCTGCCCCTGAAGGGATTGCACGGCGGCGCGTACCTCGCCGTGCTGTCGCCTGACGACGAGTTCCTGGGCGCTGCACGCCGGATCAGCCAGCACACACTCCTCATCACACTGCTCACGATGCTGGCGAGCATACCCGTGGCGTGGCTCCTGTCGCGGCTCGTCGCCAATCCCTTGCGCGTGCTGGCCACGAGCGCACAGTCCGTGCGCGAGTTCGACTTCGCGTCGACCCGCGCAGCGCCGTCGATCGTGAGCGAGATCGACGAGCTGGGCCGGTCGATGGATGCGATGAAATCTACCATCCGCAAGTTTCTCGACATTGCCGCCGCGCTGTCGGCGGAGCGGAACTTCGCGCGGCTGCTCGATCGAGTGCTGGCGGAAACGATCGGAGCATCCGACGCAAGCGCCGGCGTCGTCTATCTCGTGAGTGACGATGGGCGCACGCTTGATGCGGCAGCTGCGCGCGGGACGTCGGGCGCAAAGGAGGCGCTGCCGCTGTCACTGTCGGACGCAACATTCGCGCAACATCCCGCCCGCGTGGCATGGGCGGAGCGGCGAACGGTCGTGACGACACTCGACGCAACCCGTGAATCGCTGCGAGCGCAGATCGGGCCGATTGTGGATGGTATCGAAGGCGCCGCGCAGACCGCAATCGCGGTGCCGCTCTACAACGCTGACGCGTCCGTGATCGGTGCTCTTTGCGTGTTTGCGAACCTGCGCAGGCGCGAACCGTTGCGCGCACAGGTGTCCTTCATCGAAGCGCTGTCGGGCACGGCCGCGATCGCCATCGAGAACCAGGCGCTGCTCAAGGGTCAGCGGGCGCTGCTGGAGTCCTTCATTGAACTGGTGGCAGGTGCCATCGATTCCAAATCGCCCTACACGGGAGGCCATTGCCAGCGAGTACCGGAGCTGACGTTGATGCTGGCGCGCGCGGCTTGTGCCGCGGACGAAGGGCCATTCCGCGAGTTCGCGCTGGATGAGGAGGAGTGGGAGGCGCTGCGGATCGCCGCATGGCTGCACGACTGCGGCAAAGTCACGACGCCGGAGTACGTCGTGGACAAGGCGACCAAGCTGGAAACGCTGTACGACCGGCTGCACGAGGTTCGCATGCGGTTCGAGGTGCTGAAGCGCGATGCAGAGATCGATTGCTGGCGGCGTGTGGCGGATGGCGCCGACGCGACGGCGGAGCGCGCACAACTCGAATCACGCTGGCGCGAGATCGACGCTGACTTCGCGTTCATCGCCGCTTGTAATGAAGGCGGCGAGGCGATGGTCCCCGAGCGAATCGAGCGCTTGCGGGCGATCGCCGTCAGGACATGGATGCGCACGCTCGACGATCGCATGGGCCTGTCACGCGAAGAGCGCCGGCGCAAGGAGAAGACTCCGTTGCTGCCGCTGCCGGTGCGTGAGCCGGTGCTCGCAGACAAGCCGGAGCACCTGATCGAGCGCACCGCTTCGCAGACCATGGCGGTCGAGAATCCGTGGGGAATCAAGATGGACGTGCCGGAGCATCTGTTCAACCGGGGCGAGCTCTACAACCTTGGAATCGGCCGCGGCACCCTCAACGCCGAGGAGCGCTACTGCATCAACGAGCACATCGTGCAGACGATCACGATGTTATCGCGCCTGCCATTCCCTCGACATCTCGAGTGCGTACCGGAGATTGCCGGCGGTCACCACGAACGCATGGATGGCCGCGGCTACCCGCGGCGGTTGCGCGGCGATGAGATGAGCGTCCCGGCGCGGATGATGGCCATTGCCGACATCTTCGAGGCGCTGACGGCCGCCGATCGACCGTACAAGAGCGGCAAGACGCTCTCCCAGGCGATTGCAATCATGGGTGGCATGTGTGCAGACCGGCACATCGATGCCGACCTGTTCGCGCTCTTCCTGACCTCGGGCGTCTATCGCGACTACGCGGCGCGGTTCCTGCCCCCCGAGCAGATCGACCACGTCGACCTCACGGCATACGTTCCGCCGCCGATCGCCGCGACCAAGCCCTCGAAGGCCCGCGGGTGACGATCGTCGTGCGGGCGCCCATGGGCGCAAGTGAGGTGGATTCGCTTTCGCCCAACAGCGTCGCAGTTGATCGCTGCGAGGCACCTTGGCGTCGAATGCCAAGTCCGTGGCGCAATAGGTACAGCAGGCTGCCCCCTCCCGACCGATACTCGCCCCAGCCGTGACGGCGAGCGCGGGCGGGATCGTCGAGGTCGTCGAGTACTACAACGCGA
>CAZUGY010000214.1:0-3563 GCA_964620265.1 uncultured Alcaligenaceae bacterium
GCCCTCGGCATGCTCAGACGAGAAGTACCGATACCGCGTTGGCACGGTGAATCCTAACGGAACAGAGGTAACCGGCGCGCCGCCACCGATGCTAACGAGCACGAAGCCCCGTACCGGCGCGTCCGGTTGACCGCGTGGTTAGCCGTCGATCGCTTCAATGCACCACCTCGCCGCTCCAACGATCACGGTTTGCCCAAAACGGGCATTGCGGGCACCCTGAATGCTCCGGATAGTCGACGCCTTCTTCGTGAGGACACCCTATGATTCGGTCAGTCATCGCAACGCTCTGCACATTGTGTTCCCGGATAAACTTTACAATCTGTTCATTGACTTCGTGATTGCTTCGCACGTCCCCGCGTTCGCTGAACCACCGCTTGAGTAAGGTCGGTTCTTGGTTTTCTGCCAGCACGATACCCACAGCCACTTTCGTTGCGGCCTTGTCATCGGGACCGTAGAACGCCACGGTCGCGACGGGATATCCGGTGAAACCGCGACCCGCCTTCTTTCGCAATGCCTTCGTGAAGCGCTCCTTCAAAGACACGGGACGTGACCTCGCTGCGACGATGTCGACGGCTAACGCCTGAATTAAGCCGCGCCGCGAAGCGGCGTCGGCTTGAATGAATTGTTAGGCTCAATTCTTGTTGTAGCCATGTGGTGTCCGGGAGAGCAGTGCTTCTTTCCAATAGCATTCCCGATCAATGATCGTTTGGTCATCTGTACGAGCGGGCCTGTACTCAAGAAGACTGATGCGGAAATTTTGGCGAGCGTAATTAATGCCGTGTTGGTCAATGAGTTTAGTGAGTTCGTCGTTATACCCATGACCAGTCTCAACGTAGGCCGACCAGCGTGCCCATACGCCCGCACCGCCGTAGGCGGAACCAACATATTTCAACCCATTTGAAATGTCGAAAATTACGTATATTCCTTTAACGTGAAGCAGTGCTGCACGCCAATCTGCTTTGCTTGTACGGATGATATGTTCAAGATCTAAGAAGCTGAGTGTGATGTTCTCGTAGCCTGGAAATGCCTGTCCGGTAAAAGATGTCTTTAGGATTGCGTCCAGCGTAAAATTGTCGAAGCAACTCTCTAGCCTTAGTGCTTTTGCCCGCCCTGACCTAACAAACCCGATCTTTAACCTGCCGATTAAGTCACTGGCTTGATTGGTGAGACTGATCTCATAGCTGTGCGCATTGTTTATGCCACTACGGGAAAGAACCTCCCAGATTCCACCGAACAGCCATGTTCCCGGATCTGGGTAAAACTCGATCAAGGAAAAAATGTATCTCCGATTGAAATCGTCCTTTGATGAGCGCCACGAGTTCCAGCCTTCCCATTCCTTTCGATCCCGGACGAACACGTCTAATGGACGATTCTCCCCGTTCCAGCTAGCAAGATGAACCTTGTAGAGGTTTGGGTTTTCGATATTGAGGATGCTGGATACTTTCACAATTGAGCCTAACTAAAAGTAGACCAAACGTCTGATGGATAAACATTCAGCCTACGCCTGATAATCGCCCCGGTCAAAACGCATCTCCCTGATCCGCAAACAATCCCCAATCGGCACATGGCAATGCCGCCATCCAATCCCCCGGCGCAAGAACCCACACCTCCGCCACCCCCTCGCCTCCTCGACCAGATCCGCGAGCGCATCCGCTACAAGCATTACAGCATCCGCACCGAGCGTGCCTACGTCGACTGGGCGCGCCGTTTCATCCTCTTCCACGGCAAGCGCCATCCGCGCGAGATGGGCGCCGCCGAAGTCGAATCGTTTCTCACCTACCTCGCCAACGAGCGCAACGTCGCGGCATCCACGCACCAGCAGGCGCTCGCCGCCCTGCTGTTCCTCTACGGCGAGGTGCTGAACGTCGAGTTGCCCTGGTTGGGGGAGATCGGCCGCCCCAAGAAGCCCAAGCGACTCCCCGTCGTGCTCACCGAGGACGAAGTGCGCCGCCTCTTCGTGCATCTCCCCCGCGAGCATCGCCTCATGGGCAGGATGATCTACGGCGCGGGCCTGCGCCTCATGGAATGCATCCGCTTGCGCGTCAAGGACATCGACGTGGCGCGCGGCGAGCTCATGGTACGTAGCGGCAAGGGCGCCAAGGACCGGATCACGATGCTGCCGCGTACCGTGCATGCCGATCTACATGAGCAGATGACGCTGGCGCGCACGCTCTACGACCAGGACCGTGCGGCCGCGCGTCATGGGGTGGAATTGCCGCACGCGCTGGCCGTGAAGTATCCGAACGCGCACACGAACTGGACGTGGTTCTGGGTGTTCCCCGCGCGGAGCCTCTCCACCGACCCGCGCTCGGGCATCGTGCGCCGTCACCACCTGCCGGAGCAGACCTTCCAGCGGGCGATCGCGCGAGCCGTGGCCAGGGCAGAGATCGCCAAGCCGGCCACCACGCACACGCTACGGCATTCGTTTGCGACGCATCTGCTCGAGGCAGGCTACGACATCCGCACGGTGCAGGAGCTGCTCGGCCACTCGGACGTGAGCACCACGATGGTCTACACGCACGTGCTCAACCGCGGCGGCAAGGGCGTGGTCAGCCCGCTCGATCGCTTGTGACGCTCGCGCGCCAACGGTGGCCGGACGGCCCGGCAGCGGCGGCGAACAGCAGCCTCAAACGTCGAGGTTGCGCACGCCCAGCGCGTTGGTCTCGATGAACGCCCGCCGCGGCTCCACTTCCTCGCCCATCAGCGTGGAGAAGATCTCATCCGATGCGATCGCATCGTCGATCTGCACCCGCAAGAGCGTGCGGACCTTGGGATCCATCGTGGTTTCCCACAGCTGCTCGGGATTCATCTCGCCCAGGCCCTTGTAGCGCTGCACCGACGTGGCGTCGCGTGCCTGCGTCAGGAGCCAGTCGAGCGCTTCCTTGAAGGTGCGCACGGCGAGCTGCTTTTCGCCGCGCTTGATCACCGCCCCCGGATGCACGATGCCGCGCACCACGGCGGCGGCGTCGCGGATGACCTGGGCGTCTTCCGTGGCCAGAAAGTCGGCGTCGATGGCGGACAGGTGCGGCGTGCCGTGGTGCACGCGCTTGACCACGAGGCGATGCGTCTCGGTAGTAGCGTCGTAGCGCGACTCGACCGTGATGTTGCCCTGGCCGATGGCCTCCTGCAGCGCCTGCGCGCTTTGCGTAGCGGCGGCTTCCGAGTCGAGATCCACGGACGCGCCGTCGAGCATCGCCCGCAGCGCGGAGATCTCGATCACGCGCGACACGCGATCGATCACGGCTTCGGCGAGCTGGTACTTGCGCGCCACGTCGGCAAACGTTTCCGCCGACAGCGCAGGGCGGTCGGTGCCCGGCACGAACTCGGCGTTCTTGAGCGCCGCGCGCAGCAGGTACTGCTGCAACGCGTGGTCGTCCTTGAGGTAGAGCTCCTCGCGCCCCTGCTTGGCCTTGTACAGCGGCGGCTGCGCGATGTAGATGTGCCCGCGATCCACGAGGTCCGGCATGTGCCGGTAGAAGAACGTGAGCAGCAGCGTGCGGATGTGCGAGCCGTCGACGTCGGCGTCGGTCATGATGATGATGCGGTGGTAGCGCAGCTTGTCG
>CAZUGY010000215.1:0-3526 GCA_964620265.1 uncultured Alcaligenaceae bacterium
CAGCGGACACTCGAACCACGTCACACCGAGCCGCGCGAGCTCGCGCAGGGCGAGGTCCGCCGTTGCCGTATCGAAGCGCCAGTGGCAGTCGACGAACACTTCCCCGTCGTCGCCCGCGGCCGCGCACGCCGCAGCCGCGCGCGCGAGCCCTGCATCGAGCAGGGGGCGGCCTTGCGGCGTCCCGCACAGCGCGGGCGTGAGCCCGTCGAAGGGCGCGATCTTCAGCGTGTCGAAGCCGGCGTCGATCGCCACGCGCGCGCTTCGTGCAAACCCCGCGGGCGAGCGGTCGACGGTGCGCCGGTTGATGTTCGCGTACAGCCGCACCTGCGTGCGTCGCGGCGCTCCGGCGAGCCAGGCGGCCCCGCAGCCCGCGAGCTGCCCGCGCAGGTCCCAGCACGCCTGCTCGAGGGCGCTCGCAATGGCCGCCTGGGGCAGGTTGGCGATCCCCGGCGAGGCGACGCAGGATTGCACCGCCGCCAGCGATTGCCCGGCGAGCGCGCTCGCAGCGGCCGCAGCGGGCGCATCGAGGGCCTCCGGCGCGGCGCTCCAGGTGGCTTCGCCCCATCCGCTGCGGCCATCGTCGAGCGTCAGCGCGATGAAGGACCAGACCGTGCGGGGAGTGACGCGGATGTGATGGAGCGCGATGTCGTGCACGTGCTCGCGGCGGCCGGCGGCACTCATCGGACGGCGCTCCGCGCCGCCGCGTCCGGCGCAGCATCCCGCCCGGGACGGTCTTCGATCATGCCACTGCCTCGGCTTGCGGCGCCTCGCGCGAGCGCATGCGCTGCAGCAGCGTCTGCTTGGCCCGCGTGCAGTGCGCGGCCGACAGCGCACCCGCGCCTTCGACGTCGCGCGCGGCAAATGCCGTGAGCATCTGCCGGTGGTCGGCGATCACGCCGGCGAACCGATCGGTCTCGTAGCCATGCACGCGCCACAGGGCGCCGATGAGCCGCCAGTGACGGTCGAGGATCAGCGTGCCATCGTGATTGCCGGCGATGACGTTGATGGCGCAATGGAATTCCCGGTTTGCCTGCAATGCGGCGGCGACGTTGCGCCGCGCCGCGGCCTTCTCGTAGCGCGCTTCGATGGCGTCGAGCACGGCAAGTCCCCCCGGCGTCATGCGTTCCGCCGCGCGGCGCGTCATGAAGGCTTCCACCAGCATGCGCACGTCGAAGAGGTCCGCCACGACGTGCGGCGTGACCTCGACCACACGCGCGCCGCGGTGCGGCGTGAGCGTCACCAGGCCTTCGGTCTCGAGGCGGCGCAGGGCCTCGCGCACCGGCATGTGCGATACGCCGAACTGGAGCGCGAGGGCATCGATGCGCAGCGGACGGTCGGGCGAATAGGTGCCGGCGAGGATCCCGTCGCGGAGCAGGTCGACGACGTCGGAGTCCTTGCCGGCGGCGAGGTCGGGAGGGCTGGTCGACATATTCTTGATCAAAGATCATTGGCGAGATCGGGAGAATACCCGTATAGTAACCGGACGTTCCGTCCAACGGTCACAATCTGTGATCAAAAATGGAGTAAATTCGAGATGAAATCGCTCTGGCGCCTGTCGGGCGCGCTGCTGTTGTCGCTGTTGCTCGCCCCTTCCTGGGTGCAGGCACAGGCGTGGCCCACGCGGCCGGTCAAGATCATCATCCCGGGTACGCCGGGCGACGGTGCGGACCAGGCCGGCCGGCTCCTGGGTGCCAAGCTGCAGGAGCGCCTGGGCCAGCCGTTCATCATCGACAACAAGCCGGGCGCGGGCAGCATCATCGGCACCGAGGCCGGCAAGAATGCGGTGCCCGATGGCTACACGTTCCTCATCGGCACCGCGGGGTCGCACGGCATCAATGCGGCCGTGTACGCGAAGCTGCCCTACGATCCGCTGCGCGACTTCGAGCCCGTGATGCTGATCAACAAGGCGCCGAACGTGTGCGTGATCAATCCCAACGTGCCGGCGAAGAACCTCGCCGAGTTCGTGGCGCTCGCCAAGGCCAAGCCGGGGACCTTCACCTTCGCCTCCGGCGGCAACGGCACGTCGGCGCACCTCACCGGCGAGTACCTGAAGATGGTGGCGGGCATCGACATGCTGCACGTCCCCTACAAGGGGGCCACACCGGCGGTGACCGACGTGATCGCCGGACAGGTGACGCTCTTCTGCGGCAATCTTCCGCCGGCCATCCCGCACATCAAGAGCGGCACCTTGCGTGCGCTCGGCGTGACCACGCAACAGCGCAGCCCCGAGCTGCCGGACGTGCCCACCATCGCGGAAACGTATCCCGGCTTCGAGTCGGTCGCCTGGTTCGGCTACTACGCGCCGAAGGGCACGCCGCCGGAGATCGTGCAGAAGTTCTACACCGAGCTGTCGACGGTGATGCAGATGCCCGACGTGCGCGAGAAGCTCCTCGCGCAGGGCACGGAGCCGGTCGGCGCGCCGCCCGCGGCGTTCCGCGCCTTCATGGAGGGCGAAATCGCGAAGTGGACGAAGGTGGCGCGCGCCGCGAAGGTCACGCTTTGAGCGAAGGGTCGACCGCGCGGCCGTTGCGCATCGGCGTCACGCGCGACTTCCTCACGACCGCGGGCGCGCGCAGCTTCGACGACACGGCGTGGGAGCGTCTGGCGGCGCTGCCCGCGGTGGAAGTCGAATTCCTCGCCACACCGCCCACGTCCGCGCTCACGCGCGACGACGTCGCCCGCTTCGACGTGCTCGTGACCAAGCGCAATCCGCTCTCGGAAGACACGCTCGCCGTCCCCGGCTTGCGCCTGCGCCTGCTCGTGCGCAACGGCGTGGGCTTCGATCACATCGACGTGCCGGCATGCACGCGCGCGGGTGTGATGGTGTGCACGACCCCGGACGCCATGGCAAGGCCGGTCGCAGGGGCCACGCTGGCGCTGCTGCTCGCGTTCTCGCACGACCTCTTCGCCCGCGACCGCGCCACGCGTGCCGGGCGCTGGAGCGAGCGGTGGAATCGCCCGGGCATGGCGCTGACGGGACGCACGCTCGGCGTGGTCGGGCTCGGCAACATCGGCTGCGAGCTCCTGCGGCTCGCCGCGCCCTGGGGCATGCGCCATCTCGGGCATACGCCGCGCTTCGATGCCGATCGTCACGGCGCACTGGGTGCGGAGCCGGTGGACCTCGACACCTTGCTCGCCCGGTCGGATTTCGTGGCGCTGTGCTGTCCGCTCAACGAGAAGACGCGCGGCATGATCGATGCGCGCCGGCTCGCCCTGATGCAGCCGCATGCCTACCTCGTCAATACCGCGCGCGGCGAGATCGTGGACGAGGCGGCGCTGGTCGCAGCCCTTGCGCAGCGGCGCATCGCGGGTGCCGGGATCGACGTCTATGCAACCGAGCCGCCGCCGGCCGACCATCCGCTGTTCGCACTCGACAACGTGATCCTGGGTTCGCACAACCTCGCCTACACCGACGCGCTCAATCGCGACTCGAACCGCAGCGTGGTGGACGCGGTGTGCCGCTTCCACGCGGGAAAGCGACCGCAGCACGTGATCAACCCGTCCGCGCTCGAGCACCCGCGCCTCC
>CAZUGY010000216.1:0-3463 GCA_964620265.1 uncultured Alcaligenaceae bacterium
CCCGGCGGATTCCGCCACAAGTCGCCGTTTCCGCGTGCCATTCCGCCGTCGGCGCGGCCGCCCAATTCGCCGTCGGCGGTGAAGCCCAATACGCCACTGGGCGGGTTGCCCCTCGGCTGGCCGGCGTCGCCCGACGATCTCTTCATCGACGACGACGGCACGCCCGTGCGCATCGACAAGGGCTTCTCGTGGGAGTACCCGCTGTCGGTGCACGGCATGATGCATTCGGTGATCACCAATGCGTGGCGCGGCGATCCGTATCGCCTCGACACGCTCATGATCTTCATGGCCAACATGGCGTGGAACTCGACGATGAACACCGTCGAGGTCCGCCGGATGCTGAACGATCGCGACGAGAGCGGCGAGTACCGCATCCCGTTCCTCGTGGTGTGCGACGCCTTCCAGTCGGAGATGACGGCCTACGCCGACCTGATCCTCCCTGACACGACCTACCTCGAGCGCCACGACGTGATGTCGATGCTCGACCGTCCGATCTCCGAGTTCGACGGTCCGATGGACTCGGTGCGCCTTCCCGTGCTGCCCCCCACGGGGGAGTGCCGGCCGTTCCAGGACGTGCTCATCGATCTCGCGAGCCGGTTGGGCTTTCCCGCCTTCACGCTGCCCGACGGCGCGCGCAAGTTCGTGGACTATCCCGACTTCATCCTGCGCTACGAGACCGAGCCCGGCTCCGGCATCGGCTTCCTCTCGGGCTGGCGCGGCGAGAACGGCGACGCCTTCATGAAGGGCGCGCCCAACCCGCAGCAGTGGAAGCGCTACGCCGAGAACAACTGCGTGCACCATTACCGCCTGCCGCCCGCCTACCAGTACATGCGCAACTGGAACAAGGGCTACATGGAGTGGGCGCAGCGCATGCGCATCCGCCGCTTCGACGAGCCGATCCTGATCCAGATCTACTCCGAGGTGCTGCAAACGTTCCGCCTCGCGGCGCAGGGCAAGCGCCCCGGCCGCCAGCCGCCGGAGCACCTGCGGGCGCGCATCGAGCGCCATGCCGATCCGCTGCCGTTCTGGTCGCCGCCGCTCGAGGCCGCGGCCACCGATCTCGAGAAATATCCGCTGGCCGCCGTCACGCAGCGACCGATGGCGATGTACCACTCGTGGGACTCGCAGAATGCGTGGCTGCGGCAGATCCACACGCACAACTATCTGTTCGTGAATCCGGTCACCGCCCTTGCCGCGGGGGTGGCCGACGGCGCGTGGATGCACGTCGAATCGCAGTGGGGCAAGGTGCGCTGCATGGCGCGTCACTCGGAGGCGGTGGAGCCGGGCACCGTGTGGACGTGGAATGCGATCGGCAAGGCGCCGGGTGCGTGGCGCCTCGATGCGGGCGCCAACGAGGCGGAGCGCGGGTTCCTCCTCAACCACCTCATTTCCGACGAATTGCCGGGCGTGCTCGAGAACGGGCGCATCAGCAATTCCGATCCGCTCACGGGACAGGCCGGGTGGTACGACGTGCGCGTGCGCATCGAGCCCGCACCGGAGGTGGCGGGTGAGCCTGCCACCACGTCGCCGCGCTTTGCCACCATCCCCGTCTATCCGGGCACGCAGGCCATCACGCCCGAGACGCTGGCCTACGCCGTGGGACGAAAGGATGTGCCATGACCCAGCTCGCTCTCGTCATCGACCTCAATGTGTGCGTGGGCTGCCACGCCTGTGTCACGAGCTGCAAGGAGTGGAACACGTCCGGCAGCGCCGGTGCCATGACCGACGAGCGTCCGTATGGCCAGGATCCCAGTGGCACGTTCTTCAATCGCGTGCAGACCTTCGAGGTGGGGACCTTTCCCGACACGCAGACCGTACACTTTCCCAAGTCCTGCCTGCACTGCGAGGATCCGCCGTGCGTGCCGGTGTGTCCCACGGGGGCGTCGTACAAGCGCGCCGAGGACGGTATCGTGCTCGTCGACTACGACAAGTGCATCGGTTGCAAGTATTGCGCGTGGGCGTGTCCGTACGGCGCACGCGAGCTCGATCCACGCGAGCAGGTGATGAAGAAGTGCACGCTGTGCGTGGATCGGATCTACGACGCCGCGTTGCCGCCGGCCGACCGCAAGCCTGCCTGCGTGATGGCGTGTCCCACGAGCGCGCGCATCTTCGGCGACATCCACGATCCGGCGTCGGAGGCCTCCGTCGCGATCCGCGAGCAGGGCGGCTATGCGCTGATGCCCGAGTGGGCGACGCAGCCCGCCAACCACTACCTGCCGCGGCGCAAGACCGAGATCCGCATCCGTCCCGAGGAGATCGTGCGCGCGGACAATCCGTTGAAGGTCGACGGCAAGCTGCCGAAGCCCCTGCAGGACAGCCCGGCGCTCGACGACACGACCTCCTGGTAGCCACGAACGCGAGCCGCCATGCATCCCGCCTTTTCCGTCATTTTCCTGACCACGCTCATCGGTGCGGGGCAGGGCCTCTTCCTGGCGCTGTACGCGCT
This sequence comes from uncultured Alcaligenaceae bacterium, assembly GCA_964620265.1. Classification (GTDB taxonomy): domain Bacteria; phylum Pseudomonadota; class Gammaproteobacteria; order Burkholderiales; family Casimicrobiaceae; genus VBCG01. Next base: position 2,447 of record CAZUGY010000216.1, read on the forward strand.
CGACGTGCTCGCCCGGCATGGCTACGTGGAGGCGGCGGCCCCGGCCTCGCTCTTCGTGGCGGGAACGCTGCTCGCCGCGACGCTCACCGCCGGCGGCCTCGTGGCATCGTTCTTCCACCTGGGACGCCCGGAGCGCGCGTGGCGCGCGGCCACGATGTGGCGCACGTCGTGGCTCTCGCGCGAGGTGATCGTGCTGCCGCTCTTTCTCGCGCTGCTGGTCCTCTACGCGGGGGCGCATGCCTTTGCTCCACACCTCGTGCCGCTCACGGGCTTCGCAGGCCTCGTCGTCTGCCTGGCGCTCTTCGTGTGCACGGGGATGATCTATGCGTGCCTCAAGTTCCTGCAGGAGTGGGCGAGCCCGCTCACGATCGTGAACTTCACGGTGCTGGGTGTGGCCTCCGGCACGACGGCGGCGGCGGCGCTGGCTGCCGTGTGGTCGGCGCGCCTCGCGCACGGCCTCGCGCTGGTGGCGATCGTACTGACGCTCGTGGGGCTCGTCACGCGCGGCGCGTCGCTCGCCCGCAATGCGCGGCTGCGTCCGCGCTCCACGCCGCAGAGCGCGATCGGCGTGAAGCATCCGCGCGTCGTGCAGAAGGCGCAGGGCTTCATGGGCGGCTCGTTCAACACGCGCGAGTTCTTCCATGGAGCGTCTCCGGCGAAGCTCCTCGCGATCCGGCGCGGCTTTCTCCTTTTCGCGTTCGTGGTGCCGGCGCTGTTGCTGGCCGTGGGTGTGGCGCTTGCTGCGCCCGCGCTCTATGCGGTGGCCTTCCTCGCGCAGTACGCGGGGCTCGTGGCCGAGCGCTGGTATTTCTTCGCGCAGGCGAATCACCCGCAGAACATCTACTACCAGGCGATGTCGTAGGGGCTACGACGCTTTCGTTGACCCCGGCAACGGCACCATCACCGCCTGCCCCGGCGCCGCGCAGCCCATGTCGCAGCATCGCCCTGGCTGCTTGTTGCGCGTGATCGCGCGTCCTTCCTCCGCCAGCGCGCCGCGCTCGAGCAAGCGCTCCACCA
>CAZUGY010000217.1:0-3430 GCA_964620265.1 uncultured Alcaligenaceae bacterium
CCTTCTCGCCGAAGATCGCCACCAGCACGTTGGCGCCGGTGACCTCCTTCTTGCCGGAGGACTGCACGTGGAGGATCGCGCGCTGGATCACGCGCTGGAAGCCCTGCGTGGGCTGCGTGTCGGCGTCGGAGTGCGGCGCCAGGCGGGGCGTGTGCTCCTGGATGAAGTCGCCGAGCACGCCACGCAGCTCGTCGAGATCGACCCCGCAGGCCTTGAGGACTTCCGCCGCCGAGGGGTTGTCGAGCATCGCGAGCAGCAGATGCTCGACCGTGATGAATTCGTGCTGCTTCTGCCTGGCCTCGACGAAGGCCATGTGGAGGGAGACTTCGAGTTCCTGCGCGATCATCGACCTACCTTCTTCCTTTCGGCCAGTGCGGAAGGCTTCCGCACTGCGACTATAACGCCTACGTCTCCTCCATCGTGCACTGCAAGGGATGCTGGTGCTTGCGTGCGATGTTGATTACTTGTTCGACTTTCGCGGTTGCGACCTCGCGCGTGTAGGTGCCACACACGCCCATTCCCTCGCGATGGACCTGCAACATGACTTGCGTGGCCTTCTCGCGACTCATGGCGAAGACAGTTTGCAGGACGACGACGACGAAGTCCATCGGCGTGTAGTCGTCATTCAGCAGCATCACTTTATACAGCGGCGGGGGCTTGGCCTTGGCCTTCTCGGCCTCGAGCACCGCGCCGCGCTGTTCCTGGTTTCCCATGTCCCCCAACGATACTCCGGATCAACTTTGGGTCAATGTTTGATGAATGCAACAGTTTCCGCAAGGCCGGCCGCCATCGGACGGCATGCCTTGACGTGGCGGGAAGATTGCGCGTAGAAAGCGCATGTTTGGCGAACTTCGGTCCGCCCGGCAGAGGCTTCGGGGCCTCCGCCGGGCATCGACCGCCGCACCACTGTGGCGCCGATCTTCCGAACCCGCCGGACACCCGTTCAAAAACCTAAAGGAACACGCAGTATGGCAACCGGTACCGTCAAGTGGTTCAACGATGCGAAGGGCTTCGGCTTCATCACCCCGGATGGCGGGGGTGAGGATCTGTTCGCCCATTTCTCGGCGATCAACATGCAGGGATTCAAGACGCTCAAGGAGGGCCAGAAGGTTTCGTTCGAAGTGACCCAGGGCCCGAAGGGCAAGCAGGCGTCCAACATCCAGGCCGCGTAACGCACGTCCCGTTGCCGGCGGGCGGCCCCAAGCCCCCGCCTCGCAAATTGCCAAGGCCCGCCGATCGGCGGGCCTCTTTGTTTTCGCCCGGCCTCGAGCGCAGGCCACGCGACGTGCCGCACCCCGCGAGACACGCGCGGGAGCCGCGCCCTTCAGGCCGCCATGGCGCCGAAGCGCCCGGCGTTGAAATCCTCGATCGCCTCGCGGATCTCCTGCTCGGTGTTCATGACGAACGGACCGTAGCCCACCACCGGCTCGTCGAGCGGAGCGCCGGCGAGCCAGAGGAGCTTCGCGTCGGCATTGGCCTCCACCGCGACCTCGCCGCCCGCGCGATCGAAGCGCACGACCTGCCCGTCGCGCACCACTTCGCTGCCGTTCACGAGCACGGTGCCACGCAGCACGACCAGCAGCACGTTGTGGCCCGCGGGTGCCGCAAAGGCGGCGGAGTGCCCGGCCGCGAGGCGGATATCCCACACGTCCATCGGGGTGAAGGTCTGGGCGGGGCCACGGGCGCCGGCGAACTCGCCCGCGACGACGCGGACCCGTCCGGCGCCTTCCGGCAGCGCGACTTCGGGAATCTGCGCGGCCGTGATCGCCTGGTAGCGCGGGGCGGACATCTTGTCGCGGGCCGGGAGGTTGACCCACAGCTGCGCCATCTCGAGCGTGCCACCCTGGCGGGTGAAGGCCTCGGAATGGAATTCCTCGTGGAGGATTCCGCCGGCGGCCGTCATCCATTGCACGTCACCGGGGCCGATGGTGCCGCCCGCACCGGTGGAGTCGCGATGCGAGACCTCGCCTTCGTAGACGATCGTCACGGTCTCGAAGCCGCGGTGCGGATGCTGGCCCACGCCGCGCGGGCGCGCCGCGGGCTCGAACTGCGCCGGCCCGGCATGGTCGAGAAGCAGGAAGGGGCTCGCTTCCGCGGCATTGCCGGCGTAGGAGAGCAGCGAGCGCACGGGAAAGCCGTCGCCCACCCAGTGGCCGCGCGGCGCGCTGTCGACACGAAGGATGTTCGGCATGGGAAGCTCCTCTGGTGTGCCGCGCATCGCTAGCGCGGGCTTCGAGGCACAGAAGATGGGGACGATGCCGGCCGATTGCCAGCGGGGGCTGGCAGCGGCGCACAGGGGGGCCACGATGGCCGCGGCGCGCTGCCGGAGGCGAGAAGGCCCGCGGCCGGATGCGGGCGCAGCCGGCCGCGTCTTTCGAAGCCTACATCCGCTCGATCATCGCCTGGCCGAAGCCCGAGCAGGACACCTGCTTGGCACCGTCCATGAGGCGCGCGAAGTCATAGGTCACGACCTTGTCGCCGATCGACTTCTCGAGGCTCGCGATCACGAGCGCGGCGGCTTCCTTCCAGCCCATGTGGACCAGCATCATCTCGGCGGACAGGATCTGGGAGCCCGGGTTGACGTAGTCCTTGCCGGCGTACTTGGGCGCCGTGCCGTGCGTGGCCTCGAACATCGCGACCGTGTCGGAGAGGTTGGCGCCCGGTGCGATGCCAATGCCGCCCACTTCCGCGGCGAGCGCGTCGCTGATGTAGTCGCCGTTCAAGTTGAGCGTGGCGATCACGCTGTACTCGCCCGGGCGCAGCAGGATCTGCTGCAGGAAGGCGTCGGCGATCACGTCCTTCACCACGATGTCCTTGCCCGTCTTGGGGCTCTTGAACGACATCCACGGGCCGCCATCGATGGGCTTGGCGCCGAACTCGCGCTCGGCGAGCGCGTAGCCCCAGTCGCGGAAGGCACCTTCGGTGTACTTCATGATGTTGCCCTTGTGCACGAGCGTGACCGAGGGCTTGTCGTTGTCGATCGCGTACTGGATGGCCTTGCGCACGAGGCGGTCGGTGCCTTCGCTCGACACGGGCTTGATGCCGATGCCCGACGTGGCCGGGAAGCGGATCTTCTTGACCCCCAGCTCCGTTTGCAGGAACTCGATGAGCTTCTTCGCCTGCGGCGAATCGGCGGCCCACTCGATGCCGGCGTAGATGTCTTCCGAGTTCTCGCGGAAGATCACCATGTCGACCTTCTCGGGCGCCTTGACCGGCGAGGGCACGCCCTTGAACCAGCGCACCGGGCGCAGGCAGACGTAGAGGTCGAGCTCCTGGCGCAGCGCGACGTTGAGCGAGCGGATGCCGCCGCCGACCGGTGTCGTGAGCGGTCCCTTGATCGAGACGACGTAGTCCTTGAGGATCGCAAGCGTTTCCTCGGGCAGCCACACGTCGGGGCCGTAGACCTTGGTCGACTTCTCGCCGGCGTAGA
>CAZUGY010000218.1:0-3417 GCA_964620265.1 uncultured Alcaligenaceae bacterium
GGAACTGCGGATCGAGGATGCGCGTGGCGAGCACGAAGTGCACCTTGGCCGACACATCCTCCGTCTGCAGACGCGCGCCGCGCGGCAACAGTCCGTGATGGTCGACGAACGACTTCACCGCTTCGAAGAGTGCGGCGCGCATCCCGGCCTCGTGGGTACCGCCCGCCGCGGTGGGGATGAGGTTGACGTAGCTCTCGCCCGTGCCGCCGCCGTCCTCGTACCAGCCGAGCGCCCAGGCGGCGCCTTCGCCTTCGGCGAACGTGTCGCCGTCCCTCGGCTTGCCGAGGTAGGTTTCGCCGGCGAAGATGGGCGCGACCGGCTCGGCACCGTCGGCCAGCTCGTCGAGATAGCCGGGAAGGCCGCCGGGATAGGTCCAGGTCTTCGACTTGACCTCCTTTCCCTTCTCGACGTGCAGGGTGACGGTGACACCCGGGAGCAGCACGGCTTTCGCGCGCAGCAGGCGCTCGAGCTCGGGGATCGACACGTCCGGCGCATCGAAGTACTTCGGATCCGGATACGCTCGCACACGCGTGCCGGTGACCTTGGCGCCGACGTTGCTGATCACTTTCAGCTTCTGGTCGACGTCGCCGCCGGCGAACACGATGCGGTGCAGCTTGCCGTCGCGCTTGACCTCGACCTCCAAGCGTCGCGACAGCGCATTGGTCACGGATACGCCTACGCCGTGCAGGCCACCGGAGAAGGCATACGCGCCCTGACCGTCCTTCTTGTCGAACTTGCCGCCGGCATGCAGGCGCGTGTACACGAGCTCGACGGTAGGGATCTTTTCCACCGGATGCGGGCCGACGGGAATACCGCGGCCGTCGTCCTCGACGGAAATCGAGTGATCGGCGTGCACCGTCACGTCGATGCGCTTGGCCACACCGGCCAGGGCTTCGTCGGCGGCGTTGTCGATCACCTCCGCGATGATGTGGGTCGGATCGGTGGTCCGCGTGTACATCCCCGGGCGCTCGCGCACGGGCTCGAGACCTTTGAGGACGCGGATGGAGGATTCTTCGTAGCGGCGGGTGGACAAGGGCGGGTTCGGGGCGTGGATGATACGAGTCCGCGGCCGATGGAGTGGGGCCGCGGTGCCGCGTGCGCGCCGCGGCTCACGAGCCGCCGGTACACGACGCAAGGCTGGATTGTAAGGGGTCGCTGCGAACCGGGTGGGCGGTTACGCCACGTCGGGTAATTGCGCGAGCACCCGTCTACCGCGTTTACAACGTTGGCCGGGGGCGGCCCCAACCGTCGCTTCACCAGCGACCTCGCTGTGCGCATCGAGACGCAGCGCAGGGACATGTGCCAGAGCGCTTCGGCATCGGTGTGTGGCAGGATTTTGCGCCGGCATCGACCAGACGACGCCCCTCCGCTGGTCCTGCCTTCGTGTTGTGCTGCGGCTTGCTTGACGAAGCACCGCCGACGCAAGACGCTAGCTCTTGAACTTCGCGAATGCGGACATGAACATCTCCCAGAACTCCGGATTGTGCAATCATGCTATAATGCCGCACGTAGACGTTGCTATTTCGCGACAGACCGAGGCAGCGTTCGGTTTGAGCGGCTAACACTCTCGAGGGAATTCAAATGAAGGTAAGCGTCAAGGTCGTCGGCGCAAGCGGCCAGATTTCACTGGGAAAGGAATACGCGGGACGGCAGGTGCTTGTCGAGGAATCCGGATTCGGCGTATGGACTGTTCGCACGGCAACTGTGATCCCCGACAACGAACGCTGGCTGCATACCCAAGAAGTTGCCGAAGGATTGTCTCGGTCCCTTGCTTGGGCCGCAGAAAATCGGGCGCAGCCGACTGACCTGAGCACGATCAAGAGAAAGCTGGAACATGGCGAAACAAGCTCAGCGAAGCGGGAACGAGCAAAAGGTGAAAGTCGATCTCAACAACCCCGAATTTCTAAAAAGCTGGTTCACTCTTAAAGACAAGAACGAGATCGCTCGGGTTCTCAATACGGTCGAGAAAGCTCTGCAATTGACCTGGGATCAAGTCTATCGAGATCCGGGCTTGAAATGGGAGCGCATCACGCATCCTCCAGTGCCATTGCCGGACGACATTGATGTTCTATATTCCATTCGCGTCACACAGGCGCGCCGCGCTGTCGTTTATCGGCACCAGGAGATCATGCGATTTTTGTGGATCGCCGAAGATCACGACTCGACCTACAAGAAGCGATAAGTCGGAGACGCGCGGTCGGTTCGTTCAGATTGGCTCGTCGAAGTGCGGAATCTGTCGACGATCGCGTGCGCTGATTCAATGGAGGCGGGGGTCGGAATCGAACCGGCGTGGACGGCTTTGCAGGCCGCTGCATGACCACTCTGCCACCCCGCCAGGGGTGTCGCGCCACCGGGTTGCACAACCACCACCCGATCCAGCGCCGCAAACCAAAAGGGAGAGCCGTGAGCTCTCCCTTTCAAGATTTGGAGCGGGAAAGGAGTCTCGAACTCCCGACCTCAACCTTGGCAAGGTTGCGCTCTACCAACTGAGCTATTCCCGCAGGGGACAGTCGATAAGTATATCCTAAATCGGCTGGGAGTCAAAACGCCGGCTGCCTGCGTAATATCGGACCCGCGAAGGGAATCCCTCCCGTTCGCCAGGAAACATCAAGACACCATGCAGTTCTACCGAGATGGCTATCGCCCCGGCGACCCCGACATCCTCCCGGCGGCCGAAGGCGCCGAATCCCGCGGCCCGGCGCTGCCCGACGAGGTCGACGTCCTCGTCGTCGGCAGCGGCCCTGCCGGCACGCTCCTCGCCGCGCAACTGTCCACCTTCCCCCACATCACCACGCGCCTGATTGAGCGCCGCGCCGGCCCCCTCGAGCTCGGCCGCGCCGACGGCATCGCGTGCCGCACCGTCGAGACCTTCGAGGCCTTCGGCATGGGTGCGCGCCTCATCCGCGAGGCGTACTGGGTCAACGAAACCGTGTTCTGGCGCCCGTCGACCGAGGACCGTTCGAAGATCGCGCGCACCGGGCGCATCCAGGACACCGAGGACGGCCTCTCCGAGTTCCCGCACGTCATCGTCAACCAGGCGCGCCTGCAGCAGTACCTCCTCGAGTACATGGCGAAGTCGTCGTCGCGACTTGTGCCCGATTACGGCATCGAGTTCGTCACGCTGAAGGTGGAAGCGCACGGCGATCACCCGGTCGTCGCCACCGTACGCCGTGCCAGCGACGGCACCGAGCACGTCATCCGCGCGCGCTACGCGGTGGGCTGCGACGGCGCACACAGCCGCGTGCGCGAGGCCATCGGCGCCGCGCCGCACGGCGACTTCGCCAATCACGTGTGGGGCGTGATGGACATCCTCGCCGTCACCGACTTCCCGGACATCCGCTTGAAAGCGGCCATCCAGTCCGCCGACCACGGCAACATCCTCATCATCCCGCGCGAGGGCGGCTATCTCGTGCGCCT
>CAZUGY010000219.1:0-3317 GCA_964620265.1 uncultured Alcaligenaceae bacterium
CCACCACCAGCAGCGCCCGCCCCCGGCCCCACGCAGCAAATCCCCCTCCCGCAATCCGGCGTGCATCCCGGCACCAGCGGAATGGCGCCCGGATGCGTCACCCACGTTCCACCGCCGAACCCGCCCGCGGGACCGCCACCGCCTCCCCCACCGGAGCCGCCCGAGCCGCACGTGCTGCCATACGTCCTCGCAAATCCCGAGGAGGCACCGCCCTGCCGGCGATCGCCATTCGCACAATCGAAGCTGTAGTTGAGCCGCATCGGGCTCGAGTAGCTCGTGCATGCCGCAGCCCGTGGTTGCAACAGGCTCAAACCCTTGCGTGCAGCCAACTGCTGCGACGATGCCGGCAGCGGCGACAACGCCGTCACCTTGTACGGCAGCGAGATGCGCGTCTTGGCCGGCAGCTCGGTGGGCACCGTCCCCATGACTTCGTACCGGAAGTGCGCGTCCGATGGCGGCGGCGTGAACACCACGTTGTCGGCGCGCACGAGTCCATAGTTGGTGATCGTGATCTCGCCCGTCAGCTCCTCACCTACCTGCATGTCCGGCAGATTGATCATGAGCGGCTCGATGAGCACCACCGGCGCTGGCACTTGCGTGTGGTACGTCGCCGTCAGCGTGATGTCGTAGTGGTCCTGGATCGTGGTCTCGGTGACCGAGAACTCGACGGTGACGACGTTGTAGTCGAGGAACACGTTCTGGATCGTGGTCACGCCGGGCCGCACCGTGAGGCGTCCGCTGGCGTCCATGTGATTCGGTGCGCTCGCGCGATAGATGTACGTGCCGGTCGGCAGCCCCGAGACCATCGCCTTGCCCTGGGCGTCCGACGTGGCGGACGACAGCACGGTCAGCACGTTCTCGTTCTGGATCCTGATCGCTGCACCGGCCAGGCCGGGTATCACCTGGCCGGTCGCGTCGAGCGTGCTGGTGAAGATGTCGGCAACGTTGAACTGCACGTGACCGATTCCCGCCTGCGTGACACTCACCGCCACCTGCACGTCGCCACCGGCCGCCGTGTCGGAGGTCACGTGCAGCTTGAAGTTGTAGATGCCGTCGGCCACGTCCGCGCCCGGCATCGCCGTCACCTGCACGGTCTGCTTGCCGCCCACGGCAAGCGCGTCGAGCTGGCCCGGGCTCGCGAGAAATATCCAGCCGGGCACGTTGGTCGTGCCGTTGCTGTTCTGCAACTGCACCCGCAGGTTCGTCGCCGCGATGACGCCCTTGTTCTCGAGCGTCAGCGTCTCGGTCACGCTGCTCCCCTGGGCAACGCCGGTCTCGATGAAGGTCGGGATCGGGAACAGCGCCGCGGTGGGTGTCGTGAGCGTGTAATCGACACGCACGACACCGCGGCTCGCGCTGCCCGAGTCCGTTGCAAATCCCGTCAGGAACACCGTCCCGGTCTCACCGATGCTGCCGCTCCCGGTGAAGGTGACGTTGACCGTCGCCTCGCCCCCGGCCGCGATGTTCACCGTCGCCCCCGGATCGATGGTGATACCCGGCGGCAAGCTGCCCGAAGGCTGCGCGGATGGATCGACCTGGAAGCGGAACCCGGTTACGCCGGTGCCTGCGCTTGCCGCGACCTTGATCGGGATCGTCGACGGGATCGTGCGCGCCGCGTTCAGCGTGTAACGCGTCGGCGTGAACGTGACCCGATTGATCGTGAATTGCCCCTGGTTGGGGAACGTGGTCTCGTCGGGATGGATCACCGAGACGACATAGTTGCCGGCGTCGCTCGGCTGCGGCACGAAGGCGAACGTGAAGGCGCCCGCGCCGTCGGTAGCCACGTTGATCTTGCGCTGGAATCCGGCGACCGCCAGCACGATCCGCAACGTCACGTTGGAAACGGCCTGTCCCGAAGCGCGATCGACCGCGCGACCGGAGATCACGATTGGTTGCACGCCATACGACGTCGCCGGCGTGATGCTGTCGATCACGCCCGTGTACGACGTCAAGACAGGCGGTGGCGGCGGCGCGACCTGCTGCACGGTGACCGTCCGCGTGGCCTGTCCCGTCCTGCCCGCCGTGTTGGTCGCGATGGCCGTGAGCGTATGCGAGCCGTCCGCCACGGTGGTCACGTCCCACGTGTACGTGTACGGCGGCGTCGAGGACGAAGCGAGCGGCGAGCCATCGAGGAGATAGTCGACCCTGGAAATTCCGGCCGCGTCGATGGCCGAGGCGGCGATGTCGGTGACCGCGGACAGGACGGCGTTGGCGGGCGGGCTCGTGAACACGACCGTCGGCGCCGCGATCGCATACGTGATCTGGATGGCGGCACTGAGCGGGCTCGTTCCCTGCGCCGTGCGAACGTCGGCCTGGATCGTGAAGGTTCCTTCGGCAGGCAGCGTCACGCTTCCGGCGAAGCCGCCGCTGCCGTTGACGCTCAGCAAGCCTTCCGTCGCCGTGCCATTGAGATGGAGCTGCACCTGGCCGCCTGCAGCGGCGGTTCCGGACACGATGACCAGTGCCTGCTTGACCGTCGAGCCGTTCGCGGGTGCCGTCAGCACGGGCGCCAATGGCGCCGGGAGATCGACGATGATGTTCAGCATTTGCGTCGTGCCGTTGCCCACCGTATCGGTCGCGATGAGCGACAACGTATGCGGTCCGTTGGACACGCTCGCCAGATTCATTTGCACCGTGAACGTTCCCGCTGCGAGACTCCCGCCGGGGAGCAGGTTGCCGTCGAGCTTCGCCTGCGCCGACTGCACGCCGCTCGCATCCGCGATGTCGAACGTGAGCGCGCCCGACGCGGTCACCGTGTCGCCGGCATCGAGCGGCACGTCGGCGAGCCTGACGTTGGAAATCGTCGGACCGGTGGTGTCGCCCGTCCTGGCCACGGTGACCGTGTGCGAGTCCTCCGCGGTCAGTGCCAGGACGTTGGTGGCGACCGCCTTGATGGCGTGCGGACCATTGGCGACGCCCGTGATGTCCCACACCGTGTTGTACGGCGGCGTCGTGACCGTGGCGAGCAAGCTTGCGTCGACGAAGAACTCGACCTTCGCAATGCCGGCCGCGTCCGTGGCGGTGGCGCTGAGCGTCGCATTGCTCGCGATCGTCGCACCCGCTGCCGGCGCATCGAGCGTGATCGTCGGTGCATTTGGCGTGTACACGATCGGCTGCGCGAGGCTCACGTCGACCGTGGCGCCGGTGGCGCCGCGGAACTGGACGTAGATCGCACGCGCGCCCGGCGCCGGCGACAACGTGAACACGACGCTCGACGCCATCGCCTCGAAGAGCGCGCCGGCGAACGCCGGGTCCTCGGACACCCGGAACTGCGCCGCGTTGCGGCACGCGAGCGCGAGCGTCACTTCGGCTACGTG
>CAZUGY010000220.1:0-3315 GCA_964620265.1 uncultured Alcaligenaceae bacterium
CGCTGAAGGATGCGCAGCGCGAGGCGGACCGGTTGCTGCGGCCGTTCAAGAAGTAGAAGTCGCGACGTACCGGCCGGCGCTCGCGTGACGGGCGCCGGCCGCGCCTGGCGTCAGGCGGGAGGCAGCACCGCTTGCGCGAGGCTCACCGCCGGATCTGCCAGCCGCAGGCTGTCCACCTGCGCGGCCTTCTCGACGAAGCCGCGGGCGATGCGCATGTCCCGACCCGCATCGAAGCCCACCACGGCACGCACCACGTTGTCGCGCAGCATGAAGGCGAGTGCCGGCCCCAGTCCGAGGTTGCCGCGCACGACGGGCGTGTCGTCGGACGAAGGCAGGCCCACGAGCTGCAGGTTCACGCCGTGCTGGTCCGACCAGAAGCGGGGCAGCGGGTCGTAGTGAACGTCCAGATCGAGCATCGCGCGGGCCGCGGCGATGCCCTGGTCTTGCGCGTTCTGCCACGACTCGAGGCGCAGCGGTTGCGCCGACCAGCGCGTGGTCGTGACGGCCACGTCGCCTGCCGCGAAAATCGCCGGGTCGGACGTGGCACAGCGGGCGTCGACCACGATGCCGTTGTTGCAGCGCAGGCCGGCGCTGCGCGCGAGATCGTCGTTGGCGAGCATGCCGATGCCGGCCACGACGCATTGCGCATCGATGACGGTGCCGTCGGCGAGCAAGGCGCGGGCGCCCTCGCCGCGGCGCTCGAGGCGCACCAGCGTGGCACCGAGCGAGAAGGCGACGCCGTGCCGCTCGTGCAGGGCCTGCACGTGCTGCGCCAGGGTCGCCGGCAGCACCCGCGCGCACAGGCACGATGCGGCTTCCACGACATGCACGGCCAGCCCTGCGGCACGCGCAGTTGAGGCGACTTCGAGGCCGATCCAGCCGCCGCCCACGACCAGCAGGCGGCCACCGGCGCGCAGCCGTTCGCGCAGGCCGAGAGCGTCATCGAGCGTGCGCAGCGTATGCACGGGCACGTCGGTGGCAAGCGCCAGCGGCCGGGCGCGTCCGCCGGTGGCGAGCAGGAGGCGATCGTAGGGAATCGTGTCGCCGTCGTCGAGGACGACGTGCCGGAGCGCACGATCGAGCAGCGTTGCGCGCCGGCCCCGGCGCCAGTCGATGCCGAGGCCGGCGAACAGATCACCCGTGAACAGGTGCGTCCGCGCCGGTTCTGCCGCGCCGGAGAGCACGGCCTTCGACAACGGCGGGCGCTCGTACGGAGGATGCGGCTCGTCTGCCACGAGCGTGAGCGGACCGGTGTGTCCGTGGTCGCGCAGCGTCTTCGCGGCCCAGCCGCCGGCCTGTCCGCCGCCGAGGATGACGATGCGCGGCGCGCTCGCCGTCATGGGGGTGAGGCCAGCGACACTAGGCGGGGAGGAGTCCGGCCTTGGCGAGCACTGCGTCCAGCCGGCGCTCGAGCTCGGCGCTCGCGGGCACCATCGGCAGGCGGTGCTCGTTGCTGGCCAGCAGTCCCATGCGCTTCATCATGTACTTCATCGGGATCGGATTGGTGTCGTAGAACACGGCGCACATGAGGTCGAAGAGCGCGAAGTGGAGGCGGCGCGCTTCACCGAGGTTGCCCGCGCGCACTTCGTTGCACAGCGCGGCGACCTGCGCCGGCGCGACGTTGGCCACCGCGTTCATCGTGCCCTGCGCGCCGATCGCCATCATCGGGAACGTGAATTCCTCGAGGCCCACGAAGATGCGAAACCCGGGTCCGAGCGCGGCGATCATGCGGGTGACGAAGTTGTGGTCATCCACCGCGTGCTTGATGCCGACGAAGTGCGGCGTCTTCCCGGCAATGCGCTCGAGCGTGTCGAGCTCCACCTTGAAGGCCGAGCGGCCGGGGATGTGATACATGAGCAGCGGCAAGGGCGAGCGCCGGCCGATGTCGACGAAATACTCCACCACGCCGCGTTGCGGCGCACGCACGAAGTACGGCGTGAGCACCATCAGCGCGTCGGCACCGGCCCGTGTCGCATGCTCGGTGAGCGCGACGGTCTCGGCGTGCGACTGCGAGCCCGTCTGCGCCACCACCGGGATGCGCTTGCGCGCGACTTCGATGGCCGTGCTCACGAGGGCGTTGCGCTCGTCGACGGTGAGCGAGGTGGGCTCGGCGGAAGTACCGTTGACCACGATGCCATGGGTGCCGTGCCCGATCTGGAACTCCACCAGCCGCGCATAGGCGTCCAGATCCACCTTGCCGTCGCGAAAAGGCGTGACGATCGGCGGATAGGAGCCGGTCAGGAAGTCGGGGGCGAGTGCTTGCATGGCAGGGTCCGCAGCAATGGTGGGAGGTGGTTGCAAGGCGCCGGGTCAGGACGCCGGAGTGGCGTCCACTTCGATGGTGGCGCCCACGACCCGCACCGGAAAGACCCGCAGGTCCACGCTGGCCGGCGCGGTCCGCGCCTTGCCCGTGGGGATGTGGAACAGCGCCTGGTGGAGCGGACACTCGATGCAGTCGCCGTCGATATAGCCCTCGGCGAGGCTCGCCTCCTCGTGCGTGCACGTATCCTGGGTGGCGTACACCGTGCCCCCGAGGTTGTAGAGGCACACGGCCTCGCCCCCGACATCGACCGCCAGCGTCTGCCCTTCCGGGACGTCGGCCACCGCGGCCACCGGGATCCAGTCATTCATGGCATGTCGTCCTTGCAAGGGCGAGTCGGGGCGCACGAAGCGCACTCGCCTGTTGTCGATGCGGTGCTGTTGCGGCCCGCGAGCGTTCAGGCATAGTTTGCCCGACCGGCCACGCGGGAATGCACCGCGTTTGCCCCGAAATCTGGAACAAATGTTGTTCCTTTATAACGATTTGCCAGTGTAATGGCGGGCTCTAGAATCGCTCGAGACGAAAACAATCGACCCGTAGCGGCCACCCCGGTCGGATCGGGCGTCACCTGCTGGAGGAGAGTCCATGGATTCCAACAAGCCGCGCGGTGTACTGGCCGCCAATCGCCGTCAATTCGTGTCGGGCGCGCTTGCGCTCGGAGCGGGGACGCTTCTCGCGCGCGCGCCCCATGCGCTGGCGCAAGGCCAGGGCCCGATCAAGATCGGCGTGCTCAACTCGTTCTCGAAGATCTTCGCCGCACTGGGCAATTCGAACATGAATGGCATGACGCTCTACTTCGAGAGCGTGGGCAATACCATCGCCGGGCGCAAGATCGAGATCATCCGCGAGGACGACGAGATCAATCCGCAGGTGGGCCTGCAGAAGCTGAAGAAGCTCGTGGAGAGCGACAAGTGCGATGTGATCACCGGCATCCAGGCCTCCAACGTGGCGATGGCGGCGGTGGAGTACCTGAAGCAGACGAACATCCTCTTCCT
>CAZUGY010000221.1:0-3299 GCA_964620265.1 uncultured Alcaligenaceae bacterium
GCTTTTCGCCGGTGGCAAGTCGTTCGGCGGCCGCATGACGTCGCAGGCGCAGGCGGCAGTGCCGCTGCCCGGCGTGCGAGGCCTGGTCTTCGTGGGGTTTCCCTTGCATCCTGCGGGCAAGCCCGCGCGCGAGCGCGCGACGCATCTCGCGGACGTGCGCGTGCCGATGCTTTTCCTCGCAGGGACGCGCGACGAGCTCGCTGACCTCGATCTGCTGCAGCCGGTCGTGGAGGAGCTCGGCCCGCACGCCACCCTCGTCACGCTCGACGATGCGGATCATGCGTTCCACGTGCGCGCGAAAACCGGCCGCCGCGATGCGGACGTGCGCGTGGAAATGGCGCGGGTCATGGCGGAGTGGATGGAGCGCGCATCCGCGTAGCTGCCCCGGTGCTGCGCGGGCGATCCTTCCGGAGATGGGACCATGGTCCTATTTCGACGGGGACTGCTGCGTGGGACGATGCCGCGTCGACAGTGCGTGGATGCCGCGCATGAAGCCGGCGCCTCGACGCTTCCATCGAAGCGACATGGCACCTCGTCCCTGCAGAAGGTGTGTCGCCCCGGAGTACTCGCGGTTTCTACGATCGCGCCCCGGGGTGCACGTCGAGCTCTCGGCCGATCGGCAGTCGCCCGCACCAACAAGCGAAAGCGAGGGAACAACACCATGAAGCAATTTGCCCACTGCCTTGCGGCGTCTTTAGCCATCTCCCTGTCGGCGCTGACTCACATCGCCGTCGCGCAGGCAGCCACTCCGATCCCCGCGGCGATCACCACACCCGACCGGGTCCAGACGCGCATCGGCACGCTCGAGTTCAAGGATGGTGCGCCGAGCGCGGCGACCTTGGAGAAGATCTACGACAACCTCGACTTCACCCACGCCTTCGAGGCGTTCGTGAACACCTTTCAAGGCGTCAGCATCGCCGCGATAGACAAGGGCCTGCAGAGCATCGGCGTGAAGCACAACGAGGTCATCGTCTACTCCAAGTTGATGGATGCGAGCTCGCTGTTCCTGACTGCCAACGCCGATACGATCTACATGATCAGCGTGATCGATCTGTCCAAGGGGCCGATGGTGCTCGAACCACCGCCCGGTGCGCTCGGGGCCGTCGACGACTACTGGTTCCGCTGGGTGACCGATGTGGGTCCACCCGGACCCGACCGCGGTATGGGCGGGAAGTATCTGATCGTACCGCCCGGTTACCAAGGCCCGCTGCCGGAGGGCGGGTTTTTCGTGTCGCATGCCCGCACGACCCGCGTGGTGTGGTTCGCTCGCTCGTTCATCGAGAAGAATGATCCGGCGCCCGTGGCCGAACTGATCAGGAAAACCGCCAGGATCTATCCCTATGAAGTCGGGGGTGTCGGCACGCCCATCGCCGAATTCCTGGCGGGCAAGGCCCGGCTCGGCGGGGTGACATCGCCGCCGCCGACCGTGTTCCACGAAGGCAGTGACAAGCCGGTCAACACGATTCCACCCAACGACTTCAGCTACTACGAAATGCTCAATGAGATCGTGCAGACGGAGCCGGCGACTTCACTGGACCCCGAACTGATGGGGCCCATCGCTGCCGTTGGCATCGTCAAGGGCAAGCCGTTCGCACCCGATGCGCGGATGAAGAAAATTCTCACCGAGGCGGTTGCGGTGGGCAACGCGACGTCGCGCAGCCTGTTCATGAGCCCGCGCGATCGCGATTGGTACTACTACCCGGATTCGAACTGGCAGAACATGCTCTTCGCCACCGGCTACGAGTTCGAGACGCCGATTCCGCTGATCACGAAGGAAGGCGTCAAGCCTTTCCCGCCTACCGGCTATCGACAGCTCGACGCGCGCACGGCCTTCTTCTACGGCGTCACCGGAATCACGCCGGCGATGGCGATGCGGCTGCCGGGCATCGGATCGACCTATCTGTGGACCATGGTGGACGCCCAGGGGAACTACTTCGACGGCGCCAAGACGTACAAGGTCACGCTGCCGAAGGGCATCCCGGCGGAGAAGTTCTGGTCGTTCACGCTGTACGACAACCAGTCGCGGTCGATGCTGGACACGCCGCAGCGCTATCCGCGCGCGGGCAGCCAGAGCTATCCGTCGCCCGCGGCCGAACCCGGCGCCGATGGCGCCACCACGATCTACTTCGGGCCGACCCAGCCCGCCGGAGTCAAGCGGGGCAACTGGATCCAGACCATGCCCGGCAAGGGCTTCATCCCGGCGCTGCGCCTGTACAGCCCGCTCGAACCCTTCTTCACCAAGGCATGGCGCCCCGGCGACATCGAGTTGGTCAGGTAGGCGGGCCGGTTGGATCAAGGAAGAACGATGCGTGCGAAGGTAAATTCAATGACGGCGGCGACGCTTGCCGTTGCCGCGCTGATCGCGGCTCCGCTGCGCGCCGAGATGAGCGCGGAGGAGCTCGCGAAGATCGCGCAGAATCCGGTCGGCAATCTGATCAGCGTGCCGTTCCAGAACAACACGAATCTGAATTACGGCCCCGAGAAGGGCACGCAGAACATCCTCAACATCCAGCCGGTGATCCCGATCTCGATCAACGAGGACTGGAACATCATCACCCGCACCATCCTCCCGGTGATCTGGCAACCGGCGCTGGGACCCGGCGACGACAGCGTGAGCGGCCTCGGGGACCTGCAGTTCAACGCGTTTCTGTCACCGGCCAAGCCGGGCGCATGGATCTGGGGCGCGGGCGGCATCGTGCAGGCGCCCACGCAGAGCAACGCGAAGCTCGGCAACGACAACTGGGGCCTCGGGCCCACGTTCGTCGTGCTGCACCTGGAAAAAGGCAGCCCCTGGGTGTATGGCGTCCTGGTCAACAACGTCTGGTCGTTGAGCAGCAACAAGCAAGGGGGCTCGTACAGCAACGGCTTGATCCAGCCGTTTCTCAACTACAACTTCGACGGTGGTCTGTACCTTACGAGCTCGCCCATCCTCAGCGTGAATTGGAAGGCGGAGGGCAGCCAGCAATGGACGGTCCCGCTGGGCGGGGGCGTAGGCAAGATCTTCCACTTGGGCAAGCTCCCGGTGAACACGCAGCTGTCCGCGTACTACAACGTGGCCAAGCCCGATTTCGGATCCAACTGGCAGATACGCGCACAGGTGCAGCTCATGTTTCCGAAGTAGCGAATCAAGCGCCACCGGACGTTGTTTCGGCGCCGACCGGTGAGGTCATGGCGCATTGACGCGAACTATTCCGCCCCTTCACTCTCCAGCCATTCGAGCCTGTCATGAATCGCACTTCCGCATTTGCCTTCGTTGCTGCGACCGTTGCGCTGTTGATCGTGCCTTGCGCCTGCCCCGG
>CAZUGY010000222.1:0-3092 GCA_964620265.1 uncultured Alcaligenaceae bacterium
GCCGCTCCTCGCGCTGGCTGCCGCCGATGATCTCGCCGATGCCGGGCGCCAGCACGTCCATCGCTGCAACCGTGCGCCCGTCGTCGTTCACGCGCATGTAGAACGCCTTGATCGCCTTGGGATAGTTCATCACGATCACGGGACGGCCCACGTGCTTCTCGGTGAGGTAGCGCTCGTGCTCCGACTGCAGGTCGATGCCCCACGACACCGGATACTCGAATTTCTGCTTCGAGCGCGTGAGGATGTCGATGGCCTCGGTGTAGTCCATGCGCACGAACTCGTTGTCGACGATGCCGGTGAGCTTGGCCACGATCCCCTTCTCGATGCGCTCGTCGAAGAAGGCCATGTCGTCGGCGCGTTCGGCGAGCACCGTCTTGAACACGTGCTTCAGCAATCCTTCGGCGAGCGTCGCATCGTCGGCGAGGTTGGCGAAGGCGATCTCCGGCTCGATCATCCAGAATTCGGCCAGGTGCCGGCTGGTGTTGGAATTTTCCGCGCGGAAGGTCGGCCCGAACGTATACACCTTCGACAGCGCGAGGCAGTACGTCTCCACGTTGAGCTGGCCCGACACCGTGAGATACGCCTCGCGTCCGAAGAAGTCCTGCGCGAAGTCGACCTTGCCGTCGGACGTGCGCGGCAGATTGGCGAGGTCGAGCGTGGACACGCGGAAGAGCGCGCCCGCGCCTTCGGCATCGGAGGCCGTGATGATCGGCGTGTTCACCCACACGAAGCCGTTCTGGTCGAAGAACTGGTGGATCGCCTTGGCGATCGTGTGGCGCACGCGCGTGACCGCGCCGATCACGTTGGTGCGCGGCCGCAAATGCGCGACCTCGCGCAGGAACTCGAGCGTATGCGGCTTGGGCTGGATGGGATAGGTATCCGGATCGTCGACCCCGCCCACCACGCGCAGGCTCTCCGCCTGCATCTCGAAGGGTTGGCCCTTGGCCGGGGACGGCACGATCATGCCGGTGGCTTCGACCGCGCATCCGGCGGTGAGGTGCAGCACTTCGCTCGCGTAGTTGGGAAGCGCCTGCGGGGCCACCACCTGCACGGGATGGAAGCCCGAGCCGTCGGACACGTGCACGAACGACAGTCCCGCCTTGGAGTCGCGCCGCGTGCGCACCCAGCCGCACACGGTGACGGGAGTATCGGCGGGCGCGCGGCCGGCGAGGATGTCGGCGCAGGAGTATCGATTCATGGTCATGCGGCAGGTTGATGAAAAACAATGGGCACGGCTAACGGGGCTATTCCAGGAGCTCCACCCGCTCGCCGCGCGACCGCATCGCCTCGGCGCGGTTGCGCACGTAACGCTGGAACGACGCCTCGCTCCGATACGCCCCGCTCGCCACGTAATCGAGCGCCGTGGCCACGTGAAAAGCGCGCATGTACGCATCGAGGCGCAGCACCTCGCGCGGCCCGTCGAAGAGCACGATCGTGGGTGCATACGCGACGCCGAGGTCGCGTCCCCACGTTTGCGCGGTCGTCGCCTTGCCCTCGGGCGTGACGAGGCCCGTGCGCGCGCCGATCACGACGCGCGCGACGTCGTAGCGTGCGAGCGCGTCGCGCACCGACTTGTGCGTGAGGACATCGCGGTGCAGCTCGTCGCAGGGCGCGCAGTCCGGCGTCTCGAACAGCACGGCAAGCGGACGCGAACCCGGCTCGCGACGCAGGTCGAGCGGCGGCTTCATGAAGAAGGGCTGCTCGTGCAGGCTCGCGCTCGCCGGTGGCCGGGCGTTGGCCTCGAGCCAGGCCGCGAGTGTCTGCTGCTTCTCGTGCCGCCCCGCCACATAGTCGAGCACGCGCTCGAAGCGCTGCGGCGGCCAGTAGCCGTTGATCCGCGCCACCACCCTGCCCTGCTCGTCGAGGAAGAGCAGCGTGGGCGTGAACTGGACCTCGAGCGCCGGCCCCAGCTCCTTTTCCGTCATCTGCCGGCCGTCGACCCAGGTGACCTCGCGGTCGCCCCACAGGTTGAGCGCGATGGGCACGAAATGCTGGCGCGTCTTGTCGACGATCGAGCGCTGCGCGAAGTTCGTGCTCATGAGCCGGGCGCAGTAGGGGCAGCCGTCCTGGCCGAAGTAGATCATGACGCGCTTGCCCTCGCGGGCGGCGTCGGCGACGTCCTCGCGGAAGTCGAGGAAGGAGAGCGCGAACCACGAAGGGACGTCGATGGCGAAGGGCGAGGGCTGCTGGGCGCGCGCCGACGAGGGGATCGCCAAGGCGATCGCCGCCGCGAACACCACCAGCATCACCCCCGTTGCAGCCCTTCCGCGCATGCCCCCAATCGTACCTCGCAATGCGCGACAGGGCGCCACGAAGGTCCGGAATTTGTGAAGGCTGTCGCCATCCCCGAAAGCAAAGAGGCAGCGATCGCTCGCTGCCTCTTTCGCACAGGACGAGCCGCGCGTCACTGCACCAGCACGATCTCCACCCGCCGTGCCTCGGCATCGTTGCCCGAACCTTCGGTCACGATGGGCTTCACCAGATCGAAACGCTCTTCGACGATGCCCTGGTCCTTGAGGTAGTCGCGCACGGCAAACGCACGCTGCTTGGCGAGCTCCTCGTTCTGCTCGAGGTTACCGGTCGAGTCGTGGTAGCCGGAGATCCTGACCTTCTGCGCCGACGCCTTGGCCTTGTCGACGAGGCCCGCGAGCTTGCCGGCCGCGTCCCCGGGAAGCTCCGTCTTGCCCGTGTCGAAGTAGAGCTTCACGATCTCGATGGCCACGAGCGTGCCCGCAGGCGCGGCGGCAGGTGCCATCGCCGCCGGGGCCGCCGACATCTTCGTGGCCGGCGCCACGGGCTTCACGTCGGCGTTGCCGCCGTGCCACGTGGCGAGCAGCGGCACGATCATGAGCGCCACGATGTTGATGATCTTGATGAGCGGATTCACCGCCGGACCGGCCGTGTCCTTGTACGGGTCGCCGACGGTGTCGCCGGTCACCGCCGCCTTGTGCGCGTCGGACCCCTTGCCGCCGAAGTGGCCGTCCTCGATGTATTTCTTGGCGTTGTCCCACGCGCCGCCGCCGGTCGTCATCGAGATGGCGACGAAGAGGCCCGTGATGATGGTGCCCATGAGGAGGCCACCGAGCGCCTGC
>CAZUGY010000223.1:0-3084 GCA_964620265.1 uncultured Alcaligenaceae bacterium
TGCGACATGGGCAGCTTCCCGCACGAGCTGCCGGGCTACCGCCACATCAGCGACAACGCCACGCGCTCCCTGTTCGAGGACGCCTGGGGCGTGGCGCTCGCCACCGAGCCTGGCCTGCGCATCCCCAACATGTTCGACGCGGCGATCGAAGGCACCTTCAAGGGCCTGTACGTCGAAGGCGAGGACATCGCGCAGTCGGACCCGAACACGCAGCACGTCACGGCCTCGCTCACGTCGCTCGAGTGCCTCATCGTGCAGGACATCTTCCTGAACGAAACGGCCAAGTTCGCCCACATCTTCCTGCCTGGCACCACGTTCCTCGAGAAGGACGGGACCTTCACCAACGCCGAGCGCCGCATCTCGCGCGTGCGCAAGGTGATGCCGCCCGCACCGGGCCTCGCCGACTGGGAAGTGACGGCGGCGCTGTCCAACGCGCTCGGCTATCCGATGAACTACACGCATCCGTCGGAGATCATGGACGAGATCGCGCGGTTGACACCCACCTTCACCGGCGTCACCTACGACAAGATCGACAAGCTCGGCAGCATCCAGTGGCCGTGCAACGACAAGGCGCCCGAAGGCACGCCCACGATGCACATCGAGGAGTTCGTGCGCGGCAAGGGCCGCTTCGTCGTCACCGAATACATCCCCACGCCGGAGAAGGTCACCAGGAAGTATCCGCTGCTCATGACCACCGGTCGCATCCTGTCGCAGTACAACGTGGGTGCGCAGACACGCCGCACGCCCAACGTGGCGTGGCACGCCGAGGACCGCCTCGAGATCCATCCGCACGACGCCGAGGACCGCGGCATCCGCGAAGGTGACTGGGCGGGCATCACGAGCCGTGCCGGAGAAACGGTGCTGCGCGCCACGCTCAGCGAGCGCATGCAGCCGGGCGTGGTCTACACGACGTTCCACTTCCCCGAATCGGGGGCGAACGTGATCACCACGGAGAACTCCGACTGGGCCACCAATTGCCCCGAGTACAAGGTCACGGCGGTCGAGGTGGTGCGCGTGTCGCAGCCGTCGGAGTGGCAGCGCGAGTACGAGCGCTTCTCCGAGCAGCAGGTGGCGCTCGCCCAGCAGGCCACCGCCACCGAAGCGCTCGCGCGCTGATCCCGGGTCACGGGACGTGATCGCGGACGACGACGACGCAGGCGCGCGGGAGCGCGCCGTCGTCCGTCACGCGAAGGGCGAGGCCGCGCGCGCGGTCGAGCCCGTCGCGGAAGAGACGCCGGTCGCGCTCACCTACAACGGCATCTCGCATGCGGTGATGCTCGCCACCCCGGCCGACCTCGAGGACTTCGCGGTGGGCTTCTCGCTGTCCGAAGGGATCGTGGGATCGTTCGCCGAGATCCACGACGTGGAGGTCACGTCCAGCCACGAAGGCATGACGGTGGACGTCGCGATCGGCAACGGTCCGTTCGCGCGCCTCAAGGATCGCCGCCGCACGCTGGCCGGACGCACGGGCTGCGGCCTGTGCGGCACGGAGAGCCTGTCGCAGGTGATCCGTCCGCTCGCGCGCGTGGAGTCGTCGTTCGTGCTCGAGGCCGCCACGCTGCACACGCTGTCGCGCGCGCTGGCCGGCGCGCAGCCGCTGCATGTGCGCACCGGCGCCACCCACGCCGCCGGCTGGGGCCTCGCCGACGGCACGCTGCCCCTCGTGCGCGAGGACGTGGGCCGCCACAACGCGCTCGACAAGCTCATCGGCGCCCTCGCGCGCCAGCGCATCGACACGCACCAGGGCATCGCGATGCTCACCAGCCGCGCGAGCAGCGAGATGGTGCAGAAGTCCGCCACCGTCGGCATCCCCATGCTCGCCGCGATCTCGGGTCCCACCGGCCTCGCCGTCAGGATCGCGGAAGAGACAGGCGTCACGCTCATCGCCTGGCTGCGCGCGGACCGCTTCTCGGTCTACACGCACGGCGAGCGCCTGCTGGCCCCCGCATTGGAGAACACGTGAACGAACACGCGAACAAGCACGAACGGCTGGTCGACATGGCCAACCAGATCAGCCTCTTCTTCGAATCGCGCCCCACCGAGGAAGAGCAGGTGGGAGGTGTTGCCGATCACATCACGCGCTTCTGGGAGCCGCGCATGCGCCGCGGGATCCTCGAGCATCTCGCCGCCGGTGGCGAGGGGCTGCGCGACAACGCGAAGCGGGCGATCGAGCGGCTCGCGACGCCCAAGCAGCCGGCCTGACAGCACTGTAAAAGGCGGCGGCCATCGCGCCGCGGTCGCGTCCATCCCTTCCGGGTCCGTTTCGGTCACGCGCCGTCACCGCGTCCGCGTCTTGCCGCAGCGCGCACCGTCGCATGCTACCGTGGGCCTCCTCGCCGCTCGCCCGGGCCCGCAGCAGTCGCCATGTACCTACGCTCGATCCATGCGCTCGCTTCCCGTGTCCTCGCGGCCGCGGCGGTCGTTGCAATGGCGATGGTGATGGCGGCCGCCGCAGTCGCACAGCCGGCACCGGCACCCGGGCTCGCCAATCCCGCCTCGGAGAATTGCGTCGCCAGGGGCGGCAAGCTCGTCATCGAGAAGAACCCGCGCGGCGGCCAGGTCGGTGTGTGCATGTTTGCCGACAACCTCCAGTGCGAGGAATGGGCGATGCTGCGCAACGAGTGCCGCACCGGCGGGATCAAGGTCACGGGTTACGTCACGCCGGCGGCACGCTATTGCGCGATCACCGGCGGCTCATACACGGTGACGGCCGCGAGCAACGCGTCCACCGAGCGCGGCAATTGCACGTTCCCCAACGGCAGGCGGTGCTCGGCTGCGTCGTATTTCAATGGAACCTGCACACGTGAGGTCGCGCCCGTGAAGACCGCTGCGCCGGCGGCCGCTCCCGCGACGCCCGCGCGCATCGTGGCGAGCTTCACCTGCGCGGGCGGCAAGAAGATCGCGGCGACGTTTGTCAAC
Organism: uncultured Alcaligenaceae bacterium; assembly: GCA_964620265.1. Taxonomy (GTDB): domain Bacteria; phylum Pseudomonadota; class Gammaproteobacteria; order Burkholderiales; family Casimicrobiaceae; genus VBCG01. The sequence continues at coordinate 2,920 of CAZUGY010000223.1, forward strand.
GGCAAGAGCAGCAGCGTGCAGTTGGCGCTCTCCGACGGCCGCAGGATGACGCTGCCGCAGGCCAGGTCGGCCTCCGGCGCGCGTTATGCCAACACGGGCGAGACGATCGTGTTCTGGAACAAGGGGAACACGGCGTTCATGGAGGAGAAGGGCAAGACGACGTAT
>CAZUGY010000224.1:0-3014 GCA_964620265.1 uncultured Alcaligenaceae bacterium
AGCGCGACGGATGCAGCAGGCTCGTGAGCTCGGGATGGATCCACACCTCCTGCGTCGTATCGCCGATGCCCACGAGGTGGCAGTGCGCGTCGATCACCTGCGCGGGGTCGAGGCCGCGCCATGCGCCCTGCACGAGGGGATGGTCGCGCAGCCATGCCGGGAGGCCGCTGCGGCATTCGTTGTAGGCGCCGTCGCGCAACGAAAGCTCGCAACCGCCCAGGCCGAAAGCCGCAGCGGCGGCGAGGAAGCGGCGCCGGTTCATGAGGTGATCGCGAGATTCCGTGCGCGCGACGTGGGACGCCCCGGGTGGGATTCGCTACAGTAGCGGCTGTTCAACGTCGCCGTCATCCGCCCATGATGAAGCTTTTCCGCGCAGTCGTCGCCACCTGCACGCTCGCCTTCGCCGCGCCGGTCCTCGCGCAAACCGCCATGACGCTGCACGAGGTCAACATGCGCGCGGGTCCGGATGCCGTGTTTCCGGTGGTGACGTGGCTCAATTCGCAGGACATCGTGCAGGTGCAGGGCTGCGTGGCGGGCTTCACCTGGTGCGACGTCGTCGCGGGACGGCAGCGCGGATGGATCAATGCCAAGTACCTGCGCAACGTGTTTCCCAACCGCGTGCCGGTGGTGACGTTCTCCGTGGAGCACTACTGGGACGAGCACTATCGCAACCGCCGCTGGTACGGGAACAAGGCCGACTGGGTGGGCTGGGGCACGCCGGGCTGGCAGCCGCCGCCACCGCAGCGGCCACGGTGGCGGTCGTAGCGCGGCACGGTCAGCCCTGCGCCACCGGCACGCGGCCGCGCCTGGCCGCCTGCGCCAGGGCCGCGTGGTCGCGCTCGGTCAGGTCCGCATAGGCGACCGCGAACTGCGTGACCGCTTCCCCGAAGGCATCGCTCTTGCCGAGGTAGCCCGCGATGCCCGCCGCATCGCCGGACTTCGCATGCGCGAGCGCGAGCGCCCAGCCGCACAGCTTGCAGTACTCGTCGAGGTGCTTCGGGCGGGCCGTGTGGTCGATATCCCAGCCGCCTTTCATGTCGCGCAGCTGCCGCATGTAGAAGTGCGTGCCGTCCAGGCCAATACCCCAGCCGAGGAAGATGTCCGGCGCGCCCTGGATGAGACGCTGGCCGACGACGACGCGCCGTCCCTCGCAATCCCACGTTGCACCGCCGCTGCTCGCCGCGAGCACCGAGGGCTGCGCCTCCTTGTACTGCAGGAACAGCGGGTCGTTGCCGTCGATACCCTCGAAGAGCAGCACCCGGCAGCGCGTGCCCACGCTGCCCACGCCCACGACCTTGCGCGCGACGTCCCGCAGGCGGTAGCGGGTGAAGAGCACGCGCCGCTCCTCGGGGAGCGAGTGGAGATAGACGTGCAGGGCGTGCTCCACGACCTTGCCGACGGGGTGGCCGTCGTCGGTGTGCGTCTCGCGGACGATGAGCGGCGCCTCCTCCACGATGTGATGCTCGTCGTCCACGAGCTCGGTCATCCGGGAGAGCACCTGCAGGTGGTTGCGCTTGCGCGCCTTCTCCATGATCCGCTCGGCGGTCTCGCGCGGCTCGCGGGGCAGCGCGTCGAGGATGTCGTCGTCGGAAATGAGCGCGTACCACACGTCGAGGTGCGACATCTGCGCGTACTCGTGCAGGTGGCGGCGGTAGCTTTCGACGGCCGCCCGCGCGGCGTCCCGGCACAGGCCTTCGTTGCCGCCGAGAAAGCGCCCGGCCACGATCGCGCTGGCGGCGAGCCGCTTCACGTCCCACTCCCACGGGCCCGGCAGCGTCTCGTCGAAGTCGTTGATGGCGAAGACGAGCTCGCGCTCCGCCGAAGCGAAGAGGCCGAAGTTGCCCACGTGCGCGTCACCGCAGGCCTGCACGGCGAGCCCGTTGACCGGCGTGGGTGCGAGGTCCGCCGCCATCACGGCGGCCGCGCCGCGCAGGAACGCGAATGGACTCGCCAGCATCCGCGCGTAGCGGATCGGCACGAGCTCGGCCACGCGCGTGCGCGCCTGCGCCTCGAGGATCGCCACCGGGTCCGCGCGGTCGTGCCCGGGCGCCAGGGTGGCGTGCGCCGCATGCGGTGCACGCTCGCGCAGCGCCTTGCCCGCGGCATGGCGTGCGGCGACGGGCACCACCGGTGCCAGGAAGTCGGTCTTCCAGTCGTCGTGCAGGGCGACGCCCCGCGCCCCGCCGCTTGCGCTTGCGTCCACGACGGTTACAGACCGTCGCTCAAGGCGACCCCCGCGCCGATGGTCGTCTGGTTCCAGTTGTAGTCGATCATGCTTTCACCATAGCCCGTGAAGAGCTGCACGTAGGCACGCAAGGGTCCCAGGATCGGCGGCGACGTCCAGCCGAACTCGAACGCGCCCTTGCCCTTGCTCACGTTGCCGCGCGCGCTCGCGAGGAAGCTGTGCCCCTGCCAGCGGTACAGCGCCGAGATGCTGCCGTGGCCGTAGTAGTCGGTGATGTCGGGGTTGTCGTCCTTGTCGTCGTCTTCCGGAATGCGCCACCAGAGCTTGCCGAAGATCGCCAGGTTGCCGTTCTCGATGCCCGCTTCGCCATAGAGGCGGTTCCAGCTGCGCGAGAGGAAGTCGGTGCGGCCGTTGGACTGGTGGTTGTAGCCCGCGTTGAGCACGCCCAGGCGGAAGCCGCCGCCCAGATCGAGGTTGGGCCCGTAGCTCACGAAGATCTCGGGCATGTAGTTCGTCTCGCGGAAGGGACGCGAGAAGTCCTCGTTGTAGACCTGCCACTGGTTCTGCTGCGTGTACGCGGCCCACACGCCCCACTTGCGGTCGTCGGTGGTCCACAGGCGGCCCTTGAAGGACAGCTGGAACTTGGCCTCGACCTTGTCGAGGTGCGGGTCGCCATCGGTGATCGGCGCGAGGGCCTCGTAGGGCGCGCTGTTGGCGTGGTCGGTGTAACGGCCGAAGAGGATGTAGTTCGGGTTGTAGAAGCGGATGTCGAAACGCGGCGAGTCGGGACCGAAGCCCCACGCGGTGTCGATCATCGAGGGCTTGGCGG
>CAZUGY010000225.1:0-2984 GCA_964620265.1 uncultured Alcaligenaceae bacterium
ATGGCGGATGGAGCGCCCCCGGCCCCCCCACAGGTTTCGGATCGGACGATTCTCGGCAGTATTGCCGCGGTGGCCGCGGCATTCGTCGTCTTCGGTTTCCTCGTCGATACGCCCGGGGACATTGCATGGGGACTCCTCGCGATCCTCACCTCGCGCGACACGCTGCTCACGGACTACTTCGGCGTCGGCGGCATCGGCGCGGGGTGTGTGAATGCCGGGTTGCTGACGCTCTGCGCATGCCTCGTGTATCACCTCGCGGGCGCACGGATCACCGGTGCGGCAGTGGCGGCACTGTTCCTGGTGCTGGGCTTCGCGCTGTTCGGCAAGAACCTGCTCAACGTGTGGTTCATCGTGGCGGGGGTGTACCTCTACGCACGCTTCAGGGGAGAGCCCTTCGCCACGCACATCAACACCGCGTTCTTCGGGCTGGCCCTGGCGCCGATCTTTTCCGAGATCCTTTTCAGCACCACGCTGCCACTGGCCACCAGCCTGCCGCTCGCCGTGGTCAGCGCGCTCGTCATAGGCTTCGTTCTGCCGCCCATTGCCGCGCAGGTCTTCAAGGCGCACATGGGCTTCAGCCTCTACAACATGGGCTTCGCCGCGGGGCTCGTGGGGACGCTCGTGGTGGCGATGTACAAGGGCTACGGCTTCGTGGCAGAGCCCGTGTTCATCTGGACGACCGGGAACAACCTGCTGCTCGGAACGTTCCTCGCGGGCGTTTTCGGCGCCATGATCGTGGCCGGGTTCGGTTTCGATCGCAACCTCGCGGCGCATCTGCGCGCGATCGTGAGGCTCACAGGCCAGTCGCCGACGGACTTCATCGAGAGGGCGGGCTTCGGCGCCAGCTTCGCCAACATGGGCCTGTGCGGATTCATCGGCGTTGGCTATGTCCTGCTCGTGGGCGGGCCGCTCAACGGTCCGGTGATCGGCGCGATCTTCACCGTCGTGGGCTTTGCCGCCTTCGGCAAGCACCCGCGCAACGTGATGCCGATCATGATCGGCGTGTTCGTGGGCACGCTCTGGAAGCCGTGGGATCCGGCGGGCTCGTCGCTGCTGCTGGCGGCGCTCTTCGGCACGACCCTCGCGCCCATCGCCGGCCGCTTCGGCTGGCAGTGGGGCATCCTGGCCGGTGTGCTCCATGCTTCCGCTGCGCAGACGGTGAGTGCCTTGCACGCGGGGCTCAACCTGTACAACAACGGGTTCGCCGCCGGCATCGTGGCCACGCTGCTCGTGCCGGTGATCATCGCGATCCGGTCGCGGACCGCGAACGACGACGGTTCGCGCCGGGATTAGAGGTCTCGGCGTGTGACGTTTCGATAGCGGGGGGCCGTCGCCGGGGCGGCGTACCATGACAATCCCCATCGTGCAGGCCGGGGAAGTGATCGAGGACCGCCCCTTCAACGAACAAGCGTCCCAATCTGCAGGGTGCACTCGACGGGCGTCTCACGAGTGCGCTGGGCTTTGCGAGTCCGGCGGCGTTCCTGGGTGGCCTGGGCGCGCTCGGCGGCGCGGCCGCGGATGGCGCGCGACGCGCCGGTGCGGCCGTGGGACCGGAGGGCTCCAGTGCGATCGCGGCGGCCGCGGATGCGATCAAGAAGGACAACCTCAAGGTCGCGCTGACGGGCTACACGGACAAGACCGGTGATGCCGCCCGGAACGAGGAGCTCGCCAAGAGCCGCGCCGTCGCGGTGCGCGATGCGCTTCAGGCCGCGGGCGTGGCCGAGGCCAGCATCGAGATGAAGGCACCGCTCTTCGTGGAAGTCGGCGCGGGAACGGCCGACAACGAAGCGCGTCGCGTGGAGATCGCGCGGAACTAGGATCGGTCCCGGGGTCCTGCGGGTGCAAAAGCCCGCAGGATCTCCATGGCGCGCGCCTAGATGCCGCGCTCCCTGCGCCACACCCCGAACGCGGCCTTCGTCTCGTCGCTCGGCGGATAGGTCCCCGCGAGCTTCGCCCCGCCCTGCACGCGCTCGAGCACGAACGCTTCCATCTTCTCCTGCTCCTCGCCCTGCTGGGCGACCTCGTCGGCGAGATGGCGCGGAATCACCACCACGCCTTCGTCGTCGCCCACGATCACGTCGCCCGGATAGACCGCGACACCGCCGCAGCCGATCGGGATGTTCTGCTCGAGCGCGTGGTGCAGCAGCAGGTTGAGCGGTGCCGAGCCGCCGGCGGCGTACACCGGAAAGTCCATCTGCGCGATCGCGCCGCTGTCGCGGATCGAGCCGTCGGACACGAGCCCCGCGGCGCCGCGCACTTTCAGGCGCGTGGTGAGGATCTGGCCGCCGGAAGCCACGCGCTTCTCGCCGCGGCAGTCGAGCACCAGCACGTGCCCGGGCGGCGTGCTCTCGATCGCCTTGCGCTGCGGATGGTCGGGGTTGTCGAAGGCCGAGAGCTGGTCCAAGTCCTCGCGCGCGGGAATGCTGCGCATCGTGAACGCAGGGCCCACGAGATTGCCGCCGGAAGGTCGGGTGATGCGACCCACGCCCTGCATGTACACATTGCGGAACCCACGCTTGAAGAGCTGCGTGCACAGCGTGGCAGTGCTCACTCTGGACAGGCGGTCGCGGGTGAGATCGGACAGTTCCATGGGGGTCTCGCGCGATGTCGATTGACCTGCTTGCCGTCAGGTCAGTGGATTTCGGGATCGGCCGTGTCGGTCGCGCCTTCTTCTGCGAGAAAGTCGAAATCGCAGCCTTCGTTGGCTTGCGTCACGTGCTTCAGATACAGCGTGCCGAAGCCGCGGGTGTAGTGCGGCTTGGGCGCGACCCAAGCGGCCTTGCGGCGCGCGAGCTCGGCGTCGTCGACTTTCAGCGTGAGCGTGCGGGCGGGGATGTCGAGCGCGATGAGGTCGCCGTCGCGCACGAGGGCGAGCGGGCCGCCCACGTGCGATTCGGGTGCGACGTGCAGCACACACGCGCCGTAGCTCGTGCCGCTCATGCGGGCGTCGGAGATGCGCAGCATGTCGCGCACGCCTTCCTGCA
>CAZUGY010000226.1:0-2914 GCA_964620265.1 uncultured Alcaligenaceae bacterium
CGTGTTGGAAATTCGCCGCAATTGGCACTTCGACGTTGCAATCCGACTCTACTGACAAGACACCGGCGAGAGCGGTACGGCACAGCGGCCCGTAGGACGCGCGTCCGGAAACCTGCCTCGGGTCGGCGATTCGGCCTGAGCCGCAGGTTGAGTTCGTCTTGCGCAAAATGCGTTCAGCCTGGCCTTCCCGACTGTCGACGCGCTTTACAGGTTGGGAGGGCAGCCGACGGACGGGCGGAACGTAACGCCCGCATGCCCTTGTAATAAAAGGAATGTTCGAGGAGAATACAATAGCGGTCCGGCAATTGCTTCCTAATGCGCGGGAGTTCTAAACGCGGTGGCTAATTTTGATGTACAAGAAGTAGATCGACGTACGGCGGCGGCAACCGGTTCCGGTGCCGCCCGCATCGTCACGACGCGTCGGCGTCTGATGCTCGGCGCCGCCGCTGTATTGCCGAGCGTCGTCACATTGCCGAGCGGTGCCCAAAGCGCGGCGCAAAGCTTCAGTTGCAGGAACTGGGCGGCGCGGCAACGCGACACGTTCGGCGAGCGCTTCGGGGTCGAGCGTTTTACGGCGGCTCCGGACGAATGGCTGCGCAAGAAGGTATTCAGCGGCCGGTTTGCGGCGAGCGGCCGCCCAGCCTATTGCACGACGTGGGATCAGCCGAACATCCTGGCGATCGCCAAGCTGGAGACGGTGTGGGAGCGCAGTCCCACGGGTGGTCCTTGGTCCAGCGGCTCGGGTTACAAGGCGTTGGAGACGACAACATGGTCGGACGGCCACGATCCGGTACGGATCGGTGGCGCCTGCCCGCCCCGCAGGTTGATCAGCGACCCTACCTCCTGCTTGACGGAATCAGTCGACAACATCAATCCCGAGCCCGATCACTACGGTCTCGTCTACGTGGATGAAACGGGTCTTTCCTGCGCGCTCGAGCCTGCTCCGGGCATGGTTCCGGTTCGTGCGACCTGTTGGGCCTCCCTCGTGGGTGACCGTGGAAGCAACCTCGGGTGATGTCGCAGGCGATCGTGCGCAGTTCGAGATAGATTCCGCTTCGCGTATTGCACGGTTCGAGCTGGCTGTGCACATACTGGTGCGGTGATCCACAAGCCCGTTCCCGCCTGGCGCATCGCTCCTGGTCAGCGCCTGTTGTTCCAGGATCTCGAAGACGGCGTGGTCATGTTCGACACCCTCGTCGGATCGACGCATTTGCTCGATGCCAGCGCCGCCGAAACGCTTGCAATCATCGAGCAAGCGCCAGGCCTTGATGCGTCGGCCATTCACGCCGAGCTTTTGAAGCGCCTCGAGCTCTCCGCCGAGGCGTTGCCGCTGGCGACGGTAGAAGCGCTTCTCCAACGCTTCGAGGCCATGGCCTTGGTCAGCGTGGAGAGCGCATGACGGCGGGCGACCTGCCCGCCGAAACCTTCGCGTCACGGATTGCGGCGGATGGTGTGGTGTTGCGTATCCCACCCATCACCGTGCGCGTCCGCTCGGACCTGCGAGCGTTCGCCCTTCAACTTTACGATGTCTATCGCGACCATGCGCTCGTGGCGGATGCGCATTTCGCCGACGTCGACATCCGGATCCTTCGGGTGCGAGACCTTCGACCCTGGAGGTCGAAGGAGGCAAACTTCATCGTCGACGGCACCACGCCCTTCGACCCGTTTCCGATTCAGCACGCGCTTCCCACATTCGAGTGGGGCCTCAACTGGGTGTTCGCGCAACGCACGAACATGTGGCTCCTTCTGCACGCTGCAGCGGTCGAGCGCGACGGGAAGGCGCTGTTGCTGCCGGCCTACCCCGGGGGAGGCAAGAGTACCCTCGCGGCGTCGCTGGCAAGTCGCGATTGGCGCCTGTTGTCCGACGAATTCGCTGTCGTGACCGACGAACGCGGCACCGTGTTGCCTTTCGCACGTCCCCCGGCGATCAAGAATGCGGCCATCGACGTGCTGCGAGCGTTCGCGCCGGAGGCTTCGTTTGGCCCCGTCATTCCGAATACGCGGAAGGGCACCGTTGCCCACATGCGCGTTCCGCGCGCATCGCTGGAACTAGGTGACGCCGCCGCAACGATCGGGATGATCGCGTTTCCCGAATTTCAGGCGGGGGCGGCCGTCTCCGTCATTCGAGTCGGCGAGGCCGACGCTTTCATGCGCCTCGCGGTTCACTCGTTCAACTATGAGGTGCTCGGGGCGCGTGGCTTCCACATGGTGGGGGGACTCGTGAAGTCGTGCCCGTGCCACGTCATTCGCTACGGCGACCTCGCGGACGCGCATGCAGCAGTGCACCGCCTCGCTCGAGCGGCATGCGCCGCGTGAGCCACGGTAACACGCCGGCGAAGCTCATTGCCGCAATCGCGGATCCTGCCTGCTTGCGGGATCTGGATCCGAAAGCGTGGGAGGCGCTGCTGTCCTGCGCGAGGCGTAATGGCGTGCTGGCCTATCTCGCGAGCCGCGCGGAAACGCGTGGCGTGATGGGGGATTTCCCGCCCTTCGCGCGCGACGCACTCTCGTCTGCCCGTTTGTCCGCCGCGCGAATCGGCCAACTTGCGCTGTGGGAGCTCGACCGCGTGGGCCGCGTGTTGCGGCCCGCCGGCATCTCGATCGTCGCTCTCAAGGGAGTCGCCTACCTGCTGCGCAGGCTTCCGCATGCGTCCACGCGCAGGATGTCGGACATCGACGTGATGGTGCGAAAGGAGAGCCTTCCCGGTGCCGAGCAGGCACTGCGCATGGCGGGCTGGAGCTTCGTCAACAGCGACGCGTACGATGAACGATATTACCGAACGTGGTCCCACGAACTGCCACCGCTGCAATTCCCGGGGCGCACGCTTGCGCTGGACGTGCACCACACCATTTGCCCGCCGGCGAGCCGGCTACGACCGGACCCGGCGGCGATGTGGGCGAGGGCGGAACCGGC
>CAZUGY010000227.1:0-2894 GCA_964620265.1 uncultured Alcaligenaceae bacterium
CGTGTTGGAAATTCGCCGCAATTGGCACTTCGACGTTGCAATCCGACTCTACTGATAGGGCGCCGGCAGAGCGTACGGAAAGCGAAGGAATGACAGACCAAATTGAGACGGCAGCGCTCGCCTTGCGTACAATCATCCGGCTGGGCGTTGCCGACTGTCGATACGCTTTACATACTTGTTGCACGTCCGAAGGGTGGGCGGTCCGGAACGCCGGCATGTCATTGATATTATAGGATTAAATTCCGATAATGTGGTTGCGGTCCAGGAATTGCTTACTCATGAGCCGGAGCTCAGAAAAAGGTGGATAAAAACCCAAGCACGGAAGATGTAGATCGACGTACGGCGGTTGCGACCGATTCCGGCGCGGCCCGCATCGTCACGGCACGCCGGCGGCTCATGCTTGGCGCCGCTGCGGTATTGCCGAGCGTGGTCACGCTCCCCGCCGGCGCGCAACGCGCGGCGGGAAGCTTCAACTGCGTTACCGAACCCGGGCGCGCGTCTGGCGGGCGAGATCGTTATATCGACGCTACGCGGATCGAGCGTTTTTCGGACGCTCCTGACCAATGGCTGCGCAAGAAAGTGTTCAGCGGGCGGCTTGGGATGGGCGGCCGGCCTGTCCATTGCACGACATGGGATCAGTCCAGCATTCTGGCGATCGCGAAGCTGGAGTCGGTCGCCAGCGGCCGGGGCTACAAAGCGTTGCCGGGGACAGCGTGGTCGAACGGCAGCTATTCATTTCGGATCAGTGGCCCCCTCTGCGGACTTCTTCGCTCGGATATCGGTGAGGCCGGCGGATCCTATTGCACCGAGGAAACGGTCGACAATATCAGTCCTGAGCCCGATCACTGGGGTCTGGTCTACGTGGACGAAACAGGCCTTTCCTGCGCGCTCGAGCCGGGTCCCGGCCTGTATCCGGTTCGCGCAACCTGCTTTGCCTCGATCATAGGCGACAGCGGAAGCAGCCTGGGTTGATGTCGCGGGTGCTCGTCGGTAGTTCGAGGTAGGTTCTCCCCGCGTATTGCACGGTTCGAGCCGGCTGTGCACATACTTATGCAGTGATCCATAGATCCAATCCCGTTTGGCGCATCGCGCCCGGCCAGCGCTTGCTGTTCCAGGACTTCGAAGACGGCGTGGTCTTGTTCGACGCGCTGGTCGGCTCCACGCATTTGCTCGACGCCAGCGCCGCCGAGACGCTCTCGATCATCGAGGAGGCGCCGGCGCTCCCGGCGTCGGCCATCCACGCTCTACTCCTGGAACGCCTCGAGCTCTCTGCCGAGGCTTTGCCGCTGGCGACGCTAGACGCGCTGCTGCAACGCTTCGAGGCAATGGCCCTTGTCAGTGCAGAGTGCGCATGACAGTCGGCGATCTTCCCCGTGCCTTCTTTGCTTCGCGGATCGCAGCCAATGGTGTGGCGTTGCGCATCCCGCCAATCACCGTGCGCGTTCGTTCGGACGTGCGAGCCTTCGCCCTTCAACTGCACGATGTCTATCGCGACTACGCGCTCGTGGCAGATGCGGACGTAGCCGACGTCGACATCCGGATCCTCCGCGCGCGACGACTTCGACCATGGGGCCCTGAGGAAGCACAGTTCATCGTCGACGGCATCACGCCCTTCGATGACTTTCCAGTTCAGCACGCGCTTCCCACATTCGAGTGGGGCCTCAACTGGGTGTTCGCGCAACGCACGAACATGTGGCTCCTTCTGCACGCTGCAGCGGTCGAGCGCGACGGGAAGGCGCTGCTGCTGCCCGCGTATCCGGGTGGAGGCAAGAGCACCCTTGCGGCGTCGCTCGCCAGCCGCGATTGGCGCCTGTTGTCCGACGAGTTCGCCGTCGTCACCGGCGAAGGCGGAACCGTGCTGCCTTTTGCACGTCCGCCTGCGATCAAGAATGCGGCCATCGACGTGCTGCGCGCGTTCGCGCCGGAGGCGTCCTTTGGCCCCGTCATTCCGAACACCCGGAAGGGCACCATCGCTCACATGCGCGTCCCGCGCGCATCGCTGGAACGAGGCGACGCCAGCGCAGTGATCGGGATGATTGTGTTTCCCGAGTTTCGGGCGGGCGCGGGCGTCTCCGTCGTTCGGGTTGGCGAGGCCGACGCTTTCATGCGGCTCGCGGTTCACTCGTTCAACTACGAGGTCCTGGGGGCGCGTAGCTTCCATATGGTGGGAGACCTCGTCCGGTCGAGCCCGTGCCATGTACTGCGCTACGGCGATCTCGCGGATGCGCACGCGGCGCTCGACAGCCTCGCCCGCGCGCCTGTCGCTGCATGAACCACGGCAACGCGCCGGCGGAACTTGTTGCGGCGATCGTGGATCCGCGCCGCCTGCGCGGGCTGGACGCGAAAACGTGGCAACCACTCCTGTCCTGCGCGAGGCGCAATGGCGTGCTTGCCTACTTGGCGAGCCGCGCCGAAATGCGTGGCGTGACGGAGGACTTGCCGCCCTTCGCTCGCGACGCGCTCTCGTCTGCCCGTTTGTCCGCCGCTCGAATCGGGCAACTGGCCCTGTGGGAGCTCGACCGCGTTGGCCGCGTGCTTCGCCCTGCCGGTATCTCGATCGTTGCCCTCAAGGGGGTGGCGTACCTCTTGCGCGGACTTCCGCATGCGTCCACGCGCAGGATGTCGGACATCGACGTGATGGTGAGGAGGGAAAGCCTTCCCGGTGCCGAGCAGGCACTGTGCGCGGCGGGCTGGAGCTTCGCAAACAGCGATCCGTACGATGAACGATATTACCGGACGTGGTCCCACGAGCTGCCGCCGTTGCAATTCCCGGGGCGCACGCTTGCACTGGACGTGCACCACACCATTTGCCCGCCGGCGAGCCGGCTACGACCGGACGCGGCGGCGATGTGGGCGAGGGCGGAACCGGCGGCGAGGGAGGGCGTTTATCTGCT
>CAZUGY010000228.1:0-2854 GCA_964620265.1 uncultured Alcaligenaceae bacterium
GCGCCGGTGGCCGGGATGGCCGAGCTTCCCTCGGCGGAAGGCAGGCGTCTCGCGCAGCTCGAGTACGTCCACCGCGCCCAGCAGGCGAGCAACCTCGCGCGCCTGCCGGCCGAGCCGCCGGACACGCATGGCCCGGAGGGGTCCGCCATGATATGATTTGAGGTTTTCCCGCGCCAACCCCATTTACCCATCCGGAAGGGTGGAAACGACAAGAATCGGGGTCCGGCGCCGGGGACGGCCCCGGGGTCCCCGCCGGGGACCACACGAGACCCGAAGCATCGCCACCCGCATACGATCACGAGCAGCGTCAGCACAAGGATGACCATGGCCACCAAGCCCGCCAAACCCTCCCGCAAGACCCAGTCCAAGGCAAAGGGCAAGTCTGTCGCTGCGTCCACGAAGTCGCGCGCCGGAAGCAAGGCGTCGGCGAAGAAGGCCGTGCGCCCCGCGCCCGCCAAGCCCGCCGCCCGCAAGGGCGCGGCAGCCGGCGCGAAGAAGCCCGTCCGCAAGGTCGGCGCCACCAAGCCTGCGGCGCGCAAGCCGGCCGCCAAGCCCGCGCCCAAGGCCAAGCCTGCTGCCAAGACCGCTGCCCGGTCCGTACCCAAGGCCGCCGCCAGGGTAGCGCCCAAGGCCGCCAAGCCGGCCAAGCCGCAGGCCAAGCCGGTCAACGCCAAGCTCGTGGCCGCCAGCACCAAGGCCGCCGCCCCCGCCTCGCGCCAACCCGCCAAGGTCCCGGCGCCGGTGGTGAAGCATGCCGGTGCCGCCAAGGCTCCGGCGATCGCGCCCAGGCAGGCTGCCGTCGCCAAGGCCGCGGCCGCGAAGCCCGCGGTACCCGGCAAGGGCCCGGCCGCCCCCAAGCTTGCGAACGGCACCGCCGCAGCCCAGGCCGGCAACGGCGCCAATGGCGGCGCCGCGCCGCACAAGCCCACGCCGAGCGAGATCGCCGCCCGGCTCGCCGGCAAGCGCGCCGAGGACGCCGCCGGCAAGAAGGGCAAGGGCCGGGCCACCGAAGCGCCCCGCGAGCTCACGCCCGCCGACGTCGAGGCGCGCAAGCGGCGCCTGAAGACGCTGATCGTGCTCGGCAAGGAGCGCGGGTACCTCACCTACGCCGAGATCAACGACCACCTGCCCGACGACATCCTCGATGCCGAGCAGATCGAGGGCGTGATCTCGATGATCGGCGACATGGGCATCCAGGTCTACGACGAGGCCCCCGACGCCGACACGCTGCTCATGGCCGAAACGCCGGCCACCGTGCCCGCCGAGGACGTCGAGGAAGAAGCCGAGGCCGCCGCCTCCACGCTCGACAGCGAATTCGGCCGCACCACCGACCCCGTGCGCATGTACATGCGCGAGATGGGCTCGGTGGAGCTCCTCACGCGCGAGGGCGAGATCGAGATCGCCAAGCGCATCGAGGAGGGCTTGAAGCACATGATCATGGCGATCAGCGCGTGCCCGATGACCGTGCAGCAGATCCTCGACATCGCGGATCGCATCGCCAAGGACGAGCTCAAGATCGACGACCTGGTCGACGGCCTCATGGACTTCAACGAGGAGCTGACCGCGATGGAAGATTCCTCTGCCGCGGAGTCCGACGACGCCGAGGAAGAGGAGGAAGAGGCCGACGCCGGCGCCATCGCCAGCGAGAACCTCGAACGCCTGAAGGTCGCCGCGATGGACCACTTCGGGGTGATCCGCAAGCACTTCCTGCGCATGCTCGCCGTGCTGCAGAAGGAAGGGCACCGGTCGCCCAGGTACGTCGACCTGCAAAAGAAGATCAGCGCCGAGCTCATGCAGATCCGCTTCTCCGCACGCCAGGTCGAGCGCCTGTGCGACAGCGTGCGCGGCGAGGTCGACAACATCCGCCAGATCGAGCGCAAGATCCAGGACCTCGTGGTGAACAAGGGCGGCATGCCGCGTCCCGAGTTCATCAAGATGTTCCCCACCAACGAGACGTCGCTGCGCTGGATCGACCGCGAGGTCGCTGCGCACCACAACTACAGCGACCAGCTCGCCAAGTACCGCCAGGCGATCGTGGAGCAGCAGCAGAAGCTCCTCGACCTGCAGACGCGCGTGATGATCCCCCTGAAGGACCTGAAGGAGATCAACAAGCAGATGTCCACGGGCGAGGCCAAGGCGCGCAAGGCCAAGCGCGAGATGACCGAGGCCAACCTGCGCCTCGTGATCTCGATCGCCAAGAAGTACACCAACCGCGGCCTGCAGTTCCTCGACCTCATCCAGGAAGGCAACATCGGCTTGATGAAGGCCGTGGACAAGTTCGAATACCGCCGCGGCTACAAGTTCTCGACCTACGCCACGTGGTGGATCCGCCAGGCCATCACGCGCAGCATCGCCGACCAGGCGCGCACCATCCGCATCCCGGTGCACATGATCGAGACGATCAACAAGATGAACCGCATCTCGCGGCAGATCCTGCAGGAGACGGGCAACGAGCCCGATCCCGCCACGCTCGCCGTCAAGATGGAGATGCCCGAGGAAAAGATCCGCAAGATCCTCAAGATCTCCAAGGAGCCGATCTCGATGGAAACGCCCATCGGGGACGACGACGACTCGCACCTGGGCGACTTCATCGAGGACCAGTCGACAGTGGCGCCCTCCGATGCGGCGGTCAATGCGTCGTTGCGCGACGTGTGCAAGGACATCCTCGACACGCTGACGCCGCGCGAGGCCAAGGTGCTGCGCATGCGCTTCGGCATCGAGATGAACACCGACCACACGCTGGAGGAAGTCGGCAAGCAGTTCGACGTCACCCGCGAGCGCATCCGCCAGATCGAGGCGAAGGCGCTGCGCAAGCTGCGCCATCCGTCGCGGTCGGAGAAGCTGCGGAGCTTCA
>CAZUGY010000229.1:0-2829 GCA_964620265.1 uncultured Alcaligenaceae bacterium
CCGTCCCGCTCCGGCTTGAAGGTGCGGTAGTTGATCGTCTCCGGCTTCTTCACCTCGCCATACGACCACGACCGGATCTTCTCCGGCGAGGCGAGCCCGATGCGGATCGCATCGAATTCTTCTTCCTGCGTGACTTGCTTGAACAGATCGAGCAATGCTTTCATTGAACTCTCCGAGTTCCGCCGTCAATCACCCACGGTGACAACGCGCGATTTGGTGTTTCTGATACCTGATCCCTGACCTCTGATCCCTGGAGATGAGCGAGCTTCAGTCGCGTTCCATATCCACATCAATGGCCAGCGAGCGAATCTCCTTCACCAGCACGTTGAACGACTCCGGCATGCCGGCCTCGATCTTGTGCTCGCCCTTGACGATGTTCTCGTAGACCTTGGTACGGCCGTTGACGTCGTCGGACTTGACCGTGAGCATCTCCTGCAGCGTGTATGCGGCACCGTAGGCCTCGAGCGCCCAGACTTCCATTTCGCCGAAGCGCTGGCCGCCGAATTGCGCCTTGCCGCCCAGGGGTTGCTGCGTGACGAGGCTGTATGGGCCGGTCGAGCGCGCGTGCATCTTGTCGTCGACGAGATGGTGGAGCTTCAGCATGTGCATGTAGCCCACCGTGACTTCGCGATCGAAGGCCTCGCCGGTGCGCCCGTCGTAGAGGCTGACCTGGCCCGACGACGGGAGGTCCGCCATCTCCAGCATCGCCTTGATCTCCTCCTCCGTCGCGCCGTCGAACACCGGCGTGGCGAACGGCACGCCCGCGCGCAGGTTCTGCGCGAGGTCCGCGATCTCGTCGTCGGAGAAGAGCGAGAGGTCCTCGGCGCGGCCCTTGGAGTTGTAGATCTTTTCCAGGAGCTTGCGCACCTCGGCGACCTTGGCCTGCGCCTTGATCATCGCGTCGATCTTGTGGCCCAGGCCCTTGGCGGCCCAGCCCAGGTGCACCTCGAGGATCTGGCCCACGTTCATCCGCGACGGCACGCCGAGCGGATTGAGCACGATGTCCACCGGCGTGCCGTTGGCCATGTAGGGCATGTCCTCGACCGGAACGATCTTGGACACCACACCCTTGTTGCCGTGCCGGCCGGCCATCTTGTCGCCCGGCTGCAGGCGGCGCTTGACCGCGACGTACACCTTCACCATCTTCTGCACGCCGGGAGGCAGCTCGTCGCCCTGCGTGAGCTTCTTCTTCTTCTGCTCGAACATGGCGTCGAAGTCGATGCGCAACTGCGCGAGCGCTTCCTTCGAAGCCTCGAGCTGCTGTGCGGTGCCTTCGTCGGCGAGGCGGATGTCGAACCAGTCGTGGCGCGCCACGCCGTCGAGATACTCCTTGGTGATCTTGGCGCCCTTGGCGAGCTTCTTGGGACCGCCGTTGGCCACCTTGTTCGTGAGCAGCTTCTCGATGCGCGCGTAGGCGTCGTTCTCCACGATGCGCAGCTGGTCGTTCAGGTCCTTGCGGTAGCCCTTCAACTCGTCGTCGATGATCTGCGCGGCGCGCTTGTCGCGCTCGATGCCTTCGCGCGTGAAGACCTGGACGTCGATCACGGTGCCGCTGATGCCCGAGGGCACCCGCAGCGACGTGTCCTTCACGTCGGAGGCCTTCTCGCCGAAGATCGCGCGGAGCAGCTTCTCTTCCGGCGTGAGCTGGGTCTCGCCCTTGGGCGTGACCTTGCCGACCAGCACGTCACCGGCCTCGACCTCGGCCCCGATGTAGACGATGCCGGAGTCGTCGAGGCGGCCCAGCTGCGCCTCCCCGAGGCTCGAGATGTCCCGCGTGATTTCCTCGGGCCCGAGCTTGGTGTCGCGCGCGACCACCGACAGCTCCTCGATATGGATCGAGGTATAGCGGTCGTCGCCCACCACGCGCTCGCTGATGAGGATCGAGTCCTCGTAGTTGTAGCCGTTCCAGGGCATGAACGCCACGAGCATGTTCTGCCCGAGCGCCAGCTCGCCCATGTCGGTGGAGGCACCGTCGGCGATCACGTCGCCGCGGGCGATGATGTCACCCACCTTGACCAGCGGACGCTGGTTGATGTTGGTGTTCTGGTTGCTCCGCTTGTATTTCGTGAGGTTGTAGATGTCCACGCCGACCTCACCGGCCGCCGTTTCCGTGTCGAGCACGCGAACCACGATGCGGGAAGCGTCGATGTAGTCGACCTTGCCGCCGCGCCTGGCCATCACGGCCGTGCCGGAGTCGACCGCCGCGGTGCGCTCCACGCCGGTGCCCACGAGCGGCTTCTCCGGACGCAGGCAAGGCACCGCCTGGCGCTGCATGTTGGAGCCCATCAGGGCGCGATTGGCGTCGTCGTGCTCGAGGAACGGGATCAACGAGGCCGCCACCGACACGATCTGCGCCGGCGCCACGTCCATGTACTGCACCTTGTCGGCCGTGGAGAGCATGAACTCGTTCTTGGCACGGCAGGACACGAGCTCGTCGGTGAGACGGCCGTCCTTGTCCACGCCCGCGTTGGCCTGCGCGATCACGTACTGGCCTTCCTCGATGGCGGAGAGGAAATCGATCTGCTCGGTCGTCTTGCCATCGACCACGCGGCGATAGGGCGTCTCGAGGAACCCGTATTCGTTGGTGCGGGCGTAGAGCGCCAGCGAATTGATGAGGCCGATGTTCGGGCCTTCCGGCGTCTCGATCGGGCACACGCGGCCGTAGTGCGTGGGATGCACGTCGCGCACCTCGAAGCCCGCACGCTCGCGCGTGAGGCCGCCGGGTCCCAAGGCGGACACGCGGCGCTTGTGCGTGATCTCCGACAGCGGGTTCGTCTGGTCCATGAACTGCGACAGCTGCGAGGAGCCGAAGAACTCCTTGATCGCGGC
>CAZUGY010000230.1:0-2808 GCA_964620265.1 uncultured Alcaligenaceae bacterium
TCGATGCGATCATCCTGGAGGCGCAGCTTCCCGAGTATCGCTGGGGCAGCCGCATTTCCACGTACACCGGCCTGCCCACGCTGCTGGGCTTTCGCCACCATCAGGCGCAGCAGCGCCCGCTGCCCGCCCTAGGCGAGGCGATCGAGTTGCGACTGCGCAACGTGGCCGCGCTCTACGCAGGAACCGACGACGAAGCGACGATCGAGGTGCTACGTCGCTACGGCGTGCGCTACGTCATCGTGGGTGCGCTCGAGCGCGCCGTGTATCCGGCGGTGGGCCTGGCCAAGTTCGAGCGGTTGGTGCGCGCGGGGGAGCTCGCGGTCGCGTTGCAATCGGGTGAAGACCGCATCTATGAGGTGGCTGGGGCGGCACCGCCGATGGCGCCGACGTGGTAGATGTGGGGGCGGGAAGAAGCGAGGGCCCTGTTTCGGCTTGCGGGGAATCAAGGAGCGATACATCGAGGCGGTGAAGGGGACCGCAGCGGAGATTGCGCGGAGTGTGGCGAGGATTGGGGGAGATTTCGTGCCGCAGGTGGTGCCCACCGCGGAGCGGGTCTAAAGGTCCTCGCGATCAGCGCGTCGCGTCAGGAAGTGTGCGAATTTTCGATATCCCAGCACGGGTACGGCGTCACTTGATCCCCCTTTCCACCAGTCCGACAAGCATCGCATCGAGCAGCGCACGCGCCCGATCCGAGTCGTGGGGAATCATTTCCGCCGGCAGGCGCGCGGGCCACTCGACACTCGCCTGCTCGGAGAGGATGCCGCACACCCTCTGAATCCCATCGTAGTCGAGCAACGCCGCCACGTCATGTCCCAACATGCGCGCACCGGCAAGGGCGTAGTCGAAACTCTCTTCTTGCGTCCAGTCGACGAACTCATCGAACAGTCGCCTCTGCTGCTCGTCCACGAGATAGTTTTGCAGGATGAGCAGCAAGTCCTGCGCGTCCTTGCGTGGCGATTGGTAGTGCCTATCCCGCCAGCACACGATTTTCAATAGCGCAAGCGCCGGCAAGGACACAACGCGTGCACGCACCCCATTGGGTAACGCCACTACGCAGGCACTTTGCAGGGCTTCCCGAAAGCCGAATACGTCCATCACCATCTCACCTCGCGGCGGCCATACGATCCGTCGATCGCGGGTCTCCAAACTCCCAAACGGCACGAGGTCGATCGGAAGATCGTTCCGGTGACGCAAGCGATGCGGCGCCGTCTGCGACACCGAGAACTGCCCGGATTCGGTGAGCTTCTTCTTGAGGACATCGAACGCGTGCCAGTCCTGAACCGCCGCTGCGAGGTCGAGGTCTTCGGTCTGCCGCAGAGTCTCGATGCCGTGCCCGTAGAGCAAGTGCAAATCGCGCGCGAACGCACCGACAATCATCACCGGAACACCCAGAGGCGCGGCAGTCGCCTCGACGTCGCCGACGATCTGCGCATGCAACGCGAGTTCAGGCCGCCGGGAGCAGTCGAGCAAGGTAGGCGTCATGGATCATCCGTGCAGTTTCGATGCAGCGAGCGTCACCCGTGGCAAGCAGGTCCGCATACACCAGAACGGGCGGCACGATGGTCTCAGCCGCGTCCGCCTTCAGTGTCTTTCCCCAGAACGGCTTGCGCAGTTCCAGATAAGGTGGTTCCGTTGGCCCGGCCAGAACAAGACGCTGCTCGATCATCAGTTGCGGCGGCAGCTTCTCGCCATACAACGTCAACACGGCGGGCTTCAAGTGGCGCACAAGCAGATTCGCCGCCGGCTCGCCGCCCCACAGCGCCTGCTCTGGATCGATGGGCCACTCCTTCCAAGTCGCAAACGTGGGCGCCTTATAGGTGCCGAGCTTCGTCTTGGGACGCAATCGATGTGCGTAGGCAAAGGCCCATTCGTCGAGCAGCCGCTTGGTCGCGTTGAGGCGCCGGTTCTTCTCGGCAACCAGCAGATGCCCGGCCTCCTGCAGATCGCGCAGGACACCAGGAACCGCACCTAGCGCGACGCCCGCCGCCGCCGCGATCGCGCGATGCGGCCTGTTCGCAAGCTCGGGGGCGCACAGCAAGGCGAACAGCACTTTCAGGCCGTTGGTGGTGAACATCTGCCCCGTACGCGCACGCCCGCCGGCGGCGGGTAACGGCTTCTGCCCCACGATGTAAACCAAAAGACCCGCGCCTTCCAAGTACATGTTTCCCGCTGCGTCGGCGAACTGCTGGTGGTGATTGCGCAGGGCCTCCGCCAAAGGCGGCGTCACGTACTCGGTCACGAGGAGAGGGGGACGGTCGGCAGCCGTGCCTTGGTCTCGGAGCTGTGCCAATGTGGCGCCGACGGTGGCGGCGGTCAGATTTCGTTTGACTTCGACAAGGTAGTCAATCGTCTCCGTTCCCCTGCCGATACGTAGCCACGCGTCGGCGCGCGTGTCCACCAAGCCCTGCGGTGTCGCGAGCTCGATGACCTTCAAGCCGCGTGCCTTGAGATGCTCGACGGCACGGTCGATGAGGACGGCTCCCGGATCCTTGTTCATATCGAACTTATGATCACGTTAGGTGAACATGGCTCAATTATGAACTACGATCCTTGGTTTGTTCAATAATTAATAATGTTCACAAATAATGAACAAATTCAATTTGTGAACACAAGACAGCCCATCGGTCTTACGCCCACTCAAGCTCCTCCCCCTGCATCTCCACCGCCTGCACCACCCTCGGCCTCACCTCCACCTGCGCAAGATCCGCAATCACCTTCCCCTCCCCCACCACATCCAGGTCCCGGAACCGCCTCGCCGACACCAGCACCCGCGTCTCCATCGACGCCACCGCCCCGTTGTACGCCTCC
>CAZUGY010000231.1:0-2777 GCA_964620265.1 uncultured Alcaligenaceae bacterium
ACTACTCCAGCATCACCGGCCCGAACCCCATCAGCGCCGTCACGATCGCCCCGGTGGCCACCCACAGCGCGAACGCGATGCCGAGTGTCGCGAAGGTGTAACCCAGCGCCTGCTGCGACGTGCAACGCATGAGTGCCTGCAGGCCGAGGAAGGCGAGGAAGAACGCGTACATCGCGGCGAATACCCACAGGAAGCCCAACGCCGGCAGGAGATAGGCCAGGCCCACGAGCCACACCGGCGTCATGCTATAGGCGACCACCTTGAGCGCCGCCAGTCGGTCGGGCACGGCGCGGAACTTCTGCGCAAGCGCATTCACGCCCCACGCGAGCACGGCCACCTGCACGAGCGCGAAGGCGAAGCTCAAGAGCGCCACCGCCACGCCCGTCAGCAGCGCTGCCTTCACCACCCCCACCAGCGGAAACGCGGTGCCGAACGCAACCTGCGAGACGGCCAGTGCCACCGGTCCGACAAGCGCGAGCGGGATGATGTAGCCCGACCAGATATCCATCGTCCCCACGGGCTCCGCGGCGATGGCGGCCCACTCGCTGCGCGGCGAGGTCAGGATGCCCTTCACGCGCGCCGGCAGGCGCTTGGTGGAGCCGGCGAGCGGAGGTGCGAAGCGCGGCGCCGGATCCTTGTGCGCAGGGAAGCTTCCGCGCGCGTGCGGTGGGCCATAGCTCATCCCCACCACGGCGCCGCAGTGCGAGCAGACGAGCGTGGTGTCGGGGAGGCCGGTACCGCAGCGAGCGCACTTCATCGGTCGATTTTCGCGTGGCGCCGCCGCGGGCGCAATGCCACGCGGCGTCCCGGGGTGGTTCGAACCCACGGCGCCGGCCCACCGCCGCTGCCGCTCGGGGCGCGCGAAAGCCGCCTACAATCGCGGGGCACGCGATGCGTGCACCTCGACAGGAGAATCGAATGGTCCTTCGCTTGCGTGGCTTGCTCTTCCTGCGCCGTGATGCAAGTGCCTGGCTCGTCGGGTTCCTGGCGGCGCTCCTGCTCGCCGGCTGTGCCACGACCCAGGTGGCGGATCCCCTGCCGTCCTGGAACGAGGGCGCCACCAAGGCCACGATCGTCAAGTTCGTGCAGGACACCACGCGTCCGGGAAGCCCCGACTTCGTGCCCGTGGCCGATCGCATCGCGACCTTCGACAACGACGGCACGCTGTGGTCCGAGCACCCGCTCTACGTCGAGATGGTCTATACGCTGGACCGCGTGCGTGAGCTCGGGCAGGCCAATCCGTCGTGGCGCAACGAGATGCCGTTCAAGGCGGTGGTCGACAACGACCAGGCGGCGATCGCGAAGCTCTCCGAGCCCGATTTCTTCAAGCTCATCGCGGCCACGCACGCAGGCTTTACCTCGGCCGAGTTCCAGAAGTCGGCGGCGGCATGGCTCGCTGCCTCGCGCCATCCGCGCTTCAAGCGGCCGTACACCGACCTCGTGTACCAGCCGATGCTGGAGCTCCTGGCCTACTTCCGCGCCAATGGCTACAAGACCTTCATCGTTTCCGGCGGGTCGATCGACTTCATGCGCAGCTTCGCGGAGAAGACCTACGGCTTTCCCTCCGACCAGATCATCGGCAGCTCCTTCCAGGCGAAGTACACCTTCGACAACGACGTGGCGCTCACCCGCGGCGAGCCCGCGATCATGCTGATCGACGACGGCCCGGGCAAGGCGGTCGGCATCGATCACTTCATCGGCAAGACGCCGGTGGCCGCGTTCGGCAATTCCGACGGCGACCTCGCGATGCTGCAAACGACCACGCAGAGCCCGGACAGCAAGCGCTACAAGCGGCTTGCCGCCTTCGTGTGGCACACCGACGGCGTGCGCGAATATGCCTACGATCGCGACACGCATGTGGGACGGCTCGCCGTGGGCCTCGACCAGGCACCCAGGTACGGCTGGACGCTCATCGACATGAAGAACGACTGGAAGGTGATCTTTCCGTACGAGCTCGCGAAGTAGGGCGTTCAGTTCGCCTCGTAGCCCAGGCGCTCGCGCAGGTACCAGGCGACCGCCTTGCCGTCGATCTCGCAGCGCGGGCGGCGGGGATCATCCTTCGGACTTTGCAGCCATCGGCCGCGGTGCTCCTCGCATAGCGTGGCTTCGGCCACGCAACCGCGGCCCTGCACGAAGTAGGTCGAGGGCCCCAGGTTGGCCGGCCGGCCGTCGCGTGTATTGACGATGCCGTCGGTCGTCGCGCCCATGCAGGAGCAGGCTCCGCGCCAGGGCGCGATCTCGGTGATGCCCGGCAGCGATGCCCATGTGCCTCCGGTATCCACGCAGGGACGATAGGTCGTGATGTCGACCGCGAGCGCACGGTCGGGCTGCGGCGCGCAAGCGGCGCGCGCCGGACCGCCCGGTGGACACGGGGGCCGGTCGCAGATGAACGTCATCCGCACGGCGCACAGCGCATCGAGCGAGCAGGCCTGCGGCGTGCGTGCGTGGCACGTCGCTTCCGCCGGATGGCCCGGCGTGCACAGGCGCTGGACCGCACTGGGGAACTGCGCGCGCACGGCGGCATGGTCGCGCAGTTGCCGGCAGGCGTCTTCGACCAGCGCGGCGGTGGAAGGCGCGCCCGGTGGCGGCGCCTGGCCCTGGGCCGCCACGCTGGCGGCGGCCAGAAGGGTGGCGACGAGCAGGAGCCGGCAGCGCCGGAAGGCGGCGGTCGATGCTTCGCGTGTGTGCATGCCTGGCTCCCCACGTCGATCGAGGCGGACTCCTGTCAACGCGCGGCGACGCAAGACGGGGTGAGCGACGGGCGACTACAGCGCGGC
>CAZUGY010000232.1:0-2710 GCA_964620265.1 uncultured Alcaligenaceae bacterium
TCACCTTGGCGTCGCGAAGCGAGCCCTACGAGCTCGTCACACGCAAGGGCGCGCCACTCCAGCCCGCCGCAAAGCTGCTGATCGACGAACTGCTCAATCGCCAGTCCTGAGCGGAGATCGGACGTTCGACGCACTCGCCAGGCAGTGGTCGCA
This sequence comes from uncultured Alcaligenaceae bacterium, assembly GCA_964620265.1. GTDB lineage: Bacteria > Pseudomonadota > Gammaproteobacteria > Burkholderiales > Casimicrobiaceae > VBCG01. Next base: position 154 of record CAZUGY010000232.1, read on the forward strand.
GGAATCGGAAGCAAGCACCGGCGGCGATCTTGGCTGGCTCGTGATATAACCACCGCTCATTTCGATTGCCCTCGTCCACTATATGTCCCAGACCCGGTTCGAGTGGCCGTTGAGTTCTACAGATGGTCAAGACCGGCGTGTAGCGCCGCGCTTCTAGAGGAACAGTCATGGCACAGAAACGAGTTGCGCTCGTCACGGGCGCTGGCAGCGGGATCGGCAAGGCTGCGTCGCTCGCCCTTCTCAGGGACGGCTACTGCGTCGGCCTGGTCGGGCGGCGCAAGGACCTGCTCGAGAAGGTGGCCGCCGAGTCCGGCGCGAAGGATCGCGCGCTGGTGCTCGCCGCGGACATCACCAAGGACGCGGAAGTCGAATCCGCGTTCTCGCAGATGAAAGCGAAATGGGGCCGCCTCGACGTCCTCTTCAACAACGCCGGAATCGGCGCGCCGGCCGTGCCGATGGAAGACCTGCCGATCGAGAAGTTCCGCGAGGTGGTGAATATCAACCTCGTGGCGATGTTCCTATGCACGCAACATGCGATCCGCATCATGAAGGCGCAGGACCCGAAGGGCGGCCGCATCATCAACAACGGCTCGCTCTCGGCGCACGTGCCGCGGCCGATGGGGGCGGCCTACACGGCGACCAAGCACGCCGTCACCGGCCTGACCAAGAGCATCTCGCTCGACGGCCGCAGGAACGACATCACCGCCAGCCAGATCGACATCGGCAACGCCCACACCGACCTCGCGGCGCACATGGCCACGGGTGTGCTGCAGGCCGACGGCTCCGTGAAGCCCGAGCCGCTCATGGACGTGAAGCACGCGGGCGACGCAGTGCTGCACATGGCGAACCTGCCGCTCGAGGTGAACGTGCAGTTCATGAGCATCATGGCCACGAAGATGCCGTTCATCGGCCGCGGCTAGCATGCCGTACGCGGGCCGACGATGGCGTAAAGGTATTACGAGGAGAGCGGCAAGGGGACGCCGATCATGGCGCCCCTTGAGACCTTCAGCCCCTCATCCCGCGATGGGCGGCGGGACCGAGAGCGAAGCAGCTCGATCCCGCGCGGCAACCCGGATCAGGGCTTGAAGACGAAGCCCGGCTTGATGGCGACGTCCGCAGGGATGGGCTGCAGGTCGGCAAAGAGCTCGGGGTACTTTTGCATCACAGCGAGGATGTACTTGGGCTCGATGTGCTTGTTCACGTCGAACGTGGTCTTGATCACGCCCAGCCGCTGCAGCGTGTCCTGCGCCTTCCACAGCGCACGATAGTTGTGCGCGGAAATGCGGCGGTCCACCTGCTGGATGTTGTACTGCATCGCAGTTTCCGCGACGTCCAGCTTCAGTCCGGGAATCCAGCGCGTGCCGATGGCGGCGGCCTGCTTGGGATTCTTGCGCATCCACTGGTCGGCCTCGGACACGCCGGCCAGGAACTTCTCGATCGTCGGGCCGTTCTTTTCCGCCCAGGGCCGCAGGGCGATGTTGAAGCCGAGGTAGGAAATTACGTCTCCGCCACGGATGACCTCGATCGCGCCCGGCACTTCCTTCATGCCGATGACCGGAGCCGGGTCCCAAGCCACGAACGCATCCACGCCCTTCGCGAGCAATGCCACGGTCATCTCCGGAGGCGGCGTGTTGACCAGCGTCACGTCGGTTGGCTTCAGGCCGGCCTTCTCCAGCAGGCCGAGGATGTACAGGTGGTTGATCGTGCCGAACGAGGTCGCGATCTTCTTGCCCTTCAGGCTCTTCAGGTCACCCTTCTTGATGCCGGAATCGCCGTTCGCGATGAGGGCGAGCGTGGCATCGGAGCCGAGCTTGGTGGCGTTGCCGCTGAAGTTGCCGAAGAACACGAGGTCCATGCCGCGCAGGATGGCGCCGATGGCCGGGACGCCGGCCTGGACCATGTCGGTTTCGCCCGCCTGCAGCGCGTTGAGCGCATCGACCCCGGTGGCGTAAGGACGTGCGATGGTCACGTCGAGCCCGTATTTCTCGAAGAACCCTCGCTCGACTGCGATCGGCAATGCCAGCATGTCGATGGCATTGACCATGCCGACCTTGAGTTTCACGGGATTCGCGGCCTGCGCCAGCGCCAGTGACGACAGCATCAGGGTAAACAGTACTACGGCAAAGCGTCGCATTTCGGTCATCCTCCTGGTTGTAGCGGCTCAACACGCCTCACCCAGTAAGGACGGGCAACGGTCGTCAGGTCCGCTCGTTTCACGCCGCGAACTTCTACGGCATTCTCTTGTGTACCGGATACCCTGCCGTAGGTCTGGAACCGCTGAACGTGAAAACGTTCCGGCGGAAACGGCAGCGTGACCACTATGTTTACCTTCTCCGAGTCGCCCGCCAGGCCCGCGATCTTTTGCGGCGCGGCGATCGTCAGCCAAACCTGCCACGCGAGATACAAGCCCGCGACCGCGAGCAGGATGTGCGCCTTCCGCGACTTGAGGACGTCTCGAAGCATGGCTCAGGCCGACCTCACCAGTTGGAGCACGCGCGCGCTCAGGGCCTTGAACCGGTCGTCCTCGTTCAAGTCGTCCCACACCCGGGGCCGCGGC
>CAZUGY010000233.1:0-2672 GCA_964620265.1 uncultured Alcaligenaceae bacterium
CACAGCGGACCGACGACGGAGGCAAGCTCGCGCCGTGTGCCCTGCACGCGGTTGCCGACGACCACCGGATAGTTCTTGCGGATCACTTGCCCGAAGTTGCCGGAAGCCGCGAGGTGATGATGCAGCCCGCCATCGGTAATGAGGAACACGTGGCCGCGCGACAGCTTGCGCTCGATGACACGGCAGACATATATCCCGCATTCGCCGACGATGTAGCGGCCGAGCTCGATCGCGATCTTCGCATCCGGCAGCGCGGCTTGCGTTTGTTCGACCAGATCCCGAAGGTTGCTTGCGATCGGGTCGAGGTCGAGCGGGGCCTCGCCCGGAAAATACGGAATCCCGAAACCGCCGCCGATGTTGATGATCCGCACGGCGGAAGGTGCCGATTGCGCGAGATCGAGCGCAAGGTCGATCGTCTTGCGCTGGGCGTCGCAAATGGCATCGGCGCGAAGGTTCTGCGAACCGCCGAAAATATGAAAGCCTTCGAACGACAGGCCTTGTCTGCCGATCAACTCGAGCGCATCCGGCACACGCTCGGCGTCGATACCGAACTGCTTCGGCCCGCCGCTCATCTTCATGCCGGACGATTTCAGCTCGAAGTCGGGATTGACGCGTACGGCGACGCGCGCAATGCGGCCGCTCTCCTTGGAGATGCGGGCGAGGAGGTTGATCTCGCGAGTCGACTCGACGTTGATCAGTACGCCCGCAGCGAGCGCCTGGCCAAGCTCCGCGTCGCTCTTGCCGGGGCCGGCGAAACTGATCTCGGACGCCGGCATTCCCGCGTCGAGTGCCACCGCGAGCTCTCTCCCGGAGGCGACATCGATCCCGTCGACGCGTCCCGCGACGAACGCGACGAGCGCGGGCATCGGATTCGCCTTCATGGCGTAATGGAGCTCGACGCCAGGCGGCAGATGTCGACGGAGAAGCGCGATGCGGTCGGCCAACGCATCGCGTTCATAGGCGTAGAAAGGAGTTCGGCCAACGCGTCGGGCAAGTTGCTCGACGGTCATTCCGCCGATCATCAGACAATCGTCGGCGACGCGCCAACTCATCGAGGCGTGGCGCGGGGCTTGCGAAACGGACAACTCGTTCGCTGTCTGCATCTACGTCGATTCTACGCCGTTGAATGCACCTTCGAATTCGAGCCGAAGTTGCTTGCGGTCGATCTTGCCGTTCGGATTGCGGGGCAGGGGCCCGTTGCGCACGTCGATCCTCCCCGGCACCATGTATGCGGGAAGACGCTCGCGGCACGCCGCGAGCAGCACCGCCACGTCTACGGTGCCATCGCCCTTGGGCGTGACGATCACGACGACGCTCTGTCCGAGCATCGGGTGCGCAACGCCAAACGCTGCGACTTCGCCGACGAGCTGAGTACCGTACAGGACTTCCTCGATCTCGGTCGGACTTACGCGGTAGCCCGACGTCTTGATCATGTCGTCCCGCCGGCCGATGAAATACAGGAACCCTTCGGCGTCCTTGCGGACGACGTCACCGGAAAAGACGGCGATCTCGGGTAACTCGAGTCCGCCTTCCCGGCCGGGCAGCTGCCGGTAGCGTTCCGCGGTCTTGTCGGCGTCGTTCCAGTAGCCCATGCCGACGAGCGCACCTCGATGAACGAGCTCCCCTGGTTCGTCTGCGGTGCACTCCGTGCCGTCCTCCCGCAGCACGAGAATCTCGGCGTTGGGAATCGCCTTGCCAATCGAATCGGGGCGGCGATCCACTTCCTCGGGCGGCAGGAAGGTCGATCGGAACGCTTCGGTCAGGCCATACATGAGGTAAGGCTTGCTCTTCGGCAATCGGGAACGCAGCGCTCGAAGCGTTTCCAGCGGCATCCGGCCCCCGGTGTTGGCAAAGTAGCGCAGGTGCGAGTCGATACCGTCCGGCCAGGGCAACTGCGTCAGTTGCAGATACAGAGGCGGAACGGCAGTGAGTCCCGTGACGCGCTCGCGCACGAGGGCGTTCAGCACGTCCTTGGGCAGCAGATAATTGAGGAGCACCACTCGCGCACCGGTGTGGAACGCCGTCGTGAGCTGGCTGAAGCCGGCGTCGAACGACAGCGGAAGCACTGCGAGAAGCACGTCCCGTGCATTGTTCTCGAGGTAGGACGCGACGCTCTTGGCGCCCGCGACGAGGTTTCGGTGGGACAGCACGACGCCTTTCGGCTGGCCGGTGCTACCCGACGTGTAGAGGATCGCCGCCATGTCGATATCGATGACGCGATGGCCGGGTACGGATGCGGCTCGGAGGTCTTCCCAACGATGCATCGCATAGCGCGGGCCGGACTGTGACACGGCACCGCCGTCGACCACCACGACGTGGCGCAGGTCGTCGCAACGCTGGAGCGCTTCGCCGAGGACCGCCAGCCGATCGCTCGACGTGACGAGCACTTGTGCTGCACAGTCGCGCAGGACGTATTGGATTTGCAGCGGCTTCAATATGGGATTCAGCGGCACGAACGCACCGCCTGCCGCTGCGGTACCGAACATGGCGAGCACCGTCTCGATGCGTTTGTCGAGGTAGACTGCGACTCGCCCGCCACGCGTCAGCCCCAGCGTTCTCAATGATGCCGAGACATCGACGACGGACTGCGCCAATGTCCCGTAATCGATGGACCGCTTGCCTTCCGTAAGCGCTGTCGCGGCCGGATCCCGAGTGGCTGCAATCATCACAAG
>CAZUGY010000234.1:0-2582 GCA_964620265.1 uncultured Alcaligenaceae bacterium
CGCATCGGCGCGTAAGCTGTCTTCAGATACGGACGGTCGAGCGAGTCGTTGCGCTGATTCCGCAGGAAGGCGTCGGCCTTCTGCGCATACGATTCCACCGATTCCCCCGAATAGGCCGCGAGCAGTCCGGCCGCCATGGTCTCGAGGTCGGCGTCGTCACCGTTGTAATGCTTGGTGATCACGTTCGAAAGCCACGCGTGGTCCTTCTCGGTCACCGCCTTCCAGGGCTGCTTCGAGCGCAGCGACGGATCGGCCTTGGCCTGCTCGGCGATCTTGCCGAAGAGGAAGCCCGTCTGGATCGGCATGGGCTTCTCGCACCATAGCGTGCCATCGTTGTCGAACACGGCAATGCGCGCCGCGGGCTCGACGAACGTGGACTCGCCCTTCGCGGTGACCCGTTCCACGAAGGCGACGATGGACTTGCGGGCGGCGCCGTCGACCCACGACGGCAATGGTGTGTCGCTCATGCTGTTCTCCTGACCTGGCGCGAAAAAGCGCGGGGGTTGTCCCCGCGCCGCTTGCTGCCGCTGTTGTCGTTCTCAATCCCCGCTGTTCGCCTCCGCCATCTTCGAAACCGCATCGTCGATGGTGAAGCTGTTGGGCTTCTGGATCGCCGGAAAGTCCTTGAACGTCGCGGCGAACATGGCCGCCCCCGACTGCGCCGCATAGATGAAATAGGCGTTGTGCAGGAAGAAGTCGTAATACGTGTTCGACGTGATGTCGGCGAATTCGTAGGGATCGGTGCGCAGGTTGAAGAGCTTGGGCATGCGCAGCCGGGTGAACGGCTCCGCCCAGACCTGCATCGTTCCGCGGCAACGCTGCTCGAGGAACACGAGCTTCCAGTTGTCGTAGCGCATGGCGAGGATGTCACCATCGTCGCTGATGTAGAAGAAGAAGTTGCGGGGGCTCTCCTTGGTCTTTCCCGTGAGGTAGGACAGGAGGCTCATGCCGTCGATGTGGTTCTTGTACGTACGGCCGATCGCCTTGTAGCCCTTCTTCAGCTTGGCCACGATGTCGGCGTCGCCCGCCATCTCCACGAACGTGGGCAGCCAGTCGTGGTGCTGCACGATGCCGTTGGCCACGACACCCGCCGTCACCTTGCCCGGCCAGCGCACCAGCAGCGGCACGCGGAACGCGCCTTCCCAGTTCGTATTCTTCTCGCTGCGGAAGGGCGTCATGCCGCCGTCGGGCCAGCTGTTGCGGTGCGGGCCGTTGTCGGTGGAGTACTGCACGAACGTGTCCTCCGCAATGCCGAGATCGTCGAGGAGGTCGAGCATCTCGCCCACGTTGCGGTCGTGGTCGATCATCGTGTCGTGGTAGGGCGATTGCCACTTGCCGGCCTGGCCGAGGCTCTTGGCCTTGGTGTGCGTGAAGAGATGCATGTGCGTCGTGTTGAGCCACACGAACCACGGCTTGCCCGCCTTCTCCTGCTGCTTGATGAAGTCCTTCGCGGCGGCGACGAACTCGTCGTCGCAGGTCTCCATGCGCTTCTTGGTCAGGGGACCCGTGTCCTGGATCTTCTGCTTGCCCACCCGGCCCCAGCGCGGCATCTCGGTGGGATCGTCCTTGTCGGTGGCCCACGAATGGATCACGCCACGCGGACCGAAGCGCTCCTTGAACTTCGGGTCCGTGGGATAGTTCACCATCTCCGGCTCTTCCTCGGCATTGAGGTGGTACAGATTGCCGAAGAACTCGTCGAAGCCGTGATTGGTGGGCAGCATGCTGTTGAGGTCGCCCAGGTGGTTCTTGCCAAACTGGCCGGTGGCGTAGCCTTGCTCCTTCATCAGCGCGGCGATGGTCACGATCTTCTCGTTCATGCCGATGGGCGCTGCCGGGATGCCGACCTTGGATAGCCCCGTGCGCAGCACGCTCTGCCCGGTGATGAAGGAGGAACGTCCCGCCGTGCACGACTGCTCGCCGTACGAATCGGTGAAGAGCATTCCCTCCTTCGCGATGCGGTCGATGTTGGGTGTCTGGTAGCCCATGAGGCCGTGCGTGTAGCAGGACAGGTTCGACTGTCCGATGTCGTCGCCCCAGATCACGAGGATGTTGGGCTGCTTGCGCCCGCCTCCGGAGCCGCCCTTTTTCGCGGATGGCTTCGCCGCCGGGGAACTGCTTGTCTTCCTGGTTGCCATGGTCATGTCCTCTCGCAGTACTGCGTTGAACTCGAACTCCATGCTTCCATCGGTCGCGCGACCTGCCGCGCCGCCGTCTGTCCCACTCCTTCGTTCTGATCGATCTTCAGCACGTCTGTCCGCCGCGCGCTACCCCAGCGGCGCGATGTTGAACACCATGCTGACGATGGCCACCAATCCGAGCAGGAGGAGCAGCACCGCCGTCAGCAACGTCATCGAATAAGGATAAGCGCTCTCGGCGTGGATCAGCCCTTCGGTGCGCAGCATGTCGCGCTCGCGGCGCAATTCGCTCATGAAGCGCACGTGGTAGACGATGCCGAGCACGAGCATGGCCACGCCGAGGAGCACCAGCGCTTGCCCGAACAGCGACGCCGCGGCGTCGCTGTGGATCAGTTGCGCCTGCCGCGCTTTCTGGAATACCTGGAAGATCGTGAAGCCGAAGCCGAT
>CAZUGY010000235.1:0-2553 GCA_964620265.1 uncultured Alcaligenaceae bacterium
AGCGGAGGTCGTCCCAGGCCATGCTGTGCATTTTTGCACAATCGGTGCGCCCGCATGCGCCGCCTGTGCGCCGTCCAGCGGGGCTACGATCGAAGCCGTTGTCGCCGCGGTGCGCATGGCGCGCCCGCCGGACGGCGATCGAGCCCGATCCGCATCGAGATCGACTCCGGAGGAGGATGTCATGCCGCACACGCTCACCCGCACGTCCCTGGCGCTCGTCGGCGCCGGCTTGGGCGCGCTTCTCGCCGCTTGCAACGGCGGCGGCGACGGCAACGAGTACAACGCGCTGCCGTCCAATGTCACCAACCTGCAACCGGTGGCGACCTACGACGGGTCCAGCAACGACCTCCTCACCGCGGGGCTCGGCAAGACGGGCATCGGCGGCGCGGCCCCGGGCTTTGCCGATCCGGTCAATCCCACCGCGGCGGAGTTGCGCCGGCGCGCGATCTACACGGGTTACCGCGCCGTGATCGATCCCACCGCCGCAGGCGGCTACGGCACGCTCTACGGCCCCAACATCGACATCCACGGCAACGACACGCTGGGCGAGGGCAAGATCGCCGGCAAGGAATACCTCGCCTTCGCCGACGACGGCTCGGGCAGGCAGAACGTCACGCTGATGGTGCAGCTTCCGGCCGATTTCGACACGGCCAATCCGTGCATCGTCACCGCACCGCCCTCCGGGTCGCGCGGCATCTACGGCGCGATGGGCACGGCCGCCGACTGGGGATTGAAGCACCGTTGCGCCGTGGCCTCCAGCGATGCCGGCAAGGGGGTGGGCTACCAGGACCTCGCGGCGGACAAGGTCAACCTCATCGACGGGCGCCTCGTCACGCGCGCGAGCGCGGGCCGCAACGCCACCTTCGCCACCGACCTCACGGGCGCGGCGCTCACGGCCTTCAATGCCGCCCATCCCAATCGCATCGCCTACAAGCACATCTACTCGCAGCAGAATCCGGAGAAGGACTGGGGGAGGAACACGCTCGACAGCATCCGCTTCGCGTTCTGGGCGATCAACGAGAACTACGGGAGGCTCGACCCGGTCGCGAACAGGCGCATGGTCGACTTCAAGCCCGACAACACGATCGTGATCACCTCCTCCATCTCCAACGGAGGAACGCAGTCGCTGCAGGCGGCCGAGCAGGACGTCGACGGCCTCATCGACGGGATCGCGGTCGCGGAGCCCAATGCGCAGCCGAACGCCGCGGTGACGGTGAATTTCGGCGGCAACGCGGTGGCCAATTCAGGCAAGCCGCTGATCGATTACTTCACCTACCGGATGCTCTACGAGCTGTGTGCTTCGATCTCCAGCAAGGCCGAAGCGCCCAACGGCATCCGCCCGGGCTGGCTCGGCTTCGGGACCGCGCCGCTTGGCGGCGCTTTCGCGGCGTTCACCCAGGTCGCCGGCGTGGAGCTGCAGGCGATCGCACAGGGACGCTGCCAGAGCCTCGCCGACAAGGGCCTCGTCGCCGGCACCACCACCGCGCAGCAGGCGGATGCGGCGCTCGCGAAGATGCAGGCCTACGGCTGGGACGATCCCATCATCAACGCGCTGCACGCATCGCACTACCGCCTCGCCGACGCCTATGTTGCGGTGGGTTACGTGATCGCCTACGGCAAGTTCTCGATCGCCGACAACGTGTGCGGCTTCAGCCTCGCCAACGTCGATGCGGCGGGCAACGTCGCGGCGCAGGTGCCGGCGCTGCAGGCGAGCCTCTTCGCCACCAGCAACGGCCTCAATACCGGCGGCGAGGTCATCTACAACGACTCCGTCGGCGGCGCGCGCCTGTATCACGTGGGCGTGTCGCCCTCGACGAACCGCGTCGACGGCGCGCTCGACGCCTTCCTGTGCCTGCGCAGCATGGTCACCGGCGTGGATCCGGTCACGGGAATAGCGCTCACCGGCACCGCGCTCGCCGACAGCCAGCGCGTGCAGGCGGGCATGCGCGATACGCTGCTCAACGGCAACGTGCGCGGCAAGCCGATGGTGATCGTGGCCGGCCGCAGCGATGCGCTCGTTCCCGTGAACCACGCGGCACGCGCGTACATGGCGCTCAACTCGAAGGCCGAGGCCAATCCCGACGTTCGCTACTACGAAATCGAGAACGGCAATCACTTCGACGCGTTCCTGCCCAATGCGGTGGGCGGCGGCGTGCAGGGCTACGACGCGCTGCTCGTCCCCGTGCACGTGTACTTCAACGCCGCGATGGATCTCGTGTGGGCGCGCCTGAAGAGCAACGCCACGCTGCCGACCAGTCAGGTGGTACGCGCCGTGCCGCGGGGCGGCACGCCCGGATCGGCGCCGCCGATCACCGCCGCCAACGTGCCCGGAATCGCCGCCTCGCCTGCCGCGGCCAACACGATCACCGTGGGGAGCGGGACGATCAACGTGCCGCGCTGACGGCAGCGCCATCGTCGACGGGCCTGCGCGGCACGCGAAGCGCAGCGTGGAATCGCCCGTCCCCGCGCGGGCGATGTACTTATGGCTCCCGCACCAACCGCGTGCCGGCGACGCGATCGTGCAGGAACTGCCGGTCGCGGTCGATGAAGGCC
>CAZUGY010000236.1:0-2532 GCA_964620265.1 uncultured Alcaligenaceae bacterium
ACCGTATCGCCAGGGCCCAACTCCCGCCGGGACCGATAGAGTCCTTGATCAGGATCCTGGAAAACCTCCAGGCAAGAATTCGCAAGGTTCACGATCCAGACTTCCGGAATGCCGTGCCGCGCGTAGAGCGGCAGCTTCACGGACCGGTCGTAGCGCAACGTGCTGTCCGCGACCTCGATGACCAGAAGGATGTCTCCTGGCGCCGGGAGCGCCTTGCGGTACGAATCGATCGAAGCGGCCAACAACACGACGTCGGGTTGAGGCTCGCTGTAGGGCGGGAGCACGATCGGGCTCTGCGCCCAGACGATCAGATCCCCGCTGCCCCGTGTCAGAGTCATCGAAAGGAAACCCACTACGCTTGCGTGTCGACTGCCGATCGGCGCCATGTCGATCAGCTCGCCGTCGATGAGCTCGACGCGGCTGTCGTGCGCGAGGATGCCGACGCGACCCATCTCCTGGAACTCGTCCACGGAAAAGCGGTGTCGCGAAAGTGGAAGGGCACTGGCCATCGTCCGGGAAGTTTACTCCGCAGCGCCACGAAACGGCTTGTGTCGCCGCGCACCCACATCCTGGAGCGCAGTCGACGTCGCCGCTATCGTCCATCCGGCTGACGTATGGTCCGTGCTGTCCCGTCCCTACACGCCGCCCATGCAGCAACTGCGCTGCTTCGTCAACTTGGCTTGACGACGGCGATGGTCGGAATCGGGTGGCCGCTCCAGCGGAATCGATAGGTCGTTCCCTTTCTCACGTTCATCACGAGCGCGGGCCGGAAACACGCGAGGCAAGTGCCGCCGGTGCGGCGCACACTCGGATAGACGATGCCAAGCGATCCGCCGTCGAGCAACCGCTCGGCGAGCACCTGCGACTGCACGTAGGTATCAGGGTCGAGGCAATCGGCCCAATCCTTCGAGCCGCGAAGATCGTGAAACTCCCCACTGAAATCGGCGAGATAGTCGTCGAAGGTGACGTCGTCCTCGAAGCGGCTCACTTCAGCGAGCTGCACAGCCTTGTGGAAGGCAACCTCCGCCTGCGCGGTCCTGGCCTCGAACGCCGCGTACCACGCACCGCGATCGGGGCCGTTGAACCGGCTGCCGAGCGGATGCGCGTGCGTGAACGCCGCATTGACGACGCGATGGTACGGAACACCGAACAGCAGCTCGCGCACGCCGATACCTGGCAGCAAATCGTTCTCGGCGTACAGACGATCGTTGGTCGCGTTGTCCAGGTCGAAGATGTCCGCGAGATGTCCGTCGCTGTCGGCAATCCGTGCGAGGACACTGTTGCCGCCGTCGCTGTACTTCGAATGGATCAGGCGGTGAGTATCGTTACGCCGGACAAGCGAAGTGGCGGGCTGCGCCCTCACATCCCGCCTCGGCGGGCGTCCAGCAGGCGCCGCACCGTCTGCATCGCCGGCGCGCCGCCTTTCATCATGTACGCCAGCGGTGTGCTGCCCACGAAAATGCGGTTGGTGTTCGGCAGACGCACCCATTCGTCCGCGAGCGGCTGACCGTGGAGAATATTGAGCGCCTTGAAGATGCCAATGAGATAGGAGATGCGGAGCAGTCTGTCGGCATCGAGCACCCGGCCCTTCGGGTTCTTCTTCATCTCGTAGTAAGGGCCGTTGGTAACGCCGCCGAGAAGTTGCCGGGCGTCCTCGTCGCGCACGCCCCAGCGATCGACGATGTTGAAGAACGCCTCGAGCGCCGACGGGCTCAGTCGTTCGCGCTCCGCCCTGGAAGCGAGGTCGAGCATCGGCGACGGTGCGTATCGCGTAGCGGGATGAGTCAGGGCGGCCATCGGGTCTCTCCTATTCAGGAGAATATATTATCCCATATCGGAGTTTACGAGCCTTCCACCAATCCTGGATCATGAAGGCCGGGGCACAGGTCATCAAAGCAATCCCCTTTCCGCAAACGACACCACCCGGCTCCCCGCCACCACGAAGTGATCGAGCGTGCGGATGTCCACCAGCGCCAGCGCGCTCTTGAGCGACGACGTCAGCAGCTCATCCGCCCGCGACGGCTCCGCCACTCCGCTCGGGTGGTTGTGCGCGAAGATCACCCCCGCCGCATTCTCGGCCAGCGCCGCCTTGACCACCTCGCGCGGATACACCGACGTCTGCGCGAGCGTGCCGCGAAACAATTCGCGCGCCGACAGCAGCCGGTTCTGGCTGTCGAGGAACAGCGCCATGAACGCTTCGTAAGGCAACGTGGACAGCGACAACCGCAGGTAGTCGCGTACCGCCTCGGGCGAGGTCAGCACGTCGCGGTGCGCGGCCTCCTCCAGCAACCCGCGCCGCACGAGCTCGAGTGTTGCCACCAACCGCGCCGCGCGCGCCGGACCAAAGCCGCGCATGTGACGCAATCCGGCAGCCCCCGACGCCAGGAGCGCTGCGGTGCCGCCCGCACGCTCGAGCGCACGACGCGCCACCTCGAGCGCCGAGCAACCGGCAAAGCCCGTCCCCAGCATCACGGCCAGGAGCTCCGCATCGGTGAGCGCCGCAGGGCCACGCGACAGCAGGCGCTCGCGCGG
>CAZUGY010000237.1:0-2465 GCA_964620265.1 uncultured Alcaligenaceae bacterium
CCGTTACTGATCGAAGCGGAGGCGGTGATGATCGACCTGCATCGAAGCCGGACCGTATCGCGGGCATGCCTTGCAGTGCTGCTGGGATGGGCCGTGAGCCAGGCGGCCTTCGCGCAGACGGTGTACCCGTATCCGGACGAGCTGCCCGACCTGTACCACTTCGCCTCCCTCCCCCCGGTGTCCTATCCGCTGCCCGATGGCCGGAAGCTCGTCGGGGCGTTCACGGCGCGCGGGATCGGCGTGACCCGCGTGCTCGCCGATGGCAGCATCGATCGCAGCTTCGGGCGCGCCGGCCTGGCGACTCTCGTGGCGTGGGGAGGTGGCGCGTACGGCGTGCTTCCCGTGCTCGCCGTGCAGCAGGATGGTCGTATCCTGGTGGCACACACTGCGAAGGACAACAGCCATGTGGCGGGCTGCGACTACTACTACACCGACTGCAACATGCACACGGTGCTTCATCGCCTGGATGCGGAAGGAGGGCTGGACCTCTCATTCAATGGCTACGGACGCCTCGTGCTGCGCATCGGGGGCGCCCCCACGCAACAGCATGCGGAAGATAGCGACGAGCATTTCGTGCGCAGCATCACCCTCGGTGCGGACGGGTCGGCGTTGCTGGGCAGTTTCTCTGGCGTCATGGCGCGCGTGTTGCCGGGCGGAGTGCTCGACCGGACCACGCTTTATCCTGCGCGCGAGCACGATTTCATTGCCGCCGTGCCGTTCTACCACGCGGGTCTCGACCAGTTCTTCGTGTCGGCGGACGTCGGCGAGATCGCGGGACTCGACCGCCAGTGGAGCGCGAATGACGGCTGGTTCCACGTCTACCCTGCCGGGTGGACTGCCACGCCGACGGTTCCGGTATGCCGCTTCTACGGCTTGCCGGAGGCGGGCCTCGATTCGCACCTCCTGACCGCCAATGCGGACGAATGCGCCGCCCTCGAAGCTGCCGAAGGCCGTACCGGATGGCGGCTCGAAGGCCGCGAGGTCTTTCGCGTGGAGTTGCCCGATCCCGATACCGGCGAGTGTGCGGCCGGGCGCGCGCCTGTCTATCGCCTGTGGAACGCGCGTCCGGACTCGGGCCATGTGCTGACCACGGCGTGGTACGCGCGGCGAAACCTGATGGCGATCGGTTACATCTCCGAAGGCTGGGGACCGCTCGGCGTGGCGATGTGCTCGGCGACGTGGTGAGCCCACGTAACGTGCGTGGCCATTCGTTTGCGCTGACGGGCGGTCGGACGATCGCGTAACGATTCTTCCTGGAGAACTACATGACAACCAAGATCAGCGCTGCGTGGTACTTCATCGTCTGCGTGCTTGCATTCCTCTCGCCCCGGCCCGCCCTCGCACAACTCGATGGCAGCCCCTTTCCGGAGCAATTTCCGGAGTTCAGCTATTCCGCGCGCGCGCCCGTGCATCGCCAGGCCGACGGCAAGTGGCTCTACGCCGGCGGCATCGACTACGATGGCCGCAGCCACGCGCTGGCGCTGCTGCGTGTGAATCCCGACGGCACGCCCGATACGACCTTCGGCCGCGGGGGCCTCGTCAAGCTCACGGTGTGGGGCGCGTTCGAGTTCGCCGCCGCAGCACGCGAGGATGCGCAGGGACGGATCGTCATGGTCGGCAACACCTGGGATCCGAGCAGGCTCGGATGCTTCGATAGTCAGGCGTCCGACGATTGCGCGGTCTATAACGTCGTGCACAGGCTCGATGCCGCAGGGGTGGTCGATCCCTCGTTCCATGGCGGCGAGGCACTCCTCTTCCGCCAGGGGCCGCTGCTCACGCCGTACTACGCCGATACGAGCGAGCAGTGGGTAAGCGACCTTCGCTTCCAGGACGATGGCACGATCGAAGTCGTGGCGGACTGGCCGGGAAGCCGCGGCGCGCGAGTCGTGGCACACGTGCGGCCCGACGGAACCCTCGATGACGCTTTCGTACCGTCAGGGCCTGCCCCGCAGGCCGCGGACTTTCCCGTCGCGATCGAGCTCTACAACGAGCGACTCGACCGGTACTTCGTCACGTCGGACCGCAGCGAGATCCACGGCCTCGACCGGCGTCCGGAGGTCGGGTGGACGTGGATGGGATCGGGCTTCAGGAACTTTGCGAGTCCGCCATGGTGGATCGACACGGTTCCCGCGTGCCGCTTCTACGGCTTGCCCGAAGCCGGCCTCGATTCCCATGTGCTGTCGATCGATGCGGCGGAGTGCGCGGTGCTCTCCGGCTCGCCCGCGTGGCTGCAGGAATCGGCTGCGGCATTCCACGTGCCCGCGCCGGATCAGGCGAGCGGTGCGTGTCCCCACGGCTTTCGGCCCGTCTACCGCCTGTGGCATTCCGGCCAGGGTCACCATCTCACGGCATCGACGTCCGTTCGCGACCGGCTCGTGGCACGGGGCTTCGTGGCGGAGGGCTTCGGACCCGACGCAGTGGCGATGTGCGGGATGTAAATCACGTCTCGACGGCGCGGCGCGATC
>CAZUGY010000238.1:0-2442 GCA_964620265.1 uncultured Alcaligenaceae bacterium
AGCGCGAGGTGCTGAAACTCGGCGGCTACGAGCGCGAGTTCTTCGTGTCGCAGACCCCAGAGCTGACGGCGATGGCGGATGCGGTGATCGACCTGGACAGCCTGGCGACTGAGCCCCTGGAAGCGGCGTAGCCGCAGGCCACCGTCGACGTGGTGAAGACGGAGGTCAGGCGCGTCGGCGTGTGACCTCCCCGGATGGTTGCCCGCTGGCCGCGAGCCTCAATCCTCGTCGCCGAAGATCTTCAGACCGTCGACGACGCCGCCATGTACGTCGAACTTCAGCCAGACGACTCCCGCGCATTCCGCGACTTCGAACAAGGAGGCCAGGTCGGCCTCCAGCGGCGTGTCGTAGCGCGGCGCGCCGACATAGACGAAGCCGCCGGTCGGGGTCGGATGGGCATTGACCGACAGTTGGTTCGTCAGCAGCAGGTACCGGGTGCCGGCCGACAGATGGGTGGTCGACAACGCCAGCAGAGGCTCGGTCAGTGCGCGTAGCCGGGCAACACAGTCCGCGCTCATCTCGCGCTCCCGGGGATGGCAATGCCGGCGGCGCGGCGCGCAGACGGCGCGCGCCGGCTAAAATCGATGCCGCAATCGCGGCAGCGGTACCAGCGCAGGCGGCCGAGTTTTCCGAGCACCATGCCCCGGCCCGGGCATACCGGGCAGGCGGGCGAGTGCGGCGAATGGGTAGTCGACATGGAGAGGCTCCTTCATGGGTTCAAAGAGGGCGCCCCCCGCTAGGAAAGGGCGCTCCTCTCGTGTGTTAGCGCGGGCGGCTCGTGGCCGCGGTTCAGATCAGGCCGCGTTCGGAAAACGAAACGATGCTCTCGCCCGCCACGACGAAGTGGTCGAGAACGCGCACGTCCACCAGCGCCAGCGCCGACTTCAGCGTCTGCGTCAGGTACTCGTCGGCGCGGCTCGGTTCGGCCGACCCGCTCGGATGGTTGTGCGCCAGCGCCACCGCGGCGGCGTTGCGCAGCAGCGCGCCTTTGACGACCTCACGCGGATAGACGGAGGTCTGTGCCAGCGTGCCGCGGAACATCTCGACCGCGCTGAGCAGCCGGTGCTGCGAGTCGAAGAACAGCACGATGAAAACTTCGTGCTGCAGGCCGGCGCATTGCAGTCGCAGCCAGTCGCGCAGCGCTTGCGGCGATTCCATCACCGGCCCGCTCTGCATCTGTGCGTGCAGGTCGCGCATCAGCAGTTCGCGCGCCACGCCGAGCTTGCGTGCGAGCAGCGCGTCGCGTGTTTCATCGGCAACGGCTGCGGCGCCGAAGTAGGCGGACTCCAGATCGTTTACCTGGTCGGCGCCGGGGTGGTCCGAGGGCACGACGGGGGCGAGCAGGGCGCCGATCAGATCGGCGCGTGACAGGGCAGACAGGTTCTGCATGGCGTTCTCCATGGGTTCATCGAAGGACGAACGGGAACGCCGCCCCAGCCGGGAACGGGTTCCCGAGCGGGTGGCGCCGCAAGGGCGCCGGGTGGGGCAGGTGACGACTGCGACGCCTGGCCTGGCCAGGACCTCCGTGCGGAGGGATCGATCAACGTGATCGAGAGTGTGCGCAGTGTCGTTCGGCAGCTCGGCCCAACGAGCCGGTGGCCGCAGCCGCCACGGGCGTCGGCGCCCGTTTTGCGTGGGTTTGCGATGGCGCCTGCGCGCGATGGCGTGGCGTCAACGCTACGTACCAACCGACGCCTGCGATTCCAGTCGCACGTCAATGCGACTGGGGTCGATGGGATTACGCAATTGCAGTCGCGGCGCATTCGACGCTTGCGTTCGCGTGCCGATCGGCGCGAATATTGAGGGTAGATGCCGCAGCCGTGCACCCCATGCTTCGTTTCGGAACGCAAGTTCGACTGACCCGGCCCGAAGCCGATCGCCTTCGCTGGCTGACCGACATCGAGCCGGGGGACATCCGTACCCCTGCCGACCTCGATGCCTACGTGGCTCGGTGTAAGGCGCACTACTGGGGCCGCTCGCGCGACACGCTATTCCTGCATTGGTTGATCGACCAGGAGCGTGCACGGCTCGACGCCGCGGCATGAAGAGGCGCCCCGAAGCGCAAGGGCTTCGGGGACAAGGCCGATCAAGGGGAGGGTGGGTGCGACTTCAGGCGGTTCGCGCCACATCGGCTGCCGGCGCCGCGGGTTCCGCCGGCAACGACTCGCCCGGCTTCGTTTCGAAGGTGGCATGGGCCCGCTCGATGGCGGTATCACGCCGAAGCTGCCGTACCTTGGCGGCGGCGGGCTCGTGCCCGGTTCGTGGAAGGCACTCGACGAGCAGGTCGATCGCTCGTGCCGTTCCTTGCCGCAGGGCGTGCCACGGTGCGGCGATCAGCACGCGGCACGCGAGGCGGACGAATTGCCCGATCCGCTTGTTACGCTGGGCACGCGCCTTGTGCGTGCGTAGCGACTCGCGGCAGCGCAGGTACAGCGCCAGGTG
>CAZUGY010000239.1:0-2431 GCA_964620265.1 uncultured Alcaligenaceae bacterium
GCGTGGATACCGGAAGCTTGTGGGCCTTGAGGTGGAGGAAGAAACCGGAGAGCATCGATGGGTACCGCCGGGATTGGCGCAATGTTACCTTGCCGCCCGCCCCTCTCGCGGACGCAACGTCGTGTCGCGCGAAGGTCGTACCATCCCGCAGGCGACAAAGTCCCCGAGGAGACGCGATGAAGATCTGCATCTACGGCGCCGGCGCGATCGGCGGCTTTCTGGGGGCGCGCCTCGGCGCGCAAGGTCACGCGATTTCGGCGGTTGCCCGAGGCGAGACCCTGGTCGCGCTGCGCGCCCACGGCATGCGCCTCGCAAGCGGTGACGAGGAGATCGTGGCGTCCGTCACGGCCGCCTCCGATCCGGCCGCGCTCGGCCCGCAGGACCTCGTGGTGATCGCGGTCAAGGCGCCCGCGCTGCGCGACGTCGCGCGCACGATCGCACCGCTCATCGGACGCGATACCATGGTGCTGACAGCGATGAACGGCGTCCCGTGGTGGTTCTTCGACGGCATGCCGGGTCCATGCGCGCACATGCGGCTTGCCACCCTCGACCCGGACGGCGCAATCGCCGCCGCGCTTCCGATGCGCCGCATCGTGGGCTGCGTCGTTCACGCATCGTGCAAGCTCGCTGCTCCCGGGCTCACGCAGCACGTGATGGGACGCGGGCTCATCGTGGGCGAACCGACCGGTGGGACTTCAACGCGCCTCGATCATCTCGCGGCAGTGCTGAACGAAGCCGGCTTCGAGTGCCGCGCCTCGCCGCGCATCCAGCAGGACATCTGGTACAAGCTGTGGGGCAACATGACGATGAATCCGGTGTCGGCGCTCACCGGCGCCACCGTCGACCGCATCCTCGACGATGCGCTCGTCGATGCGTTCTGCCGCAGCGTGATGCTGGAGGCCAGGGCGATCGGCGCGGCGATCGGCTGTCCCATCGAGCAATCGGCCGCGGACCGCAATGCCGTCACGCGCAAGCTCGGCGCCTTCAAGACGTCGATGCTGCAGGACGTGGAGGCAGGCAAGCCGCTCGAGATCGACGCGCTCCTCAGCGTCGTGCGCGAGATCGGGCAGAAGGTCGCGATTCCCACGCCCAACCTCGATGCGCTCCTGGGCCTGACCCGCGTGTTCGCGCGGGGCAAAGGGCTGTATCCGGACGCTGCTGCCTGAAAGCGCGGGAGCGCCACCCGGCCGCGATAGGGCCCTAGCGCGGCCTGTCGAGCTGGTGGCGCAGGTGGGCGCGCACCGCGAGCCACTCACTGTCGAGGATCGAGAACACGACGGTATCGCGGCGGCTGCCGTCGGGCATCAGCTGGTGATTGCGCAGCACCCCGTCCTGCTTGGCACCGAGCCGCGCGATCGCGGTGCGCGAGGCGAAGTTGAACCAGTGCGTGCGGAATTCCACCGCGATGCACTGCAACGCCTCGAAGGCATGCGTGAGCAGGAGCAGCTTGCATTCGGTATTGACCGGCGAGCGCTGCACGCGCTTCGCGTACCACGTGTAACCGATCTCCAGGCGCCGGCTGGCAGGCTCCACGTTGCAATAGCGGGTGCTGCCCACGATCTGCCCGCTCGCGTTGTCGCGCACGACGAAGGGCATCGCATGCGCGGTCTCGCGCAAGTCGAGCGCGGTGTCGACGTAGACCTGCTCGCGCCCCGGCGCGGGGACGGAGGTGTACCACAGGCGCCAGAGCTCGCCGTCGGCCGCGGCCGCCGCCAGCGCCGGCACGTGCTCGCGCGCGAGCGGCTCGAGCGTGGCATGCGCGCCGCGCAGGGTGACGGGCTCGATGAAGCGGCTCATGTCAGTGCACGGCCTTCCGCGCGAGTGTGCGGTCCGTAGGCGGCAGCCATCAGCGTCCGCCGCTGCGCGCCATGAACGCCACGCGCTCGAACAGGTGCACGTCCTGCTCGTTCTTGAGGAGCGCGCCGTGCAACGGCGGGATCAGCACCTTCTTGTCGGTGGCGCGCAACGCCTCGGGCGGGATGTCCTCGGCGAGCAGGAGCTTCAACCAGTCGAGGAGCTCCGAGGTCGAGGGCTTCTTCTTCAGTCCCGGCACCTCACGCAGGTTGAAGAACACCTCGAGCGCCTCGGTGAGCAGCGCCTTCTTGAGCGCGGGGAAGTGCACGTCCACGATCCGCTCCATCGTCTCGCGGTCGGGGAAGCGGATGTAGTGGAAGAAGCAGCGGCGCAGGAAGGCGTCGGGCAGCTCCTTCTCGTTGTTGGACGTGATCACCACCAGCGGGCGATGCCGCGCAGCAATCGTCTGCTGCGTCTCGTAGACGTGGAACTCCATGCGGTCGAGCTCGCGCAACAGGTCGTTGGGGAACTCGATGTCGGCCTTGTCGATCTCGTCGATCAGGACCACCGCGGGCACCTCACTGTCGAAGGCTTCCCACAGCACGCCGTGCTTGATGTAGTGGCCGATGTCGGCCAC
>CAZUGY010000240.1:0-2428 GCA_964620265.1 uncultured Alcaligenaceae bacterium
TGTTCGGGGGTTCGAATCCCTCGCTCTCCGCCAAAATTCAACGACTTGCGAGACCTCAACGGTCTCCAGGCGGCAGCCGCCAGACCACATACGCCGCCGTTCCCTGCCCCGGCGGATCCACGACCATGCGGAAGACCTCGTCGTCCCTGGCGAGGCAGATCCGGTCCGAGTAGACGTCGTACCGGTACGCGTACACGTAGAACTCATGGCAACGGTAGTCGCCGCCGCGGGTGGCGACGGGATCGAGCATCGTGCGATACATCGGCTCCGGTGGCCGGCCGGTATAGGTCTGCTCGGTGTCGAACAGGCCGCTCGCCACATGCGTGACGCCTTGCTCGTGCAGATAGCGTTCGAGCTCCCGGTCACGCAGGCGTCCTTGATAGGCGAGGTCGTTCATGAGGCCGTCGAGGTTCACCACGCGTCGGCCGGTCCAGAACGACAGGGCGCCCACGTCGGTGCCGGCAAGCACGGCATCGGGCGGAAGCGCCGCGGAGACCGCCTTGAAGATGGCGCGCGTGCGGTCTTCCTGCGCGGACAGCGCGGGACCGAAACGGGTGGCAGCTTCGGCGAAGTGCGAGCCCAGCATAGCCACGATCACCAGCGCCGGCAGCGCGGCCACGGCGCCGCGCCACCACGAGACGCCCTGCAGGGGCTGCCCGCCCGCGTGCGCCAGTCGCCTGCAGGCCTGGTCCAGGCACACGCCGAGCACGAAGCCCGCGATCGTTATCGGCAAGGCGTAGTAGCGCGGATCCACGCTCTTTTCCCACTTCTGGAACAACAGCAGGTTGGCGAGCAGCAGGACGCCCACGATGCCCAGCACCAGCGTCCTCTCCCGCAACGGCGAGCGCGGCAGGCTCGTCGCGGCGAGCACCATGCCCGCGAGCAGGACGCCGCCGGTCATCACCATGTTGATGCCGTGCCGGAACGTTCCCCAGCCGTAGAGGGCGACCACGTTGAAGGGCTCGATGAAGTAGGAGCCATGCCACGTCACCGAGGGGAATGATGATTTAATGACCCCGCTGATCGGAACCGTGAGGCCGGTCGTGACCTTGTAGAGGGTCGTCATGGCGACGAGTGCGAGAACGAGCGGAGCGATGGCCGATAGACGCCGCGACAGCGGCGCCGGACTCCGCGCGAGGCACCACAGCGCAAGGGGCAACCCCACGAACAGCGCGGTATCGAGGCGGCAGAGGAAGAGCGCGGCCAGCAGCACGCCCAGGCGGACCAGGCGGTCCTCGAGGAACGCATGAATGACGAGTATGACGAGCAGGACCGCGAGCGTGGTCTCCATGCCCTGCTCGAAGATGAAGAAGAAGGGATAGAGCAGCAGGATGGGGATCGCGAAGTATCCCGTGCGCAGCGGCCGCGCGGCACGCCAGCCCAGCGCGAGGCATACGGCAAGCGCAAGCGCGCGCATCACGTTCTCGATGAGGTTGAGGGCGAAGATATGGGTTTCCGGCGCCGCGCCGGGACCGGTCGCGGCCACCATCGCCACCGTCACGCCCATCCACAGCGGGTGGAAGCCGTTGGCGGGCGTGCGGCCGTCGAAGGTGAATCGTCCTTGCGCAACGAAGTGCCGCGCCGGCACCACATAGTAGAAGGCATCGTCCTGGAATTTGTTCACGCCATGACGCGCATTGACGACCGACGGGATCGCGAGCGCGACCAACGTGGCGATCGCCAGCACGGTGGACACCAATGCAAGCAGGAATTCCGCACGACGGTGGCCTGCGCCACGAGGCAGATCATCGCCTGCCGGCATCATGGACCGCTGCTCCGTCATCCAGCCTGCTCGCTCACCTGACGTGACTTTCACGCACGAATCGTGGGGACGCTTCCAGCAGCGCGAACAGCGGGTGGCCGTGCTCGACTGGCGCGACACGATCCTACCATCGCATGCGGGCGCGCCGATGATTCCCTACGGCCAGGGCCGCAGCTACGGCGACGTCGCGCAGAACGCGACGGGCATGCTGCTCGCCACCGCGCGGCTCGATCGCTTCATCGACTTCGACGCGCAGACGGGGCGCCTGTGCGCCGAGGCCGGCGTCCGCCTTGCCGACGTGCACACGCTCACCTGCAGGAAGGGCTGGCACCTGCCCGCCATGCCCGGCACGCAGCACGTGAGCCTCGGCGGCGCCGTGGCCAACGACGTGCATGGCAAGAATCATCACCGCGCGGGGACCTTCGGCGAGCACGTCGTGGGTCTCACGCTGCTGCGTTCCGACGGCACGCGACACGAATGCACGCGCGAGGCGAAGGCCGACTGGTTGCACGCGACCGTGGGCGGCCTGGGTCTGACCGGCCTCGTCACGCACGTGGAGCTGCAGCTGCGCCGGCTCGAGGGCGAGGCGGTGGAGGCGCAGACGCTGCCCTGCGCGAGCGTGGAGGAGTTCGTGCAACGCTGCGAGGAGTCCGATGCGACGCACGA
>CAZUGY010000241.1:0-2410 GCA_964620265.1 uncultured Alcaligenaceae bacterium
CCGGCGGCGCGCTGTCGCCCCGAAGCGAGCTTCGCTCGCCTACGGTACCGCCACCGCGTGCGCGCACTCGGCCACGAGGGCGGGGCCGCGGTAGATGAGTCCCGTGTAGAGCTGCAGCAGCGACGCCCCCGCCTCGAGCTTGGCGCGCGCCTTCGCCCCGCTGTCGATGCCGCCCACGCCGATGATGGGCAGCGCGCCGTCGAGCGCGCGCGCGAGCACGCGCACGACTTCGGTGGAGCGATCGAACACCGGCGCGCCGGAGAGGCCGCCGGCTTCCTCCGCGTGCGGCATGCCGCGCACGGCATCGCGCGAAAGCGTGGTGTTGGTAGCGATCACCGCATCCATGCCCTGCTCCTGCAGCACGCGCGCGATGCTGCGCACGGCGTCGTCGGCCAGGTCGGGGGCGATCTTGATCGCGAGCGGCACGTAGCGCCCATGGCGGTCGGCGAGTGTGGCCTGCTCGCGCTTCAGCGTGAGCAGCAGCGCGGCGAGCGCGTCTTCGGACTGCAGGTCGCGCAGCCCCTTGGTGTTGGGTGAGGAGATGTTGACCGTGACGTAGTGCGCCTTCGGGTACACCGCGCGCAGGCAGGCGACGTAGTCGTCGGCGGCACGCTCATTGGGCGTATCGAAATTCTTGCCGATGTTGATGCCGAGCACGCCCTCGTACTGCGCGCGCTCGAGGTTGGCGAGCAGCGCCGTCACGCCGTCGTTGTTGAAGCCCAGCCGGTTGACGAGCGCCTGCGCGCGCGGGATGCGGAACATCCGCGGTTTGGGGTTGCCGGGCTGCGCGCGCGGCGTGACGGTGCCCACCTCGATGAAGCCGAAGCCGAAGGTGGCGAGGCCGTCGACGTGCGCGGCATTCTTGTCGAGTCCCGCGGCGAGCCCGATGCGATTGGGGAAGTCGATGCCCATCACCGTCGCCCGCGAAGCGGGGACGCGCGGTGCCAGGTGGCGCGTGACACCGAGCGCGGTGGCGCGATCGAGAGCGTCGAGCGCGAGCGTGTGCACGGTCTCGGCATCGAGGGCGAAGAGCAGGGGGCGCGCGAAGGGATAGAGGGCGTACATCGTGGAGGCGCTCGACGCGCATGCTGCGTGGGTCCCCGGGCCACGGATGGCGATCCGTCCGCCGGTGCGAGCCGGGGCCGCGGGCGGGCGCGATGTTACCATCCGTGGACTCTTCGCCTCGTGCCGTTCGTGCTCGTCAAGTCGCTCGCCGCCGTCCTCGTCGTTGCCGCATCCCTCGCGGTCGAGGCCGCGTCGCCATCCGATGCGGGCGGGCCATCGGCGCCTTCCGGATCCGCGACGGCGCCCGTGCCTGCCGGATCGGCGGCCACGCCCTCCCGTTCGTCGCCGGCGGCAAAGTCATCCGGGAAGACGAAGGCGCCGGCGAAGTCGTCGCCGCGCGCCGCGGCCGCGAAAGGCAAGGCGGCCGCCGCCAGCAAGAAACAAGGTGTAGCGACCTACGCCGGACGCGCCGACGTGCGCGCCTTCGCCGAGGAATTCGCCCGCGACTCCGGGCTGCCGCGCGCCGACGTCGAGCGCTGGCTCGCCGCTGCGCGCTTCCAGCCGAAGATCGTCGAGCTCATGGACCGGCCACTCCTCGAGCCGCCCAAGTGGTACGCCTATTCGACCGCGTTCCTGTCGCAGGCGCGCGTGGACGCGGGCGTGCAGTTCTGGCGCGACAACGCGCGCACGCTGGCGCGGGCGGAGGAGGCGTATGGCGTGCCGCCCGAGATCGTGGTCGCGATCATCGGCGTGGAGACGTTCTACGGGCGCTACACGGGCAGCCATCGCGTGATCGATGCGCTCGCCACGCTCGCCTTCGATTATCCGCGGCGCGCGACCTTCTTCCGCGGCGAGCTCAGGGAGTATCTGCTGCTCGCGCACGACCAGGGCTTTTCACCGCTCGAGCCCAAGGGCTCGTATGCGGGTGCCATGGGGCTGCCGCAGTTCATGCCCGGCAGCTACCGCCGCTTCGCGGTCGACTTCGACAGCGACGGCCACGCCGACCTGTGGCGCGATCCCGTGGACGTGATCGGCAGCGTCGCCCACTATCTCGCGCGGCACGACTGGCAGCGGGCACAGCCCGTGCTCGCGCCGGCGATGGTCGCGAGCGATGCGCAGTCCACCGCGCTGCGCCGTCTCGATGGCGGCATCAGCGAGCGTCGTCCCCTGGCTGCCTGGCAGGCCGATGGCGTGGACCTGCGCGAGCCGGCGCTCGTGGCGGTGGACGAGCCCGTCGGCCTGCTCTCGCTGGAGGAGGGTGCCGACGGTAGCGTGAGCCTGTGGATCGCGTATCCCAACTTCTACGTGATCACGCGCTACAACAAGAGCCGGCTGTATGCGTCGGCCGTGTGGGCGCTGGGCGAGCGCTTGCGCGCGGGGTACAGCGCGGGGCGGTAGCGCTTCG
>CAZUGY010000242.1:0-2401 GCA_964620265.1 uncultured Alcaligenaceae bacterium
TCCTGCCGGTGCTCGATGCGGCGGCGCGCGAGCTGTCGTCGATGTTGATGTAGGCTTCGCCCTTCGACCACGCGAGCGCTCGCGGGACCGCCGGTCCCGGCAAAGGAGGCGACTCCGACACGGAAGGAGGACCGATGTTCGACGAACACATGCCGGGACGCACGCGGTGTCTCATGCTCGCCGCAGCGACAGCGATGTGCCTGGCGGCCGGGAGTGGTCACGCCCAGACCTACCCTGCGCACAGCATCCGCATGGTCGTTCCCTATCCCGCGGGAGGATCGGTGGATGTCCTGGGTCGCGCGGTGGGCGACAAGCTGAGCGTCTCGCTGGGCCAGCCTGTGGTTCCCGATAACCGTGTCGGCGCCAACGGCGCCATCGCGCACCAGATCGTGGCGACGGCACCCCCGGACGGCTACACGATCGGTATGTCGGGTACCTCGCCGCTGGTCCTCGCGCCGCACCAGTTCAGGAACCTGCCGTACGACCCGACGAAGGATTTCGCGTACCTCGCGTGTCCTGGCACCACGCCGTTCGTGCTCGACGTGCATCCGTCGGTGCCGGTGAAGACGGTGCAGGAGCTCGTGGCTTACGCCAAGGCGAACCCCGGCAAGCTCAACTTCGGTTCTGCCGGGATGGGCAATTCCGCGCACCTGTCCGCCGAGCTCTTCAAGCGCGCCACTGGGATCGAGATGGTTCACGTGCCTTACAAGGGAAATGCGCTCGCCATGCAGGATCTCATCGCCGGGAATATCCAGGTGCTCTTCGATCCGGTGCAAACATCGATCCCGCAGATCCAGGCCGGGAAAGTGCGGCCGCTCGCGGTGACGAGCAGGACGCGCTTTGCCGAGCTTCCGAACCTGCCGACGGTGGCCGAGTCGGGCTACCCGAGTTACGAATTCGTCGTGTGGTACGCGTTCGTCGCGCCCGCCGGCACGCCCGCGCCCGTGGTGCAGCGCCTCAATGCCGACATCAACAAGGCGGTCGTCGATCCGGAGATGAAGAAGAAGTTCGCTGCGCTTGGCGCGGATCTCACCGCATCGACGCCCGCCGAATGTGCGGCCTTCGTCAAGCGGGAGCTCACGCAATGGGGCAAGCTCATGGCCGAGGTGGGGATCAAGCCGGAATGAGCGCGCGCGACGAAGCGCACGACATTACGCCGGAGTGGGTGCACCTCCAGTACGCGGAGCCGTCGTCGTTTCGCGAGGTCTATGGCTTTGCGAGCGCGCACGGGATGATCAACCTCGAGGGCATCCGCTTCGTGCCGAAGGGGCGGCCGGCGCGGACGCTCTTCGTGTTCATGCATCCGGCCTCCACCCTGCAATTGCTGCCGGTGCCGCGCGCCATGGCCGCGCGCGGCGCGCACGTGTTGTGCGCAGGCAGTCGCTACGCGCGCAACGACACGCCGCTCATCATGGAGAAGGTCGTGCTCGACTTCGGCGCGTACGTCCGCCACGCGAAGGAAGTGTGGGGCTACGAGCACGTGGTGCTGGCCGGCTGGTCAGGCGGAGGATCGCTGTCGTTGCTCTACCAGGCCGAGGCCGAGCACGCCACCATCACGCACACGCCGGCAGGCGATCCGGTGGACCTCGCAGCGGCGAGGCTCATCCCGGCGGATGCGTTGGTCTTCCAGGCGGCTCACGTCTCTCGCGCCGTGATGCTGGCGGAGATGATCGATCCCTCGGTGCGTAACGAGGATGATCCCGACGACCGCGATATCGAGCTCGACCTGTACGATCCGCGCAATCCGAACCAGCCGCCGTATTCCGCGGCATACGTCGCACGGTTTCGTGCAGCCCAGCTCGAGCGTCTGCGGCGGCGCACCGCGTGGGTCAAGGAGATGCTTGCGCGCCTGCGGGCGAAAGGCGGAGGCGAACTGGAGCGGGGCTTCGTCACGCACCGCACGCTGGCCGACCCGCGCTTCCTCGATCCTGCCCTGGATCCCAACGACCGGCCGATCGGCGTGTGCTATCTCGGCAATCCGGAGACCGTCAACACGGGTCCGGTCGGGATCGGGCGGTTCTCGACGCTACGCGCCTGGCTGTCGCAATGGTCGATCGACGATACGCATGCGCACGGCGAAAAGTGCGCGGCACGCATCCGCGCGCCCTTGCTCGCGATCGAGAACTCCGCCGACGATGCCGTGCCGCAGCCGCACACGCGCCGGATCTTCGACGCGGCGGCGAGTCCGGACAAGGCGTTCCACGTCGTTGCGGGCGCGACGCACTACTACGTGGGGCAGCCCGATCTCATGCATCGCGCCATCGACATCACGTTCGAGTGGCTGGCGGCGCGCAAGCTCTACGACTGAGTCGGGTCGAGCCGGCGCAAGCGCGGCCGATGGACCGCGCCGCTCGCCTAGTGCCCGAAGTTGAGATAGGCCCAGATCAGGATCACGGCGCCG
>CAZUGY010000243.1:0-2381 GCA_964620265.1 uncultured Alcaligenaceae bacterium
AACTCCACGGCCGGGCGATGGACAGACGCAATGACTGCGCGGCATCCCCGGCCTTGCCGGATGCGACGCAGTCAAAGGTCTCGCCAAGCATGCTGCCTGCCACCCGCGCCATGATCCCGGAGGATCAAGTGTGTTGACGCGGATCCCCTCCATTGCGGAAGGGGCGGCTACTCCCCGATGACCCGCCGATTATACCGCGCGGCCCGCGCCATCGCCGGCGGCTACAATCGGGCGTCTTCCCTCCTCGCTGGCCGTCCCATGTCCCCTGCACGTCGACGCACGATCCCCGCCACCCTCATCGCCCTCGCGCTCGCGGCAGTTGCCGCCCTGGCGCCCGTGGCCACGCACGCCGCCGGTCCGGACATCACGGCCACCGCCGTGACGTGGACGTTCGCCGATGCCGGCGCGCCGGCATGGACCGCCGAGCGCGGGCGCGCGACGGTGGACAACGGCGCGCTGCTGCTGCGCCCCGACACCAGCCGGCGCGTGATGCTGGTGTCGCCGTCCGCCGTACCGGCCGACGTGGGCAATGCCACCGCATTCCTGCTCGGCGTGGAGGGCACCGGGCTGCAACGCGTGCGCATCCAGGGCCGCCGCGATGCACGCGGCGGCTGGATCACGCTGGCGGATGCGAGCGGCAATGCGCTGCGACAGGCCGCCGACGGCGTGGTGGTGACGCGCAAGGCGGGGGTGCGCGACGGCCCGATCGAGCGGCTGCGCATCGAGATCATCTTTCGCACCACCAATCCGCGCACGCTCACGCGGGTGTCCGCCCTGCGGCAGTAGCGCCGCGGGGCCGTTGCCCGCGCGAGGCTACCGCCCCGTCACCACCGCGGGCGAGTAGCGCAGGATCGCCGCGAGGTCCGCATCGCGCGGCAGGTCGCCGCGCCGCACGGATACAACGCGCCCACCCGACAGCAGCACGCGTCGCGCGACCTCGTCGACGACGCCGTAGTTGATGCCATCGGCCTTGTCGTCGAAGGTCACGCCGCCATCGGTGTCGCTCACGCGACCGGAGACCACCGTATCCATGTCCACCATGAGCGTGTCGACGGCGCCGAAGGTCGCGGCGCGCGCCGCCTCGGCCACGTCGGTGGTCGCGCGGCCCTGCGACTCGCGCGTGGCGAAGAGCGCACGCAGGCGCTCGATCTCGCCCGCGTAGATCTCGTCGAGCACCTTGCGCGCGCTCGCGGCCAGCTCGTGATCGGGCGTGCCATCGGCGCTGCCCGGGATCACCGGCGTGGCGACGTGGGAGTAGCTCGACGCATGGCGGAAGATCGACGCCATCGGCTCCGCCGCGGCCACGATCAGCGGCGCGTGCTCGCCCTTGAGCGTACCGCGCAACGCCTGGTCCACCGCCCGCGCGTAACGCGTGAGCGTCGCATTCTCGCTGCCGCTGTCGCCGCCGCGCAGCGGTCCGTCCTTGGCCGTGTGGCTGCGCCGGCCGAGCGCCTCGTTGAAGTCGCGCGGCAGGCCGGGCACCGCCACCACGTGCGGCGGCAGGTCGGCGGAAACCTCCACGAGGCGCACCGAGCCGACGCTGATGGCGAGCACGTAGGCGTGATGCGGGAAGGTCACCGAGCGCAGCAGCGGCTTCAGGTGGAAGCGGTCGGAGACCTCGACGACGTTCACGAGCTTGTTCGGGAGGCGGAACGTGCGCACGCGGTCGCCGGTGGCGAAGATGGCGAGGCTGTTGGCCTGCACGGCCCAGAACTCGTCGTCCTCGATGATCGCCTCCACGCCGGACTCGATCGCGCGGATCACGCGCTTGTCCGCATCGGCCTGCGTGAGCTGCGCCACGGCCTGCTTCAGCAGGTTCTTGAGCTCGATGCGATCGGCCTGGGCGGCCTGCGTGGTGGGCGTGGTGGCGACGTAGAGGGACACCGCCGGCGCGCCGTGGAATTCGGCGAGCTTCTCGATTTCGGTACGGCTGGGCAAGTCGATGTGCAGCAAGCGATGTCTCCTGAGAGGATTGCGCGAAAAGCGTTGCGCGGAAAGCGTTGCGCGGAACCCGATGCGCCGCGCGCGGCGCGGCATGCGTCAGCGGGACGTTAATCTTGGCGCGATCGGCGCGCCGTGTCCTTGCGAGCCGTCAAGGGAGCGCCTCTTGCTGCCTCGTCCGGGCGACCCGCCCGTCGCCCGACAGCAGCACCGCCACCGGCCGCGTGCCGGGGAACTCCGACAGCACGATCGCCATGATCGCCGTGACCGGCACGGCGAGGAACGCGCCCGCGAAGCCCCACAGTCCCGACCACACCGTGAGGCTCGCGAGGATCGCCACGGGGCTCAGGTTGAGCGAATTGCCCATCACGTAGGGGTCGATCACGTTGCCGATCACGAACTGCACGACCGACAGCGCCGCCAGCAGCGCGAGCGCGGTG
>CAZUGY010000244.1:0-2368 GCA_964620265.1 uncultured Alcaligenaceae bacterium
ACCACGCCGATGCGGCCCTTCTTGTGGATGTGGCCGGGCATGATGCCGATCTTGATCTCGTCGGGCGTGATCACGCCGGGGCAGTTGGGGCCCAAGAGCAGCGTCTTCTTGCCCTGCATCCGGTAGCGCGTGGCGATCATGTCGCGCACGGGGATGCCTTCGGTGATGCACACCACGAGCTCGAGGCCGGCGTCGACCGCTTCGTCGATCGCGGCGGCGGCGAACGGCGGCGGCACGTAGATCACGCTCACCGTGGCGCCGGTGGCTTCCTTCGCTTCCTTCACCGTGGCGTAGATCGGGATGCCTTCGAAATCTTCGCCGGGCTTCTTCGGATTCACGCCGGCCACGAAGCAGTTCTTGCCGTTGGCGTAGTCGCGGCACATGCGCGTGTGGAACTGGCCGGTCTTGCCGGTGATGCCCTGCGTGATGACCTTGCTGTTCTTGTTGACCAGGATGGACATGTTTTTCTCTCCGCTCAAGCCTGGCGGCCGTTGGCGGCAGCCACGACCTTCTCGGCCGCCTCCGCCATGTTGTTGGCCGAGATGATCGGCAGCCCCGACTTGGCGAGGATCTCGCGGCCGAGCTCTTCGTTGGTGCCCTTCATGCGCACCACGAGCGGCACTTTCAGGCCCACCGCCTTGGACGCGGCGATCACGCCTTCGGCGATCGTGTCGCACTTCATGATGCCGCCGAAGATGTTCACGAGGATCGCCTTGAGCCCCGGGTTCTTCAGCATGATCTTGAAGGCTTCGGTGACCTTGTCGGCGGTGGCGCCGCCGCCCACGTCGAGGAAGTTGGCGGGCTCGCCGCCGTAGAGCTTGATCGTGTCCATCGTGGCCATGGCCAGCCCCGCGCCGTTCACGAGGCAGCCGATGTTGCCGTCGAGCGAGATGTAGGAGAGATCGAACTTGGAGGCTTCGATCTCGGCGGGGTCTTCTTCATCCAGGTCGCGCATCTCGACGAGGTCGGGATGGCGGAAGAGCGCGTTCGAATCGAAGTTGAGCTTGGCGTCCAATGCGATGACCTTGCCGTCGCCGGTGATCACGAGCGGATTGATCTCGGCGAGCGAGGCGTCGGTGTCGACGAAGGTCTTGTACAGCCCCTGCAGCATCTTGCGCGCCTGCGGCACGCTGCCTTCGGGCACGCCGATCTTGCGGGAGACGTCGTCGGCTTCGGCATCGGTCAGGCCCTTGACCGGATCCACGAACACCTTGTGGATCTTCTCGGGCGTGGTGGCCGCCACGTGCTCGATGTCCATGCCGCCTTCGGAGCTCGCCATGAGCGCGACGCGCTGCGTGCCGCGGTCCACGACCATGCCCACGTACAGCTCCTTCTTGATGTCCGCACCTTCCTCGATGAGGAGCCGCCGCACCTTCTGGCCTTCGGCTGCGGTCTGGTGCGTGACGAGCTGCATGCCGAGGATCTCGGTCGCGCGCTGGCGCACCTCGTCGAGCGACTTCGCCACCTTCACGCCACCGCCCTTGCCGCGGCCGCCGGCGTGGATCTGCGCCTTGACGACCCACACGGGACCGCCGAGCGATTGCGCCGCCTTCACCGCCTCGTCGACGCTGAACACGGGAATGCCGCGCGGGACCGGCATGCCGTATTTGCGGAAGAGCTCCTTGCCCTGGTACTCGTGGATTTTCACGAACGGTCCTCCTGGTTGTTGCGGGAATCTGGCGCGCCGCCGCGATACCACTGCGGGTAGTAGCGGCGCACGTTGTCGGTGGTGGTCTCGAGCGCGTGGCAGCGGTCGAGCTGGAAGGGCTTCTCGTCGCCTTCGTCCTCGCGACGCAGGCTCGAGAATGTCTGGATGGCGGCGGTGGGGAGGTTCAGCAGCAGCTCGGTGAGATGCGTGCATCCTTTGACGCCGCCGAGCGTGTCGTGCAGGCGCTTGCGAAAGCCCTCGACCAGGCACGCGCCGATGAGCTTGCGATACGCGGGACCGATGGTGCTGCACACGCCGGGATACGGCATGCTGTCCGTCACCGCCTCGATGTCGCGGATGATGAAGTCGCGGTCGATGGTGGCGCGGATCCACATGTCGTGCACGGGGATGCCGGCCGGGCGCACGCCGGTGAGGAGCTCGAAGTCGTGGTCCTTGACGTCGGACAGATGCGCCTCGATGTCGAAGAGGCCGTCCTGGCGCGCGTAACCGTCGAACGTGACCGACCGGCAATGCAGCCGTTCACGGGGGACGGTAGGCAGGCTGAGTGGGAAACTGCGCGGATGCGTCACGACGGGTGCTTCCAAGGGTCTTGTCAAAAGACCGCTCCCTCGCGGACCCGCGTGGTCGACGGCTAGAATTACCACAACCCCATGATTCTACGACGCGGCGCGGAAGACCCGCAACGGGAGGTAAAAATGG
>CAZUGY010000245.1:0-2359 GCA_964620265.1 uncultured Alcaligenaceae bacterium
CGGCATCATCCGAAGCGAAGGGCGATCCCGGCAGCGCCACGCGGGTGGCGGGCGCGACGGAAGCGGCGTCGGTCGCGCCCGCCGCCGCTCCGGATGCCGCAGTGGCACCCGCCGCTGCAACCCCCGCGGGACCCGCTGCAACCGCCCACCCGCCACCGCCGCCCCCCAAGCCCACCGGCCGCGTCACCTTCGCCGTGGCCCCCTGGGGAGAGATCTACGTCGACGGCCGCCGGCGCGGCATCGCGCCGCCGCTGCAGGAGCTGAAGCTCCCGCCCGGCAAGCACGTGATCGAGGTGCGCAACGCCACGTTCCCGGCCTTCAATGAGACGATCGAGCTCGAGGCCAACGCGGTCATCCGCATCCGGCACAAGTTCCAATGACCCGATCCATCGTCACCCCCCGCCGCGCCCTCGTCGTGGCGCTCGTCGCGCTGCTGGCGGCGTGCGCCACGGCACCCGAGACCCCGCCCACCCCGACCCCGGCGCCGACACCGGTCGCGCCGCCGCCGGAGCCCGTACCGCCGCCCCCACCTCCACCGCCGCCTCCGCCACCGCCACCCACCGCGGTTTCCGAGCTCGCGGCCGGCATCAGGAGCTACGACGACGGCGACTACAAGGGCGCCGAGCAGAAGCTGCAGGCCGCCCTCGACATGGGCCTCGACAGCCCCGCCGATCGCGCGCAGGCGCACAAGTACCGCGCCTTCCTGGTGTGCGTGACGGGACGCGAGAAGCCCTGCCGGGAAGAGTTCCGCCTGGCGCTGGTGGCCGATCCCGCGCTCACGCTCGCGCCGGCCGAGGCCACGCATCCGGTCTGGCCCAAGGTGCTCACGAGCGTGAAGCGGGAGATGGCCCGCGCCGCGGCCCGCAAGGCGCCCGCGAAGGGGGCCGCCGTGCGGGCTGCGCCGGCGAAGGCCGCGCCCGCCGCGAAGACAGCGCCGGCGACCAAGTCCGCGCCGGCGCAACCGGCGGCGAAAGCGGCCCCGGCGCCAGCGGCCGCTCCCCCGAAATAGGACGACGCTACTTCGCCGCCGCCACCGCGCGCGCGGCGAGCACGGGGATCAGGTGCGCGCGGTATTCCGCGGAGCCGTGCAGGTCGCTGTTGAGTCCCGTGGCAGGCATCTTCACCGCCTTGGCGGCATCGGCCGTGAAGGAATTGCCGAGCGCATCCTCGAGCGCCTTCGCGCGGAACACCGACGCGCCCGCACCCGTGACCGCCACGCGCACGCCCGCCGCCGTTTGCGCCACGAACACGCCCACGAGCGCGAAGCGCGACGCGGGCTGCAGGAACTTGACGTACGCCGCCTTGGCACCGACG
Organism: uncultured Alcaligenaceae bacterium; assembly: GCA_964620265.1. Lineage (GTDB taxonomy): Bacteria > Pseudomonadota > Gammaproteobacteria > Burkholderiales > Casimicrobiaceae > VBCG01. Next base: position 1,315 of record CAZUGY010000245.1, read on the forward strand.
GGAAAGCTCACGCTCGTGATGATCTCGTCCTCGGCGAGCGCGGTCTCGTACATGCCCTTGAAGAAGTCGTCGGCCGCGATCTTCCGCTTGCTGGTGTTGACGGTCGCATTCAGGGCGAGCACGCCCGCGGGGTAGCAGGCCGCCGGATCGTTGTTGGCAAGCGAGCCGCCGAGGGTGCCCATGTTGCGCACCTGGCGGTCGCCGATGCCTTCGGCAAGATCCGCCAACGCGGGAATGGCGGCGCGCACCTCCTTCGATGCCGCCACGTCGGCGTGACGGGTCATCGCGCCGATCACGAGGTCGTTGCCCTCGCGGCGGATGCCTTTCAACTCCGCCACGCCGGAGAGGTCCACGAGCGTGCCCGGTTGCGCGAGGCGAAGCTTCATCGCCGCGACGAGGCTCTGCCCGCCCGCGAGCGCCTTGCCCCCCGTCTGCGCGAGGAGCGCCGCCGCACTGGCGACCGAGTCGGCCTTCCTGATCTCGAAGCTGTACATGGTCGTGGTTTCCTTTATGCGCGCGCCGACTGGATCGCCTGCCACACGCGATGCGGCGACGCAGGCATCTGCAGGTCCGTGACACCCACGCCGAGCAGCGCGTCGTGCACGGCATTCATCATCGCGGCCGGCGCGCCGATCGCCCCGGCCTCGCCGCACCCCTTGCTGCCGAGCGGATTGTGCGTGCAGGGCGTGACCTTGGTACTGACCTTGAAGTCCGGCAGGTCGTCGGCGCGCGGCATCGCGTAGTCCATGAAGCTGCCGGAGAGGAGCTGCCCGGTCTTGGTGTCGTACACGCAATTCTCGAGCAACGCCTGGCCCAGGCCCTGCGCCACGCCGCCGTGCACCTGTCCTTCCACGATCATCGGATTGATGATGTTGCCGAAATCGTCGCAGGCGGTGAAGGCCACGACTTTCGTGACGCCCGTGTCCGGATCGATCTCCACCTCGCAGATGTGCGCGCCCGCGGGATACGTGAAGTTGGTGGGATCGTAGAAGGCAGTTTCGTCGAGTCCCGGCTCGAGCTTGTCGAGCGGATAGTTGTGCGGCAC
>CAZUGY010000246.1:0-2342 GCA_964620265.1 uncultured Alcaligenaceae bacterium
CGAAGCGTATCCGGGCGACGTGTTCTATCTGCACTCGCGCCTGCTCGAGCGCGCCGCGCGCGTGAACGCCGACTACGTCGAGCGCTTCACCAAGGGCGAGGTCAAGGGCAAGACGGGCTCGCTCACCGCGCTGCCGATCATCGAGACGCAGGCCGGCGACGTGACCGCCTTCGTGCCGACCAACGTGATCTCCATCACCGACGGCCAGATCTTCCTGGAAACCGACCTCTTCAACGCGGGCGTGCGTCCCGCCATCAACGCGGGCATCTCGGTGTCGCGCGTGGGGGGCGATGCGCAGACCAAGGTCATCAAGAAGCTGGGCGGCGGCGTGCGCCTGTCGCTCGCGCAGTACCGCGAGCTCGCGGCGTTCGCGCAGTTCGCCTCCGACCTGGACGATGCCACGCGCAAGCAGCTCGATCGCGGCCGTGTGGTGACCGAGCTCATGAAGCAGCCGCAGTACTCGCCGCTGTCGGTGGCCGACGAGGCGCTCACGCTCTTCGGGGTCAACAAGGGCTACTACGACGACGTCCCCGTGGAAAAGGCGCTGGCGTTCGAAGGTGGCCTGCGCCAGTTCATGAAGACCAAGTACGCCGGCATCGTCGACAGGATCGCGACCACGCTCGATCTCACCGCCGACGACGAGAAGGCGCTGGCCGCGGCGATCGAGGACTTCAAGAAGACCGGCACGTACTGACCAGGGATCAGGAATCAGAGGTCAGGGATCAGAAGCGGCGGTGATCCCGGTGGCGGCGCATCGAGCGCCGATGTAGCGTAGAGGCGGTGGGCGGAAACGATGGCTGGATCCAAAGAGATACGCAACAAGATCAAGAGCGTGCAGAGCACGCGCAAGATCACCAAGGCGATGGAGATGGTCGCGGCCTCGAAGATGAAGAAGGCCCAGGACCGCATGCGCGCCTCGCGTCCGTACATGGAGAAGGTGTTCAACATCGTGATGCACATCGCGAAGGCGAACACCGAGTACCGTCACCCGTTCCTGGTCCCGCGCGAGAACGTGAAGCGGGTGGGTGCGATCGTCGTGACCACCGACAAGGGCCTGTGCGGCGGCCTCAATACCAACGTGCTGCGGCAGGTCCTGCAGGCGCACAAGGACTGGAAGGCCAAGGGCATCGAGGTGGACTACGTCGCCATCGGCAGCAAGGGCCTGGGCTTCCTGCAGCGGATGGGCGGCAACATCGTGGCGAGCGTGGTGCAGCTCGGCGACCGGCCGCACCTGGATCGCCTCGTGGGGCCGGTGAAGTCGCTCATCGACGAGTACCTCGCGGGCAAGGTCGATGAAGTGCACGTGTTCTACACGACCTTCATCAACACCATGAAGCAGGAGCCGCGGCACGGACGCATCGTGCCCATCCCGCACCAGTTCAAGACGGCGACGGGCGAGGTGCGCACGGCCGAGCTGGGCGACGGCTCCTGGGACTACATCTACGAGCCCGATGCGCGCGATCTGCTCGACGGCATGATGCGCCGCTATCTCGAGGGCACCGTCTTCCAGATGCTGAACGAGAACATGTCGTCGGAGCAGTCCGCGCGGATGGTGGCGATGAAGTCGGCCTCCGACAACGCCGGCAAGATCATCCAGGAACTGCAGCTGATCTATAACAAGTCGCGGCAGGCGGCGATCACGAAGGAGCTTTCGGAGATCGTCGGTGGCGCGGCTGCGGTGTAACGAATCGAACGTATTGCAGAGGACATCATGAGTGAAGGGACTATCGTTCAGTGCATCGGCGCGGTCGTCGACGTGGAGTTTCCGCGCGACCAGATCCCCGAGATCTACGACGCGTTGAAGCTCGACGAGATCGGCCTGACGCTCGAAGTGCAGCAGCAGCTCGGTGACGGCGTGGTGCGCACCATCGCGCTCGGCAGCTCCGACGGCCTGCGTCGCGGCATGAACGTCGTCAATACCAAGGCGCCGATCATGGTGCCCGTGGGCACCGAGACGCTCGGCCGCATCATGGACGTGCTGGGCCGGCCCATCGACGAGCGTGGCCCGGTGGCCGCCGCCAAGTCGATGTCGATCCACCGCGAGGCGCCGTCGTACGAGGAGCTCTCGCCGTCGACCGAGCTTCTCGAGACCGGCATCAAGGTGATCGACCTCATCTGCCCGTTCGCCAAGGGCGGCAAGATCGGCCTCTTCGGTGGCGCCGGCGTGGGCAAGACGGTCACCATGATGGAGCTCATCAACAACATCGCGTCCGCCCACTCGGGCCTGTCGGTGTTCGCCGGCGTGGGCGAGCGCACCCGCGAGGGCAACGATTTCTATCACGAGATGATCGACTCGGGCGTCGTCAACAAGGACGAGCTCGCGAAGTCGAAGGTGTCGATGG
>CAZUGY010000247.1:0-2332 GCA_964620265.1 uncultured Alcaligenaceae bacterium
CCACGGATGCGCGGCGTAGACCACGAGCGCATCGTCGAGCAGCTTGCGTGCAAGCGTCCAGTCACCCGCCTCCAGCGCCGCGCGAACCTCCTCCAGCGCGCGCGCCGCGCCGAGCTCGAGCAGGCGCGTCTCGACGAGCGGGTCGCGCGGCATCGCGCCCAGCGTCGCGGGATCGACCACGGGTAGCGGTGGAATGCCGGCAATCAAGTACAGCGGACTCGCGTTCCACGCATTGGCCTGCACCGACACGCTCACCGCGGGCGAAAACACGTCGCCCGCCGCCGCGATGCGCTCGGGCGCCACGGTGAACTCGAGCATCGCCCATGCTTCCGAGGCGAAGGCCACGTCCGGCAGCCACCAGGCGTGCTGCTCGCCTTCCACCGGCGCATAGCCGTTGAGCAGGCGCACGCTCACGCCTTCCTCGCAGGTCACCTTGAGGATCACGCTGCGTGCGCACAGGTTCGAGAGCAGCGCGAGCTCGGCTTCGAAAGGCTCCGCGAGATCGAGCGCGGTCTTGCCGTAATACGCATTGCCGCGGCCGGCGGTGGCGAGTGCCAGCATCAGGTTCTCGTTGAAGTTGTCGCCCAGGCCATACGTGGACGTCGTCACGCCCGCCTGCGCGAACTGCTTGCCTTCGCCGGCGATGGCTTCGATGTCGGACAGGCCTGCATTGGCGTTGCCGTCCGAGAGCAGGATCACGCGATGCAGTCCGTGGCCTGCAAGGCCCGCGCGGAGCGCCTCCGCACCCGCACGCCATCCGCCGTGCAGGTCGGTGCTGCCTCCGCTGGCGATGCTGTCGATCGCCGTGGCGAGCAGACTCTTGTGGCTCGCGTCGGTGAGCGGCGCGAAGCATTCGATCTCGTCATCGAACGCGAAGATGGCGGCACGGTCGTTCACGCCCAGGCCATCGATGATCATGCGCGCGCAGCGCTTGGCCTCGGCCAACGGCCGGCCTGCCATCGAACCGGAGCGGTCGAGCACCACGGCGAGGCTCAGCGGCGTGCGCGGCGCGTGCGTGTTCTCGCTCGCCTGGAGGCGGACGAGGACATTGCTGCGGTTGGTGGTGCCCGCAGCGACGGCGGGCTTTTCGGGCGTGAGGATGAGTTGCAGCGGGGCGGCGGTGGTGTTCATGTGCGCGATGGGCTCCGGTGATCGACGAACACATGTTCGCAGTGGCGAAGCTCACTGCATGAGCCCTTCGGGTCGAACGGGCGTTCTGGCGAGACACTGCAACTCGTCATCACCCTCGAAGGTAGCGATGGCAGAACGTGGCCACGTCCAGCACTTCGCACTTCCCCAAGCGGCCGGCGAGGTCGAGAAGATGGCGATCGCCAGAAACCAGAGCGTGCGCACGGCCCACGACGGCGAGATGCAGAAATGGCAGGTCGAAGGGATCCTTGCACGGCGGCACCTCGCGCACGGGCTGTCTCACGTCGACGATCTGGACCCAGGGGAGATAGTCGGCGAGGAGGTCCTCCTGCTCAGCGGGGGACAGCGCAAATTTGCGATATCCCAGCACGCGGACCAACTCTCGCGTGGTCGCGGTACAAGCGAGGGGGATGATCCTTCCAGCCTGCCAGGCTTCACGCACGCGACCAACCGGGCCACTCCCGAACACCAGCGCCGAGAGCACCACGCTGGTGTCGAGCACCACCCGCGGCGCGGATTTCATGCGCGCGGCGGAGGCTTCTTCTTCGCCTTCGAGCGTGGTTTCGCCGCGGCGTATTCAGCGCTGGGCTCCGCCACCATCGATTCGGACGAGCGTGCCCAGCGGACGGCGTCGGTGATGTCGCGCGCCCCCACGCCCATGGCGGCGAGCTTGGCCCTGACGGCGTCGGCACGCTGGATGCGCACGGGCGTGAGGACGATCTGGCCTTCGCGAACGGCCACATCGAAGTATTCCGACACGCCGACCGCGTCGATGGCGGCCTTGGGTAGCGTGAGCTGGTTTTTGGAGGTGAGCTTGGCTAGCATCGGATGAGAATGTAGTAAGGATTCCTTACTTTAGCACACTCCGTAGCGGCCCAAATTGTCGAGCTCAGGTGAGGTCACCGTCAGAACCGAGAATGAATAGTCGAGTTTGACTCGCAATGCGTGCCGCAAATCCGGACTGCATCTGCTTGCCACGCCATTCGTTCAGTAACATCACAAGGGTACGGACTACGCCGCTTCCCCCTGCATCTCCACCGCCTGCAACCCCCTCGGCCGCACCTCCACCTGCGCCAGATCCGTAATCACCTTCCCCTCCCCCACCACATCCAGGTCCCGGAACCTCCGCGCCGACACCAGCACCCGCGTCTCCATCGACGCCACCGCCCCGTTGTACGCCTCC
>CAZUGY010000248.1:0-2249 GCA_964620265.1 uncultured Alcaligenaceae bacterium
TGTTGCCGCTCGTTGAAAACTGACCAGGGAAACGCGGTTCTGCTCGCTGAAAATTGACCAGGGTGTTTCCGACCTTTCCTGCAGGGCATGCGGCCGTGTAGGGAAACGAGGTGCACACCATGGCGATATACGCGAAAGTCCGCCGGATGCGGTTGCGGGACGGCCTGTCGATCAGTGAGATCGCGCGCCGGACCAGCTTGTCGAGAAACACGATCAAGGGCTGGCTGCGGGAGCCGGTCCGCAGCGAGATGCAGTACCGGCGGTCAGCGGGCCCCAAGAAGATCGGCCCGTACGAGACGTGGCTGCGCGAGGCGTTGGCGGCCGATGCGCGCCGGCCCCGCCGCGAGCGGCGCACCGCGCGGAAGCTCTATGCGCAGGTGCAGGCGCAAGGCTTCGCCGGCAGCTATGGCCGCGTCACGGAATGCATCCGCGCCTGGCGGGCCGACCAGGGGGCGGTCGCTGCGCGGGCGGCCTACGTGCCCCTGAGTTTCGCCTGGGGCGAAGCCTTCCAATTCGACTGGAGCGAAGAGGGCCTCGTCATCGGTGGGGTCCGGTGGAAGGTGCAGCTGGCGCATATGAAGCTGTGTGCGTCGCGCGCCTTCTGGCTGGTGGGCTATCCGAGCCAGGGCCACGAGATGCTCTTTGACGCCCACACCCGGTGTCTGACCGGCCTGGGCGGCGTGGCCGGGCGCGGCATCTACGACAACATGAAGACGGCGGTCGATCGGACGCCGCGCAAGGATCGGGGGCGGGTGGTCAACGCGCGCTTTGCGGCAATGACGGCGCATTATCTCTTCGAGCCGGACTTCTGCAATGTCGCGTCGGGCTGGGAGAAGGGGCGGGTGGAGAAGGGCGTGCAGGACGCCCGCCGCCGGATCTGGCAGGAGGCCCAGGCGCACGGCTTCGAGAGCTTCGCCGAGCTCAACGCCTGGCTGGCGGCGCAGTGTGTGGCGGCGTGGGACGCGCCGCACCCGGATCTCGCCGGCGTGACCATCCGCGAGGCGTGGACGCAGGAGCGGCCGCACCTGATGCCGATGCCCACGCCCTTTGACGGGTACGTGGAATTGCCCGCGCGCGTGTCGAGTACCAGCCTCGTATCGGTCGCGCGCAACCGCTACTCGGTCCCGTGCGCCTGGGCCGGGTCCCGCGTGAGCGTGCGGCTGTATCCCGAACGCGTCGTGATCGTCGCCGATCAGGCCGTGGTCGCCGCGCACGCGCGGGCCCTCGGTCGCGACCACGTGGTGTACGACTGGCAGCACTATCTGCCCCTCGTCGAGCGCAAGCCTGGCGCCTTGCGCAACGGGGCGCCGTTTGCCGACTTGCCCGCGCCGCTGCAGCGGCTCCGCCGCGCCCTCCTCCGACACGAGGGCGGCGACAAGGTCATGGCCCGCGTGCTGATGGCCGTCCCGACCCACGGGCTGGACGCCGTGCTCGTCGCCGCCGAGCTCGTGCTCGACAGCGGCCGGCCCAGTGCGGCGCATGTGCTCAATGTCCTCGCGCGGCTGACCGATGGTCCCCCGCCCCCGTCGGTCGCGACGGCCCTGACGGTCACGACGGCGCCGGTGGCGGATCCGCACCGCTACGACAGGCTGCACGCAGACGAGGCGGTGACCCATGGCTGATCTGGTCGCCGACCTCAAACGCCTGCGGCTCTATGGCATGGCGGCCTGTGTCGCCGAGGGCCTCGAGCAGGGGCACCCCGCCATGGCGTCCTCGACCGCGCTGCTCACGCAGCTCGTGCACGCCGAAGCGACCGACCGCGCGACGCGCTCCATCCGCTACCAGATGCACGTCGCGCGCTTCCCGATCCACCGTGACCTGGCCGGCTTCGATTTCGACCAGGCGAAGGTCGATCGCCGCCAGATCACGAGCTTCGCCACGACGACCTTCACCGAGCCGGCCGAGAATATCGTCCTCATCGGCGGCACCGGCACCGGCAAGACGCATCTGGCCACGGCGCTCGGCATCGAGGCCGTGACCCGCTACAACAAGCGCGTGCGCTTCTACTCGACGGTCGAGCTCGTCAATACGCTCGAACAGGAGAAGGCCAGTGGACGCGCCGGGCGCCTCGCGCACCAACTGGCGCATCTGGACCTCGTGATCCTCGACGAACTGGGCTACCTGCCGTTTTCCCAGTCGGGGGGCGCCCTGCTCTTTCACTTGCTGTCGAAGCTGTACGAGCACACCAGCGTGATCATCACCACGAACCTGGTCTTTGCCGAATGGGCGAGCGTCTTCGGGGATCCGAA
>CAZUGY010000249.1:0-2197 GCA_964620265.1 uncultured Alcaligenaceae bacterium
CGCGACATGATCGCGCGCCTCATCTACGGCTTTCGCATCAGCGTGTGGTTCGGCCTGGCGCTCGCTGCCCTGGGGGTGGTGATCGGCATCATCATGGGCGCGATCCAGGGCTATTTCGCGGGTCGAATTGACCTCACGACGCAGCGCCTGATCGAGATCTGGAACGCGATCCCCGAGCTCTACCTCCTCATCATCGTCGCATCGATCTTCACGCCGTCGCTGCTGCTGCTGCTCGTGGTGCTCGCGGCCTTCGGCTGGATCGGCCTCTCCGACTATGTGCGCGCCGAGTTCCTGCGCAATCGCAACCTCGAGTTCGTGAAGGCGGCGCGGGCGATGGGCCTGTCCAACCTGCAGATGATCTGGCGCCATCTCCTGCCCAACTCGATCACGCCCGTCATCACCTTCCTCCCGTTCCGCATGAGCGCCGCGATCCTGGGCCTGGCCTCGCTCGACTTCCTGGGCCTCGGCGTGACCACGCTGCCCTCCCTCGGCGATCTCCTGCGCCAGGGCAAGGACAACCTCGATGCGTGGTGGATCTCGGTGCCGACGTTCCTGGTGCTCGTGATCACCCTGCTGCTTCTCACCTTCATCGGCGACGCCCTGCGCGACGCCTTCGACACCCGGAAGTCGTGATGGCGATGATCGATACCCGCGCCGCCCCTCACGGCGTCCCGCTGCTCGAGGTGGACCAGCTCTGCATCAACTTCGGCCCCTCGCGCGTGGTGGACCACGCGTCGTTCTCGATCTCCGAAGGCGACAAGTTCGCGCTCGTGGGCGAGTCGGGCTCCGGCAAGTCGGTCACCGCGCTCTCGGTGTTGCGTCTCCTCGAAACGGCCACCTACGAGGGCGCGATCCGCTTCAACGGCGAGGATCTCCTGAAGAAGAGCGAGCGGCAGATGCGCGGCGTGCGCGGCCGCGACATCGCGATGATCTTCCAGGAGCCGATGACGGCGCTGAACCCCCTCTACACGATCGGCAACCAGATCGGCGAGGTGCTGGAAGTCCACGAGGGCCTGGGCAAGAACCGGGCGCGGGCACGCGCCATCGAGCTCCTCGCGCGCACCGGCATCCCCGAGCCGCACGTCAAGGTCGATGCCTACCCGCATCAGCTCTCCGGCGGCCAGCGCCAGCGCGCCATGATCGCGATGGCGCTCGCCTGCCGTCCCAAGCTCCTCATCGCCGACGAGCCCACCACCGCGCTCGACGTGACGATCCAGGTGCAGATCCTGGCGCTGCTCGACGACCTGCAGCGCGAATATGGCATGGCGATCCTGTTCATCACGCACGACCTGAACCTCGTGCGCCGCTTCACGCATCGCGTGGGCGTGATGGAACGCGGCAAGCTCGTGGAGCAGGGGCCCACCGCCGAAGTGTTCGCCCATCCGCAGCATCCGTACACGGTCAAGCTCATCAACAGCCGCCCGCAGCGCATCGTGACGCCGGTACCCGCCGACGCGCCCGTGCTCGCCGCGGCCAACGACGTGAGCGTGGAGTTCGCCACCAGCAAGGGCTGGTTCCGCAAGGACGTCTTCCACGCCGTGCGCAATGCCACGCTCGAGCTGCGCCGCGGCGAAACACTCGGCATCGTCGGCGAATCGGGCTCCGGCAAGACCACCCTCGGCATGGCGGTGCTCGCCCTGCAGCCCATCGCCGGCGGCAGCATCACGCTCGAAGGCCAGCGCATCGACGACGCCGACCGCACCGTGTTGCGGGCGATGCGCCGGCGCATGCAGGTCGTGTTCCAGGATCCGTTCGCCTCGCTCTCCCCGCGCATGACGATCGAGCAGATCGTGGGCGAGGGCCTGGCGCTGCACATGCCCGACCTCACCAAGGCGCAGCGCCGCGAGCGCATCCTGCAGATGCTCTCCGAAGTGGGGCTCACGCGCGCCCGCGGTGTAGCCGACGTGCTCACCCGCTATCCGCACGAGTTCTCCGGCGGCCAGCGGCAGCGGATCGCCATCGCCCGCGCCGTCGTGCTGCGTCCCGAGATCCTCGTGCTCGACGAGCCGACCTCCGCGCTCGACGTGTCGGTGCAGCAGCAGGTGCTGAAGCTCCTCGTGGACCTCCAGCACAAGTACGGCATGAGCTACGTCTTCATCAGCCACGACCTCGCGGTGGTGCGCGCGATGTCGCATCGCGTGCTGGTGATGAAGGACGGCCGCATCGTGGAGCAGGGCGAGGCCGAGGCGCTGTTCAC
>CAZUGY010000250.1:0-2179 GCA_964620265.1 uncultured Alcaligenaceae bacterium
TGCCGCGTGGCGCATCGACTACCCCAAGGCCGCCGACATCGCCAACACGAAGTGGTGGGAGCAGTTCGGCGATCCGGTGCTGAACGACCTCGTCGAGACCTCGATCCGCGAGAACCGCGACATCCGCATCGCTGCCGCGCGCATCGACCAGTTCATCGGCGGGCTCGCCGCCACCCGCTCGCAGCTCTATCCCAACATCGGCTACGGCACCGACGCTTCGCGCTTCCGCGCGAGTCGCGTGGGCGTCACGCCCATTCCGGATCCCGTCTCCAACCACTTCACGCTCTACGAGGCCACCCTCGGCGCGTCGTGGCAGCTCGATCTCTTCGGCCGCGTGCGACGGTTGTCCGAGGCCGCGCAGGCGCAGATCTACGCGAGCGAGCAGGCGCAGCGCGGCGTGGTGCTCACGGTCGTGAGCAACGTGGCCGCGAGCTACATCGTGCTGCGCGCCTTCGATCGCCAGCTCGAGGTCGCACGCACGATGTCGGCCAACTTCAACGAGACGGCCCGCATCTTCGACCTCCGCTACAAGCGCGGCCTCGTGTCGATGACCGAGGTGTCGCAGGTGCAGTCGCAGGTGCGCCAGGCGCAGGCGGCGATTCCCGCGATCCAGCAGCGCATCGCCGCGCAGGAGAACCTCCTGTGCCTGTTGCTCGGCCGCGAGCCCGGCCCCATCCCGCGCGGCAAGGCGATCGACCAGCTCGTGCCGCCGCAGATACCGGCGGACCTGCCGTCCGCGCTCCTGCAGCGCCGTCCCGACATCCTGCAGGCCGAGCAGAACCTCGTGGCGGCCAATGCCAACATCGGCGCGACGCGCGCGCTCTACTACCCCGACATCTCGCTCACCGCGGCGCTCGGCTCGGCGTCCACCGCCTTCGGCAACTTCCTCACCGGACCGGCCTCGCTGTGGCTCGTGGGCGCGAGCCTCGCGGGCCCGGTGTTCACCTTCGGCGGCATCGCGGGCCAGGTGCACAGCGCCGAGGCCGGGCAGCGCATCGCCGTGCAGGCCTACCAGCAGACGATCCTCAATGCCTTCCGCGAGACCAACGACGCGCTCGCCGGCACGCAGAACCGCCTCGCCGAATCGAACGAGCAGGTCGAGCGCGTGGCCTCGCTGCGCGAGTTCGCGCGGCTGTCGCAACTGCGCTTCGACAAGGGCATCACGGGGTACCTCGACGTGCTCATCGCCGAGAACGAGCTCTTCGCCGCGGAGCTCGCGTCGGTCACCACGATGGCCGATCGCTATGTGCAGCTCGTGAACGTGTACCAGGCGATGGGCGGCGGCTGGGTGGACCTCGCCACCGAGAGCGCGCCCAAGCCGCAGGGCATGGCATCGCGGTTCTAGGCGGGGCGGGCAGCCGCGTCGCCAACGCGAGGCAGCGGACGTCGCGCTAGGGCCTGGCCACCGGTGCGTGTCCCGGCAGCCCTTCCTCGATGCGCTGCATCATGTAGGGAAAGAACGGATTCGCCGACATGCGCACCAGCGAATCGAGGCTCACCGTGAGGAGCCCGCGCTCCCCGCGCGTGGCGAGCGAGCCGAGGTTCACGCCGTAGTCCATCGTCGTGGGCTCGAGCCCGTAGAGCGAGTCGTCCATGGGGAAGGGGAGGGCCAGGTGCGACAGCGAGAAGACCTCGCGCGGATACTCGAGGTCGAGCACGCGCACGTGCTCCTCGGTGCTGCCGGCGTCGGTGACGCGCTCCACGACCACCGGCGAGGTGGGCGCCTCGTTGACGATCACCGTGAGGCGATAGTTGCGCGGCGGCGGCGGCACCATGCGCTCGAGCAGCGTCTCGGTCGTGCGGCGCAGGAGCGGCCCGAACTTGGCATTGCGGTTGAAATCGAACATCACGAGCTCGCTGCCGTTCTTCGGCAGCTTGTCGTACAGCGCATTGACGATCGCGCGCGTGCTCACGGTGAAGTCGACCACCGACTGGAACGTGACCACGGGGGCGAGCCCGGCGAGCTTGCCGTCGCGCGCGTATTCGTCGATGCGGGCTTGCAGCGTGCGCGCGACGAGCGAGGATTGCCGCGCGCCGTTGACCGGGAACGAGTTGTACTTGAAGGGATTGAACTCGGTCACGATGCCGAGCCACGCCGCCTTCGCATAGCGCGGCAGGATCGCCGGCCAGCCGAAGATGCCGGCGAAGCGCGCGAGGCTCGTGACGCCGATCATCGGCG
>CAZUGY010000251.1:0-2177 GCA_964620265.1 uncultured Alcaligenaceae bacterium
CGCGGCGAGTCGGGACCGAAGCCCCACGCGGTGTCGATCATCGAGGGCTTGGCGGAGGCGGGCACCGGCGATGCGGCGCGGGCGTGGGCGACCTGTTCGGACACGTTCGCGTCCGGCGGGCTCGCGCTCGCGGTCCCCGCAGGTTGCGCGCCCTTTGCCGCGCGGCCGGTGAGCTGGTCGTAGCAGGCGAGGCGCGCCGTCGCGTCGGCGATGCCGTGGCAGTCGCCGATCACCTCGGGCGCGGCGAGCGCCGCACCGCTCCAGGCGACGAGCACGAAGGAAGTCGGGAAGGCGACACGCGCGGCGAGTCGACGCAAGTCAGGGCTTGTCATGGCTTGGGCAATCGAAGGTTGGAGGCGACAGCCTCGGGCATCACGAACACCGGCGCCGGGGCGGCGTGCGGGCCGTGACCGCCAGATTGCCACATCCGCAGGCATCGTGGCGCCCGCCTGCGACCCGGCTACGCCTTTCGCTTACCCGCGGTGTTGCGCGGGCGGCACGCGTCACTGCCGCTGGCTGCGCGAGGAGCGCAAGGGGGCGTGGTCGAACCTGGGGAGCGTGCCCGGCACGACCGGGAATGCCGCGTGGCCGTTGCGCGCCGGATCGAGCGACGGGGCGCGCCCGTCGGCATCGAACTGCGCGCCCGCGCGCAGGAGGTCGGCAAGCGTGCGCACCCCGAGCTTGCGCATGAGCCGTGACCGGTGGACCTTGACCGTCGATTCCTGGCTCGCCAGCGCGTCGGCGATCTGCTTGTTGCGCTTGCCCTGCAGCACGAGCGCCAGCACTTCCTTCTCCCGCGGCGTGAGCAGCGCGACGCTCGCGCTGAACTGGGCGCGGCGGCGCCGGCCGTCGCGGCGGTGGGCGCTGCGCACGAGGGCGGTGTCTACCGCGGGCAGGAGCTCGCTCATGCGCAGCGGCTTGGTCAGGAAGTCGACGGCGCCGCGCTTCATCGCATTCACGGCCATGGAGATGTCGGCATGCGCCGTCATGAAGACGATCTCGGCAATGGCATCGGCGTCCTGCAGGTGCCGCAGCAGATCGAAGCCCGACTGGTCGCGGAAGGACACATCGACCAGGACACAGCAGTTGATGTCGGGCAGCGGCGCAGATGCGAACGCTGCCGCGGACCCGGCCACGCGCACGTCGTAACCCAGTGCGGTGAATGTCTTGCCGAGCGCTTCGCACACGGCACGATCGGGATCGATGATGTAGATGCGCCGCTTCGCCGCCGTCGCGTGACGTGCCGAGGCCTTTGCGAGTCCGCGCGTTGCCGATCGATCCATGGCCGGACAGTCGAAATGCTCCAGGGTGCCGCGCAGGATCACCCTGCGGGAGCGCGCAAGCCTAGCAGTGCAGCGGCGGAAGGAACAAGTAACCAATAGGTAAAGCCCTGCGCACAGCGCGGTCCCGCAGGCCGGGGCCGACACGAATATGCGCGCGATACACCTTAGGCTTACTGGACGTTGGCAGGCGGCGCGCATACGCTTGGCCCCGAATCCGGTTGCGAGAAGCGTGAGCGGCCGGATGCCGAGCCCTTCGCGTCGGCGCCGGTTCGTGCGCACCCGACGCAGCAGCTCGCGCGCATCCCGACCGTCCACGCGCGCCGTCGCCGCGTGACACACCGACAACAAGAGGAGAGGGAAGCTATGGCCGAGCAAGACCAGAAGATTTCACGGACAGCACTGCTGGCCATGGTCGTGGGGGGCATGGTCGGCGCGGGGATCTTCGCACTGCCATCGCGGTTCGCCGGCGTGACCGGGCCGATCGGCGCGATCATCGCCTGGATCATCGCGGGCACCGGCATGTACATGCTGGCGCGCGTCTTCCAGTTCCTGGGCGAGCGCAAGCCCAATCTCGACGCGGGTGTGTTCGCGTACGCCAAGGAGGGCTTCGGCGATTACCCGGGCTTCCTGTCGGCGTTCGGCTACTGGATGGGAAGCTGCATCGGGAACGTCTCCTACTGGGTGCTCATCAAGTCGACGCTGGGGGCCTTCTTCCCCGTGTTCGGCGACGGCAACACCGTGATCGCGATCGTGGTCGCGTCGGTCGGGATCTGGCTGTTCCACTTCCTGATCCTGCGCGGCACGCAGCAGGCCGCGGTCATCAACAAGATCGTGACCATCGCCAAGGTCATCCCGATCCTGTGCTTCATCGCGCTCCTGTTCGTCGCGTTCAAG
>CAZUGY010000252.1:0-2166 GCA_964620265.1 uncultured Alcaligenaceae bacterium
GTACGGCATGCGCGACAAGCTCGAGAAGGCAGGGCTCAGGTACGTCGATTAGGGCACGCACGTCGTGAGCGAGGCGAACTCCACAACGGTCGCATTGCGTGGCATCTCCTCGATGGCCACGCGCCATCTGCTGGCCGATCTCCTGCGCGACTACGCGCGCGAGACGGGCGTCACCGTGGCGATGGAATCGGTCGGCGGGGTGGATGCTGCGAAACGCGTGGCGGCGGGGGAGCCCTTCGACGTGGTGATCCTCGCCCGGCCGGCGCTCGACAAGCTGGCCGCCCTCGGGGCGGTGGACGCGGGCACGATCGTCGACATCGCTGATTCGCCGATCGCCGTGGCGGTGAAGGCCGGAGCGCTTGCGCCCAACCTCTCCGACGAGAATGCGGTCCGCAGCGCGGTGCTCGCGGCGAGCGCGATCGGGTATTCCACGGGCCCGAGCGGTGACCACGTCGTGCGCATGGTCAGCGGATTCGAGCGCGAAGGCGCTCGCACACCGCGCCTGGTGCAGGCGCCGCCGGGGGTGCCGGTGGCCACGCTGGTCGCGAGCGGGGCGGTTGACCTGGGCTTCCAGCAACTGGGCGAGCTCATGAACACGTCCGGCGTGGAGGTCGCGGGACTGCTTCCCGAGGCGCTGCAGGCGGTGACCACGTTCGCGGGCGCAGCCACGAGCTGCTCGGGCTCGGGCGACGAGGTGAAACGCCTGCTCGGATTCCTCGCATCCCCCGCGGTGGCCGGCGTCAAGCGCCGACACGGCATGAGCGCTTGACAGTCGTGCCCGCCGCCACCAACTGCAATCGATGACCCACGAAATCGTACGCGTCCGCCACGAGACCCGCCGGCGGCAGCTCACCGTCAGCGCGGTGGAGGACGTCACGCCCAACATGCGCCGCCTCCATCTCACCGGCGAGGACCTCGCGGACTTCACGAGCCTCGGTGCCGATGACCACGTGAAGCTCTTCGTCCCCGGATCGGAGGCCCGCCGCGACTACACGCCGCGCCGCTTCGATGCCGCCACGCGCACGCTCGCGCTCGACTTCGCCGTGCACGACGGTGGACCTGCCACGCAATGGGCATTGCAGGCCGTGCCGGGCAGCAAGGTGGAGATCGGCGGCCCGCGCGGCTCGCAGGTCGTGCCGCACGACTTCGACTGGTGGCTCCTCGTGGGCGACGAGACCGCGCTCCCGGCCATCGGCCGCCGCATCGAGGAATTGCCCGCGGGCACGCAGGTGACGAGCCTCGTGGCCGTGGCCGGCAAGGACGACGAGCAGCGCTTCGACACCCGCGCCGATCATCGTGCGCTGTGGGTGCATCGTCCGCTGGCCCGGGCGAGCGATCCGGCGCCGTTGCTCGACGCGCTGCAGGCTTTGGTGCTTCCGGTGGGCGAGAGCTACGTGTGGGTCGCTGCGGAGGCGAGTGTCGCGCGTGCGTTGCGGGCACATGTGCGCAACGTCGTGCAGCATCCGCCGGCGTGGACCAAGGCCGCGGGCTACTGGCGGCTGGGCGAGGCGGATGCGAGCGAGAAGTTCGAGGATTGAAGCCGCGGCGGGCGCAGCGCGCGGAGGAATGAGAGAGCGCGTTCCTCGCCGGTTCGGTGTCATGACGCCCCCGCGTCGCCGCGCTCCGGCCGGCTTGTTCGTCCTCCGACAACCGACCGGCTCAGGCCTCGACGACCGCCTCGGCAACGGGCTCCACAACTCCCAGCAGGCTCGGGCACCGGCGCGTGATCTCCTCCATCAGGAGCCTCGCCCCCGGCCACACCAGGCTGTCGCTGCGGCGCGTGATGCCGATCACCCGGCGCGTATCGGGGAGCGCCAGCGGCAGCACGTGCAGCAATCCCGCTTCCAGCTCGTAGGAGAGCTGGCGCGGCGAGATCGCGGTCACGAGGTCGCTGTTCACGAGCACGCCGCGCAGCACCGCGAGGTCGCTCGTCTCGACCACGACGTTCGGTGCTGCCAGTCCACGCGTCTGCAGCGCGCGCTCGAAGAGCGTGCGATTGGGGGTGTGCACGCGCGGCAGCACGAACCCGGCCGTGGCAAGGTCCGCGTCGGCGAGCTTGCGCCGGCGTGACCACGGATGGCCCTTGCGGACCACGAGGGCGAGCTCGTCGTCGGCGAGCGGATCGCCCACGAGGCCGTGCGCATAGTCGGCGGGCCGCAACGCGCC
>CAZUGY010000253.1:0-2161 GCA_964620265.1 uncultured Alcaligenaceae bacterium
GCCTGGCGCACGTCGAGGTAGGACTTGCCGGCCGTGACGATGCCGAGGCGCGCCCTGGGGCTCTCGTAGGTCACCGGATTCAACCGGTTCTCGCGCACGTAGGCGAGCACCGCCGGCAGGCGATGGTCGTGGATGCGCCGCTCCATCGCGAGCGGCTGGTCGGGCAGGCGCAGGTTGAGGCCGCCCGGCGGCAGGGTGAAGTCCTCGGGGATGCGCACATCGATGCGCGCGGGATCGACACTCACCGACGCCGAGCACTCGATCGTGTCGTCCAATGCCTTGAACGCGAGCCACGAGCCCGAGAAGCGCGACATCGCATAGCCGTGGATGCCGAGGTCGAGGTACTCCTGCACGCCAGTGGGAGCGAGCACCGGGATCATCGGCGCCATCAGCATGTTCTCGCTCTGCGTGGCGATGGTCGACGAGCGCCCCATGTGGTCGTCGCCGCACACGAGGAGCACGCCGCCGAAGCGCGCGGAGCCCGCCGAGTTGCCGTGCAGCAGCACGTCGCCGCAACGCGCAAGGCCCGCCCACTTGCCATACCACATGCCGAACACACCCTGGTAGCGCGCATGCGGATCGAGCGACACCTGCTGCGCGCCCCACACGCCCATCGCCGCGAGCTCCTCGTTCTGGCCGGGCTGGAAGTGGATGTGGTGACGGGCGAGGAGGTCGTGCGCCTCCCACAGCGTCTTGTCCATGTTGTTGAGCGGCGAGCCCTGGAAGCCGGAGACGAAGCCCGCCGTGTCGAGGCCGGCCGCGGCATCGCGCAGCCGCTGCATCATGAGGAGGCGCGTCAAGGCCTGGATGCCGTTGAGATACACGCGTCCGCTTTCGAGCGTGTACTTGTCGTCGAGCTTGACGTCGGCGAGGTGCATGGTCATCTCCTGCTGCGTACTGCGGTTCGCGGCGCGTCGGATTCTGATGCCCGGACGGTGTCGCTCACACGACCTTGCCGGGATTCATGAGGTTGCGCGGATCGAGCGTGGCCTTGATCGAGCGCATCACGTTCACTGCGCCCTCGCCGAACTCCTCGACGAGGAACTCGCGCTTGCCCAGCCCGATCCCGTGCTCGCCGGTGCAGGTGCCACCCATGGCGATCGCGCGCCGCACGAGGCGCGTGTTGAGCTCCCACGCCTCCTGCGTGTCGGCCTCGCTGTCGGGATCCACGAGGATCATGAGGTGGAAATTGCCGTCGCCCACATGGCCGAAGAGCGGGATCGGCATCGTCGACTGCGCGACGTCCTCCTGCGTGGCCACGATGCACTCGGTGAGCCTGCTGATGGGCACGCACACGTCGGTGGCGACCATGCGGCTGCCCTTGCGCAGCGCGAGGCACGCGAAGTAGGCGTCGTGGCGCGCCTGCCATAGCTTCGTGCGCTCCTCCGGCCGCGACGACCACGAGAAGTCCTGACCGCCGTGGCTCTTCGCGATCTCCTGCATCTGCCCGGCCTGCTCCTCGACACCGCGGGCGGTCCCGTGGAACTCGTACCAGAGCGTGGGCGACTCGGCCAGCCCCAGCTTGCTGTAGGCGTTCACCGCCTTCACGGTCAGCGTATCGAGGAGCTCCACGCGCGCGATGGGGATGCCGCACTGGATCGCCTCGATCACGGAGTCCACGGCATCCTTCACCGTGGGAAAGGCGCACACCGCCGCCGACATGCCCTCGGGGATCGCGTGGAGCTTGATCGTGAGCTCGGTGATGATGCCGAGCGTGCCTTCGGCGCCGACGAAGAGGCGGGTCAGGTCGTAGCCTGCCGCGGACTTGCGCGCGCGGCCTCCGGTCCTGATGATGCTGCCATCGGCAAGCACCACGGTAAGGCCCAGCACGTTGTCGCGCATCGTGCCGTAGCGCACGGCATTGGTACCCGACGCGCGGGTGGAGGCCATGCCGCCCAGCGATGCATCGGCGCCCGGATCGATGGGGAAGAAGAGCCCGCTGTCGTGCAGGTAGCTGTTGAGCTGCTTGCGCGTGACGCCCGGCTCCACGCGCACGTCGAGATCCTCCGCGTTGACCTCGAGGATGCGGTTCATCCTCGTGAGGTCGATGCACACGCCGCCATGCGTGGCCAGCACATGGCCCTCCACGGACGTCCCCGTGCCATACGCAATGATCGGCACACCATGCCGGGCGCAGGCCTTGACGGCATCGACGACATCC
>CAZUGY010000254.1:0-2131 GCA_964620265.1 uncultured Alcaligenaceae bacterium
TCGGCGGTACGCCCAAGTATCCCAAGGACTTCAAGGCCTTCGAGTGGGTCAACCCCGACGCGCCGAAGGGCGGCACGGTTTACCTCGGCAATCCCGACCGGCGCACGAGCTTCGACAAGTTCAATCCCTACACGCTGAAGGGTAGCCCGCCCACCGGCGTGTCGATTCTCATGTTCGAGCCACTCGCTTTCCGCTCCGGCGACGAGCCCGGCACGATCTACGGGCTTCTCGCCGAAGGCATCAAGGTGGCGCCCGACAAGTCGTCGGTCACCTTCCGCATCCATCCGAAAGCCAAGTTCTACAACGGTGATCCCGTCACCGCGGCCGACGTGAAACATTCC
Source organism: uncultured Alcaligenaceae bacterium (assembly GCA_964620265.1). Lineage (GTDB taxonomy): Bacteria > Pseudomonadota > Gammaproteobacteria > Burkholderiales > Casimicrobiaceae > VBCG01. Next base: position 342 of record CAZUGY010000254.1, read on the forward strand.
TTCGAGATGCTCACGAGCAAGGGCGCCGCTCCCGCCGTGCGCGCCGCGCTCGAAAAGGTGAAGTTCGGCGCGATCCTCGACGAGCGGACCATCCGCTTCGACCTCGAAGAGCACACGGATGACATGGTCTTCAACATCGCCAGCATCCCGGTGTTCTCGCCCAAGTGGGGCAAGGGCGCCGACGGCAAGGCCAAGCCCTTCGACGAGATCGTCACGGATTACCCCATCACCACGGGCCCGTACATGATCGAGAAGACCGACTCGGGCCGCGGGATCGAATTCAAGCGCAACCCCGACTACTGGGCAAAGGACCTGAACGTCCGCAAGGGCATGTTCAACTTCGATCGCATCGTCTATCGCCTCTACCGTGATCGCGCGGTCAGCATGGAGGCGTTCAAGGCCGGCGAATTCGACTTGATCCAGGAGTTCGTCGGTTCGCAATACGTGCGCGGCCACGAAGGCGTCAAGTGGCGCGACGGCCGCATCGTCAAGAAGACCTTCGAATACGGCATGGGGCAGGGCTTCCAGGCGTACCTGCTGAACCTGCGCCGCCCGATCTTCCAGGACATCCGCATCCGCGAAGCGCTCGACTACACCTACGACTTCGAGAAGATCAACCTCTACGGCCTGCGCCACCGCGCGTACAGTCTCTTCTCCAATTCCGATTTCGCGGCCAAGGGCAAGCCGAGCGAGGGCGAGTTGAAGCTCCTCGAGCCGTTCCGCGGCAAGATTCCGGATGCGGTCTTCGGCGAGGAGTACAAGCCGCCGCGCACGGACACGAGCCCCAACGCCTTGCGTGAAAACCTGAAGAAGGCGCGCGAGCTCTTCGAGGCCGCCGGCTGGAAGATCGGCCAGGATGGCGTGATGCGCAATGCGAAAGGCGAGCCTTTCGAGTTCGAATACCTCGAGACGCAGGGCGGGTCGCAGTTCCGCAACGTCATCTGGGCGCGCAACCTCGCCAAGATCGGCATCAAGCTCAACGTGCGCAACGTCGACTTCGCGCTGTATCGCAAGCGGCTGGAAGCCTTCGACTTCGACACCGTCACCATCCGCACGCCGGACTTCACGATTCCGTCGGCGCTCGACTACACGGAGCTGCTGAGCTCGAAGACGGCCGATACGCAAGGTTCCGGCAACTTCCGCGGCCTGAAGGACCCGGCCGTGGATGCCGTGCTCGAAGCGATGAACAATGCCAGGACCTACGACGAGTTGCGCGACGCCGCGCGCGCACTCGATCGCCTCGTGATGCATGGCCACTACCAGGTGCCGCAGCTCTTCTCGGGCGGCTACCTCACGTCCTACTGGAACAAGTTCGGCATCCCGCCGGTCCCCAAGTACTACACCACCGATGAGAGTGGCGACCTGCCGGTCTGGTCGGTCGGTACCTGGTGGATCAAGGACGAGGCCGCGCGCAAGCCGCAGTCCTGACGAGTACGACGAGCCTTCCCCGATGCTGAGCTACATCCTCAAGCGGTTGCTGCTCATGATCCCGACGCTGATCGGGGTCCTGACCGTGACATTCATCATCATCCAGTTCGTCCCCGGCGGGCCGGTGGACCAGATCGTGGCGGAGATGCGCGGCGTGGGCGGCGGCGAGGGCGCCAAGTCGGGCAGCGTGGGACGCCGCGACCTCGACGCCAAGCAGATCGAGGAGATCAAGAAGCTCTACGGCTTCGACAAGCCGCCGCTCACGCGCTACCTCGAGATGATGGGCAATTTCGCGCGCTTCGACCTGGGCAAGAGCTTCATGCACAACAAGGACGTGTGGCAGCTCATCAAGGAGAAGCTGC
>CAZUGY010000255.1:0-2125 GCA_964620265.1 uncultured Alcaligenaceae bacterium
TCGGCGGTACGCCCAAGTATCCCAAGGACTTCAAGGCCTTCGAGTGGGTCAACCCGGATGCGCCCAAGGGCGGCACGGTCTATTTGGGCAACCCTGACCGACGTTCGAGCTTCGACAAGTTCAATCCGTATACGATCAAGGGCAGCCCGCCCACCGGCGTGTCCATCCTGATGTTCGAGCCGCTCGCATTCCGTTCCGGCGACGAGCCGGGCACGATCTACGGCTTGCTCGCGGAAGGCATCAAGGTGGCGCCCGACAAGTCGTCGGTCACCTTCCGCCTCAACCCCAAGGCCAGGTTCTACAACGGCGACCCGGTCACCGCGGCCGACGTGAAGTATTCCTTCGACATGCTTACGAGCAAGGGCGCCGCCCCGGCCGTGCGCGCCGCGCTCGAAAAGGTCAAGTTCGGCGCCATCCTCGACGAGCGCACGATCCGCTTCGACCTGGAGGAGCACACCGACGACATGGTGTTCAACGTCGCCGGCATTCCCGTGTTCTCCCCCAAGTGGGGCAAAGGGGCCGACGGCAAGGCCAAGGCCCTCGATGAGATCGTCACGGAATACCCCATCACCACTGGCCCCTACACCATCGAGAAGACCGACTCCGGCCGGGGAATCGAGTTCAAGCGCAATCCGGACTATTGGGCCAAGGATCTCAATGTCCGCAAGGGGATGTTCAACTTCGATCGGGTGGTATATCGGCTCTACCGCGACCGCGCGGTGAGCATGGAAGCGTTCAAGGCGGGTGAGTTCGACCTTATTCAGGAGTTCGTACCTCAGCAGTACGTGCGTGGCCATTCGGGTGCCAAGTGGCGCGACGGTCGCATCATCAAGAAGGCATGGGAATACGGCATGGGCCAAGGCTTCCAGGCGTATCTGCTCAACCTGCGCCGCCCCATGTTCCAGGACATGCGTGTTCGCCAAGCGCTCGACTACACCTACGACTTCGAGAAGATCAACGTTTACGGCTTGCGCCATCGTGCGTACAGCCTGTTCTCGAATTCAGATTTCGCCGCCAAAGGCAAGCCGAGCGAGGGCGAGCTGAAACTCCTCGAACCCTTCCGCGGCAAGATTCCAGACACCGTGTTCGGGGAGCCCTATGTTGCACCGCGCACCGATACGAGCCCCACTGCATTGCGCGAAAATCTTCAGCACGCCCGAAGGCTGTTCGAGGCTGCGGGCTGGAAGATTGCCGACGACGGTGTCATGCGCAATGCCAAAGGCGAGCCATTCGAGTTCGAGTATCTCGAGGTGCAGGCCTCGAACTTTCGCAACGTCGTCTGGCAGCGCAATCTTTCAAAGCTCGGCATCAAGATGAATCCGCGGCTCGTGGACTTCGCGCTCTATCGCAAGCGGCTCGAGGCCTTCGACTTCGACGTGATCACCATCCGCACACCCGACTTCACCATTCCGTCTGCGCTCGACTACACAGAGCTCCTGAGCTCCAAGACCGCCGACACGCAGGGCTCCGGCAACTTCCGGGGCCTCAAGGATCCCGCAGTGGATGCCATGCTTGCCGCGATGAACAATGCGGCGTCTTACGAAGAGCTGCGTGACGCGGCCCGCGCACTCGATCGCATCGTCATGCATAGTGCATACCAGGTCCCGCAGCTATTTTCGGGCGCCTACCTCACTTCGTACTGGAACAAGTTCGGAATCCCACCCGTCCCCAAGTACTACACCACCGAAGAAAGCCAGGACCTCCCGGTCTGGTCGGTGGGCACCTGGTGGATCAAGGACGAGGCCGCGCGCAAGCCGCAGTCCTGACACGTCGAATGAGCTTTTCCCGATGCTGAGCTACATCCTCAAGCGCCTGCTCCTCATGATTCCCACGCTGATCGGGGTCCTGACGGTGACATTCATCCTCATCCAGTTCGTGCCGGGCGGACCTGTAGACCAGATCGTTGCCGAGATGCGCGGGGTTGGCACCGAGGGAGCGCGTGCCGCACGCTCTGGCGCGCGCGACCTCGATGCCAAGCAGATCGAGGAGATCAAGAAGCTCTACGGTTTCGACAAGCCGCCGCTCACGCGCTACCTCGAGATGATGGGCAGCTTCGCGCGCTTCGACCTCGGCAAGAGCTTCATGCACAACAAGGACGTGTGGCAGCTCATCAAGGAGAAGCTGC
>CAZUGY010000256.1:0-2114 GCA_964620265.1 uncultured Alcaligenaceae bacterium
GCTTTTCGCCGGTGGCAAGTCGTTCGGCGGCCGCATGACGTCGCAGGCGCAGGCGATAGCGCCGCTACCCGGCGTGCGCGGGCTGGCCTTCGTGGGCTTTCCGCTGCATCCCGCAGGCAAGCCTTCGCGCGATCGCGCGACGCATCTCGCGGCCGTGCGCGTGCCGATGCTCTTTCTCGCAGGCACGCGCGACGATCTCGCCGATCTCGATCTCCTGCGGCCGGTCGTCGAGGCGCTCGGCCGGCACGCCGCCCTCGTGACGTTCGACGACGCGGACCACGCATTCCACGTGCGCGCTAAGACCGGACGCCGCGATGCGGACGTGTGCGCGGACGTGGCGCGGGTCATGGCGGAGTGGATGGAGCGCGCAGCCGCATAGCAGCCCCGGTGTCGCGCAAGCGACCCTGCCCGGATGGGACCATGGTCCTATTTCGACGGGGGCCACCGCATGGGACGATGCCGCGTCCGAACAGTGCGTGGATGCCACGCAGGAACCCGGCGCCCCGGTGCGTCCGTCCAGACGACATGGCTCTCCGCTCCTCCAGAAGATGCATCGGCGCCGCGGCACTGGCATCTTGTGCGCTCGCCGCCCCGGCGTACGCCGCACTGTCGGCCGAGGAGCTCGCCAAGCTCGCGCAGAATCCCGTGGGCAATCTCATCAGCGTGCCGTTCCAGGACAACGTCAACCTCGATTATGGCCCCCTGAAGCGCACGCAGAACATCCTCAATATCCAGCCGGTGATCCCGGTCGCGGTGAACGAGGACTGGAACATCATCACGCGCACGATCGTGCCGATCGTCTCGCAGCCACCGCTGCAGCCCAATGAAGGCGCGACCAGCGGCCTCGGCGATGTCCAGTTCACCGCCTTTCTGTCGCCCGCCAAGCCCGACCGCTGGATCTGGGGCGTGGGTGCGGTCGGGCAAGCGCCCACGCACAGCAATTCGGCGCTCGGCAACGACAACTGGGGCTTGGGACCCTCGTTCGTGGTCCTGCATCTTGCCCACGGCTCGCCGTGGGTCTACGGAGTGCTCGTCAACAACGTGTGGTCCGTGGGCACTCGCAATGGCGCGCCGTCGTACAACAACGGCCTCGTGCAGCCCTTTCTCAACTACAACTTTCCAGGCGGCACGTATCTCACGTCGTCACCGATCGCCACGGTGAACTGGGACGCCGACAGCGGGAACCGGTGGACCGTCCCGGTCGGGGGCGGCATCGGGCATGTCTTCCACCTGGGCAGGCTGCCGGTGAATACGCAGCTGTCCGCCTACTACAACGTGGAGAAGCCGGAATACGGCTCGAACTGGCAGATCCGCGCGCAGCTACAGCTCATGTTCCCGAAGTAGCGCCTCTGGCACCCATCGCCGCGGCGGTGGCGCGTTGACGCAAGCGCCGGCTGCCTTTCTCTTTCAGCCATTCGAGACCATCATGAACGTGAATCGCATTGCCACATCGGGCTTCGTTGCTGCAACGCTCGTGCTGTCGCTGCTGCCCTGCGCGGTCCCCGGTGAGTGGGGCAGCGTCGCGGCGCAGCCGGCGAGCGCGCCTTCCCGCCCCGCCGATCCATGGCCGCGCGAGGTGACCCTGTCCAACGCCGCAGTGCGGGTCTACCAGCCGCAAGTCAACGCCTGGAAGGACAACGTGCTCGATTTTCGCGCGGCGCTGGCCATCAGGCCGACGGGCGCAAGCACCGAGACGTTCGGCGTGGTGTTCGCCACGGCCCGTACCCAGGTCGACAAGGTGACGCGCACCGTGGTGCTCGAGGACCTGCGCATCGGCAAGAGCGAATTTCCGACGCTGCCGGACAAGGGCGCCGGGTATGCGGCGGAACTGCAGGCGCGCCTGGCGAGCAGCCTGCGGACCATCTCGCTCGACCGTCTCCAGGCCTCGCTCGCGCTGGCCGGTGTCAAGCCCGCCACCGTGGCCGTGAACAACGCACCGCCGACCGTGCTCGTCAGTCACGTTCCCGCGCTGCTCGTGCCCATCGATGGCGCCCCCGTCATGAAGCCGGTGGCTGGGAGCGAGCGCTTCCAGCGTGTCATCAACACTCGCGCCTTGATTCTGCAAGGGGGCTTCGGCGACAGCTACTACCTGCACGTGTATGACGGCTGGCTCT
>CAZUGY010000257.1:0-2079 GCA_964620265.1 uncultured Alcaligenaceae bacterium
GAGCTCATCCGCAATACGCCGTTCATCGTGCAGCTCTTCTTCATCTTCTTCGGGCTGCCGATGCTCGGCGTGAGGCTTTCGCCCGAGTTCGCGTCGGTGCTGGCGATGGTGATCAACCTCGGCGCCTACGCCACGGAGATCATCCGCGCGGGCCTCATGGCCACACCGCGCGGACAGATCGAGGCCGCGGAGAGCCTGGCGCTGTCGCGCTACCAGATCTTCACGCGCGTGGTGCTGCCGCCGGCGCTGCGCAAGGTGTGGCCCGCGCTCACGAGCCAGATCGTGATCGTGATGCTGGGCTCCGCCGTGTGCGGGCAGATCTCCACGGAGGAACTGTCCTTTGCGGCCAACCTGATCCAGAGCCGCAACTTCCGCGCCTTCGAGGCGTACCTCGTGGCCACCGCGATCTATCTCGTGCTCGCCATCGGCGTGCGGCGCGCGCTGAACTGGATGGGGCCTCGCTTCATCTTCGGAAGGCCGTGATGCAACGCTCACGCTCGCATGCGTGGCGCGGTGGCGCGCGGCGGATGCGCTCGTCCGGAATGCCTTCCTGAAAAGCGGACATGGTCGACTTCACCTTCTGGGACATCCTGCGCAACCTGCTGCTCGCCGCGCGCTGGACGATCGCGTTGTCGCTCGTCGCCTTCGTGGGCGGCGGCCTCGTGGGGCTGGCGCTGCTCTTCACGCGATTGCGTGGGGGCGAAGTCGCGCAGAAGCTCGTCGCGGGTTATGTGCAGCTCTTCCAGGGCACGCCGCTCCTGATGCAGCTCTTTCTCGCGTACTTCGGATTGGCGGTCCTGGGCCTGCCGACTACCCCCTGGGTCGCCGCAGGATTGGCGCTCACCCTGTATACGAGCGCCTTCCTGGCGGAGATCTGGCGTGGCTGCGTGGCGTCCATCCCCAAGGGCCAGTGGGAGGCCGCGGACAGCCTCGCGATGAGCTTCACCGAGAAGATGCGCCACGTGGTGCTGCCGCAGGCGATGAAGATCGCGGTACCGCCCACGGTGGGCTTTCTCGTGCAGGTGGTGAAGGGTACGGCGCTCGCCTCCGTGATCGGCTTCATCGAGCTCACCAAGGCGGGCACGATGATCACCAATGCCACGTTCCGCCCCTTCGCGGTCTACGGCGTGGTGGCGCTCCTCTACTTCTGCCTCTGCTTCCCCATCTCGTGGTGGAGTCACCACCTCGAAAGGAAACTCCATGCCGGTCGTTGAAATCAAGGGGCTGCGCAAGCGATTCGGCAGCAACGAGGTACTGAAGGGCATCGACCTCGCGGTGGAGCCGGGCGAGGTGATCGCGATCATCGGCAAGAGCGGTTCCGGCAAGAGCACGCTCCTGCGCTGCGTGAACGGCCTCGAGCGCTTCGACGAGGGCAGCCTCAGCGTCGACGGCAAGCCGCTGCTGCACGACAGCGCGCAGGCGATGCGCGAGCTGCGCCAGCGCGTGGGCATGATCTTCCAGAGCTTCAATTTGTTTCCGCATCTCACGGTGGGACACAACGTGATGCTCGCTCCTCACCTCGTGAAGAAGCTCGGGCAACCCGCCGGCGCGCAGCGCGCGAGTACGCTGCTGACGCGCGTGGGCCTTGCCGAGAAATTCGATGCGTGGCCCGACCAGCTCTCGGGCGGCCAGCAGCAGCGCGTGGCCATCGCGCGGGCATTGGCAATGGAGCCCGCGGTACTGCTATGCGACGAGATCACCTCGGCGCTCGATCCCGAGCTCGTGGGCGAGGTGCTGCGCGTGGTCGAGTCGCTGGCGAGCGAAGGCATGACGCTCATGATGGTCACGCACGAGATGAACTTCGCGCGCAAGGTGAGCGACCGCCTGGTGTTCATGCACGCCGGACGCATCCACGAGATCGGGCCGCCCGACGAGCTCTTTGCACATCCGAAGACGCCCGAGCTCGCGCAGTTCATCTCCGCGCTGAATCACTAGCGGACGGTCTGGGTACCGTTCACCGGCGTACCGCTGGTCGTCGCCTCACCCGCCGTTTCCTCGGCCTCCGCCCGTGGCTTCCACAATATCGCCACGCCCAATACCGCCGACAGGATCGATGCCGCGAACACGGCGATCTTGGCC
>CAZUGY010000258.1:0-2077 GCA_964620265.1 uncultured Alcaligenaceae bacterium
AGCAGGCGGAGTACCAGCAGGCATTGCAGAGCGCGGCGCAGGTGCTCGGCGCCACCAACGGCAGATAGCCAGCTCGAGCATAGCCACGACGCCTCACTACAGGGCGACGATGTCCTCGAGCTTCCAGGTCTTGTCGAAGTACTCCTGGGTCGGGCCGTAAAAGCGGAAGATGGGAAACCACCCCTTGCCGGGGACCGTCCTGATCCAGTTGCCTTTGCCCTTTGGCTCATCCGGCCCGAAGAAGATATCCACGGAACCGTCCGCGTTGATCTGGGGCTTGGAGTAAACGCTGACCGAAGGAAGGGCTTGGCCGTTCTGTAGCTCCGAGCGGCTCAGCGCGTCGTAAACGACGACCGACCAGAAATTCTTGGCCGGGATCTGCGGCTCGATGTGCAAACGATAGTTCCGGGCGCCATCGAGGTAGTTGCCGTCCCGGTCGCGGTAGGTCCAAAGGTACTGCGAGCCTTGCCCGACATTCTTCTCCATCATCGCCGGCGAGTTGCCCGCGGCCATGTAGTAGATGTTGTTCCTGGCATCGATCTGTGGCGCGCCGTCCCGGGCGAAGGTGTAGGTCATCCCTTCCTGGATGCCTTGCCACTTGCGGTCCGGGTAGTAGAACCCGGCCGTCGTCGACCCATAGGTATTGGCGCGCGCCATCGCCCCGCCGAGGCGCGCCGCATCGGACAGGAGGGCCTTCGTCGCGTCGTCGGGCTTGAACGGTTTGCCCTTCTCGATGCCGATGGCCTGCATCATGGAGCGCTCCAGCGCACCGAAGCTTTCCAGCGGCTCCTCGTCGACGAGCATGGCCAGCAGCTCGAAGAAGCGAAGGTTGTCCGGAAAGAGCGTGTCGATATCCTTGCCGGATCCGTTCAGGAATTCCATCGGAGGCGGCGACGGAGCCTTGGCGAGCGGGTACACGCGGATCCCCTTCATCAGCTTCACGGCCTGGTCGGTCTTGCCGTCGACCTGGAAGCCGCGCACTGCGAACGTCACCGAGTAGGTGGGAGAGCGCACGACGAAGTAGCCTTCCGGCACGTCGTCCTTGAAGCCCGGCGGCAAGACGAGGAATTTGCCGCCATTGCCCTTGTCCGGTCCGAGTGGTCCGATGTCGGCGAGATAGCGCTGCAGGCCATCCTGCAGGAAGCCCAGCATGTGCGGAGGTGCTTCGACGACGGTCGGTCCATCGCTTCGCAAGGCGAGATGACTGAGACCGTAGACCGTCTCGGTATTGGCGGTCAGCAGAACCGTCTTCGCATCCATCAGGTCTTCCCAGAGCACGACCTGGGTAGGCTTGGTCGCCCCGAATGCCCGCATGCCCTCGCGCAAGGCGATCTCACTTACCGGCATCAACTGCGTGAGGTAGACCTCGATCGCGCGGTTGAGCGTTTGCAGCTTGCGCAAGCGCTCCTCCGTATCGCCGGCGGGGTAGCCGTTCTTGAACTCGAAGTCACCGAAGGGCGTATGCAGCGTCTCGGTGTTCAACCAACCATGTGGCTCACTTGTGGATGTCATGGCGCATTCCGTGGAGCGAAAGAAGGGCATGTTGCCTCCTTTTGCGAAGGAATCGCAAGCATGACGGCATCGGATGGTCCAGGTCCGTAACGGCGATCCGTTGCCGACACCCGATGATCAGGAAGTGCCGCGCGATCAAGAGCGTATTCCACGGAAGCCCCGATGGTTAGCCGACGGCATGGGGTGATCGCCCTATACTTTGCACTCATGCGGGCCGTTCACCGCGATCAACCGGAAGATCCGATGACGACCTCGAAGAAACCGAACATCATCATGATCATGGCCGACGACGTAGGCATCTGGAACATCAGTGCCTGCCATCGCGGCATGATGGGAGGCAGCACGCCGAACATCGACCGGCTCGCCCGCGAGGGCGCGCTGAAGAACTGACGTGCTCGAAGCAGAGACCTGCGGATTGACAGGCGCGTGGCAGGGCGTCAGATCCCCGCCCACCACTGGTAGCCCTGGTCCTCCCAGTAGCCGCCTTTGCCGCCCGCGATCTTCGCAAAGGATTCCACGAGCTCGATGCCGGTGACGTACTTGGCGTGCTTATAGCCCAGTTGCC
>CAZUGY010000259.1:0-2034 GCA_964620265.1 uncultured Alcaligenaceae bacterium
ATCATGATCACCGGCGACCACCCGCGCACGGCGGCGCGCATCGCCGCCGACCTCGGCATCGTCGAGCCCGGCGCGAAGGCGCTGACCGGCGCCGCGCTCGACGACCTCGACGCCGCCGGCCTCGCCGCCGCGGTGCGCGTGACCTCGGTCTACGCGCGCGTGGCGCCGGTGCACAAGCTGCGCATCGTCGATGCGCTGCAGGCCGACGGCAACATCGTCGCGATGACCGGCGACGGTGTCAACGACGCGCCGGCGCTGAAGTCGGCCGACATCGGCGTGGCCATGGGCATCACCGGCACCGAGGTCACCAAGGAGGCGGCCAGGATGATCCTCGCCGACGACAACTTCGCCACCATCGTGGAGGCGGTGCGCGAAGGCCGCGGCATCTTCGACAACATCCGCAAGTTCCTGCGCTACCTGCTGTCGTCGAACATGGGCGAGGTGCTGACGGTGTTCCTGGGCGTCGTCGGCGCCGGCGTCATCGGCCTCACCGGCAGCGGCGAGGCCCTCGTGCTGCCTTTGCTGGCCACGCAGATCCTGTGGATCAACCTCATCACCGATTCCGGCCCGGCGCTGGCGATGGGCGTGGATCCGGAGACCGACGACGTGATGGCGCGCAAGCCGCGCAAGCCGACCGACCGTGCGATCGACGCGCGCATGTGGTGGGGCGTGGTCGAGATCGGCCTGGTGATGGCGCTGGCCACGCTGCTGACCCTCGACCTGTACCTGCCGGGCGGGCTCGTCGAAGGCGCGCGCGACCTCGACAACGCCCGCACCGCAGCCTTCACGGTGCTCGTGTTCGCGCAGCTCTTCAACTGCTTCAATGCGCGCTCCGAGACCACCACGGCCTTCCACCACCTGTTCGTCAATGCGTGGCTCTGGGGCGCCATCGCGCTGTCGGCCCTGCTGCAGGTGGCGGTGGTGCACGTGGGCTTCCTCAACGTGGCGTTCGGCACCGTGCCGCTCGACCCCGCGCAGTGGGCCGTGTGCGTGGCCATGGGCAGCACCGTGCTGTGGTTCGGGGAGCTGCGCAAGCTGGCGCTGCGCGCGTGGAGCCGATGAGCGGACCCGCGGCGATGTTCCCCCGCTTCCCCACGACCGGGGGGCACTGATGGCGCTGCATCCGGCGATCGTCTTCATCGGCGGCCTGGTCGTCATCATCGTCGGTGCCGAGCTGCTGCTGCGCGGCGCGACGCGCATCGCGGCGATGCTCAACATCCAGCCGATCCTCATCGGCCTGACCGTCGTCGCCATCGGCACCAGCACGCCCGAGCTCGCGGTCGGCATCACCGCCGCCTACGAGGGCAAGGGGCCGCTGTCCGTGGGTAACATCGCCGGTGGCAACCTCTTCATCCTGCTGTTCGTGCTGGGGCTGAGCGCGCTGTGCCGTCCGCTGCCGCTGCGCTTGCAGAGCATCAAGTTCGACGTGCCGGTGATGATCGCCACGTCGCTCGCGCTGATCGCCATGGCCTGGGACGGCGTGCTGAGCCGCACCGAGGGGGCGATCCTGCTGGGCGCCGCGGTGGCCTACTTCACGGCGCTCGTGCGCCTCAGCCGGCGCGAAAGCGAACGCATGCGCCTCGAGTTCGCGGAGGAGTACAGCCAGCGCGCCCTGAAGACACGGCGGGGCCCGTGGCAGTGGGCGTGGAACGGGGTGCGGCTCACGGTCGGCATCGCGCTCACGATCGTCGGCGCCGACCTGATGGTGGCCGGGGCGGTCGACATCGCGACGACCTTCGGCGTGCCCGATGCGGTGATCGGCCTCACCATCGTCGCCTTCGGCACCAATGCGCCGGAGCTGACGACCACCCTGGTCGCCACGCTGAAGAACGATCGCGACGTCGCCATCGGCAACCTCATCGGCAGCAGCATCACCAACATCCTGGTGATCCTCGGCCTCATCTGCCTCGTGTCCCCGGCGGGCATCGAGGTGGGCCCCGACATCCTGCGCATCGACCTGCCGCTGGCCGCCCTCGTGGCGCTGGTGTGCCTGCCGGTCTTCCGCAGCGACCAGCAGGTCTCGCGCCTGGAGGG
>CAZUGY010000260.1:0-2009 GCA_964620265.1 uncultured Alcaligenaceae bacterium
CGCATGAGTACGACGTGGAGCGCAAGTTCCGCGAGACGCGCCTGTACCAGGTGGCACCGATCTCGACCAACCTCATCCTCGCGTACGTGGCCGAGCACGTACTCGGCTTGCCGCGGTCGTACTAGGGCGGGGTTCGAGTCATGCGACCGCTCGAAGGCATCCTCGTCGTGGCGCTCGAGCATGCGATCGCCGCGCCCTTCTGCACGCGACACCTCGCCGACCTCGGCGCGCGCGTGATCAAGGTCGAGCGGCCCGGGGCGGGGGACTTCGCGCGCAGCTACGACACACGCGTGCGCGGACTGTCGTCGCATTTCGTGTGGGTGAATCGTTCCAAGGAAAGTCTCGCGCTCGACCTCAAGCAGCCGGAGGCGCTGGCCGTGCTACGCACGCTGCTGGCGCGTGCGGACGTGCTGGTCCAGAACCTGGCGCCCGGTGCGACGGAGCGCATGGACCTGTCGTACGACGCGCTCTCACCCGCGTACCCGCGCCTCATCGTATGCGACATCTCGGGCTACGGTGCCGACGGTCCGCAGCGCGACCGCAAGGCGTATGACTTGTTGATCCAGAGCGAGTCGGGCTTCGTGTCCACCACCGGCACGCCCGAGGCACCGGCGAAGGCGGGCTGCTCCATCGCCGACATCGCGGCCGGCATGTACGCGTTCTCGGGCATCCTCGCGGCATTGCGCGAGCGCGATCGCACCGGCCGCGGCACGCGGCTCGACATCTCGATGCTCGAGAGCATGGTCGAGTGGATGGGCTTTCCGCTGTACTACGCCTATGACGGCGCGCCGCCGCCGCCGCGCGCGGGGGCGGCACATGCCACGATCTATCCCTACGGCCCGTTTCCCACGAGGGACGGCGGCAGCGTGATGCTCGGCCTGCAGAACGAGCGCGAATGGGTGGCCTTCTGCGCCGAGGTACTCGAGCGGCCCGAGCTCGCGAGCGACCCACGTTTCGATGCCAATGCGAAGCGCAATGCGGCGCGTGAGGCGCTGCGCGCGATCATCGACGCGACATTTGTCACGCTCACCACCGACGAGGTGGTGCAAAGGCTCGATGCAGCGCAGATCGCCAATGCGCGCGTGAATGCGATGGCCGACGTGTGGCGGCATCCGCAACTCGCCGCGCGCGGGCGGTGGACGCAGGTGGATACGCCGGAGGGTCCCATACCCGCACTGGCGCCGCCGTTTGCTGCGAGTGGCGCGGAAGCGCGCATGGATCCGGTGCCCGGCGTGGGCGAGCACACGCAGACGATCCTGCGGGAGTTGGGGTATGACGACGCGGCGTGTGCGCGGCTTGCCCAGGTGGGGGCGGTCTAACAACGGGTGCGCCGAGCCGCGCAATGCCGTTGGCCCGGCGGCGACGTCAAGCGGCGGCGAGTTTGAGCTTTCCAACGCGTTGCAGATCGACGTGCTGGCGAGCGACCCACAGGTCGTGAGCATCCTGCATCGCGAGCCAGCTCTCGGGCGTACGGCCTACCGCCTTGGACAGGCGCAGTGCCATCTCGGGAGTGACACGACCCGATCCCTTGAGAATGCGGCTTAGCGTGGAAGGCGCCACGTCAAGCTTGTCCGCGAGCTCACGACCGCTGATGCCGCTGGGTGCAAGATAGACTTCGGCGATGAACTCGCCAGGATGGGGGGGGTTGTGCATCGCCATCAGTGATAGTCCTCGTAATCCAAAACGTAGGCGTTTCCCTCGCGGAACTCGAACGTCACGCGCCAATTGCCGCTGACGGTGATAGACCAGCGGCCTCGCAGCTCGCCCTTGAGCGCGTGCAGACGAAAGCCGGCGATGTCCATGTCCTCGATGTCGTGTGCCGTGTCCAATGCGGCCAGCTGCATTCGCAGGCGTTTCCCATGGCTTGCCTGGACGCCGGACACACTGCCTGTCTCAAACAGCCGGCGCAGACCTTTGTGCCGGAATGATTTGATCATGACGGCGATTGTATCATGTTGCGCATCACGCAACATCGCGGGCCGCGCCGACGCGCGGCGAGCAGAAGTCAC
>CAZUGY010000261.1:0-1996 GCA_964620265.1 uncultured Alcaligenaceae bacterium
AACGGTCGGTGAAGACGACCGAGTATTCGAGGAGGCCGTCGGGATCGACGTTGGGGAGGAGGCCAGGCACGGGAAGCTCCGGGACGTGCGTTCGTGGGAACCGCATAGCGTAGCACGCGGCACCGGGATGGCGTTGTGCGCTGCAAAGCGGGGACGACGATGCGTCGCAACTTCGACACTGGCTATGGTAGTGGTCGGCGACGCCGCGAATCTCAGTGAAAATCCCGCGAGCGGGTCTGCAATGCGCCGAGCATCGGCGTGAGGTCGACGAGCCTGCCGGCAATGAGGTGCACGACGTCGCTTTCGCGTTCCACGTGGCCGTATACCGCCAGCAGCCGTGAGCCCAGGAGCTCACGCCGCTGGCGCTCGGTCACCGTGCGCCACACCACCACGTTCACGACACCGGTCTCGTCCTCGAGCGTCACGAAGATCACGCCGCTCGCCGTGTCCGGCCGCTGGCGGCCGATCACGATGCCGGCCGTGCGGCGCAGGCGGCCGTGCGGCGTGCGCGCGACCTCGGCGGCCGTCACCAGACGCTTCTCGCGCAACTTGTTGCGCAACAGCGCGAGCGGATGGCGGCCGAGCGTGAGTCCCAGCGCGCGGTAGTCGGCCGCGATGTCCTGGCCTTCGGTGGGCGGGGGCAACGCGGGGAGCGCTTCGTCGAAGGTGCTGCCGGCGAGGAGGGGTGGGAGCTTTTCGACGCCGGCCACTTCCCACACCGCGTGATGGCGATGGCCGGTGAGCGAGGCGAGCGCGCCCGCCGCGGCGAGGGCGCCCAGATCGCGGCGGTCGAGGGCGGCGCGATGTGCGAGATCGGCCACGTGCTCGAAGGGCCGTTGCGCACGTGCGTGCACGATGCGTTGCGCGCTCGCTTCGGCGAGGCCCTTCACCATGCACAGGCCGAGCCGCAGCGCGGGGTCCGCGACAGACGCGTTGTGCGAAGCGTGCTGCGGCGCGGGATGCGAATCATGGGAGGAGGCGCCGGGAGACTCGACGGCTTCGAGCGTGCAATCCCACTCGCTCACCGCGACGTCGGCGCTGCGTACGTCCACGCCGTGGCGTCGCGCATCGGTCACGAGCTGGGCGGGGGCGTAGAAGCCCATCGGCTGCGAGTTGAGGAGCGCGGCGCAGAATGCGGCGGGCTCGTGGCACTTGAGCCATGCGGACGCATAGGCGAGGATCGCGAACGAAGCCGAGTGCGACTCGGGAAAGCCGTATTCGCCGAAGCCCAGGATCTGCTGGTAGACCTGCGCCGCGAAGTCGGCGGGGATGCCGTTCTTCGCCATGCCGTCGGCCAGGCGCTTCTCGAATTTCTCGAGGCCGCCCTTGCGGCGCCACGCGGCCATCGAGCGGCGCAGCTGGTCGGCTTCGCCCGGCGTGAAATCGGCCGCCTTGATCGCGAGCTGCATCACCTGCTCCTGGAAGATGGGCACGCCGAGCGTGCGCTCGAGCACCGGGTTCACTTTCTCGCCGAGATCGCGCACTTTCTCCGTGCCCTGCCGCCGCTTCAGGTACGGATGCACCATCCCGCCCTGGATCGGCCCCGGCCGTACGATGGCGATCTGTACGACGAGATCGTAGAACTTCACTGGCTTCAACCGCGGCAGCATCGACTGCTGCGCGCGCGACTCGATCTGGAACACGCCGATCGTGTCGGCGCGCTGACACATCTCGTACACCGCGGCGTCTTCCTTCGGCACGCCCTGCAGCGTGAGCGCCTCGCCGCCACGAAAGGCGTGGACGAGATCGAAGGCGCGGCGCAAGGCCGAGAGCATGCCGAGCGCGAGGCAGTCCACCTTGAGGAGGCGCAGGGATTCCAGGTCGTCCTTGTCCCACTGGATGACCGAGCGATCCTTCATCGAGGCGTTCTCGATCGGCACCATGCGCTCGAGGAGATCGCGCGCGATCACGAAGCCGCCTACATGCTGCGACAGGTGCCGGGGAAAGCCCAGGAGCTCGCGCACGAGCGTGACCAGCCGGTGGATCACGGGATTGG
>CAZUGY010000262.1:0-567 GCA_964620265.1 uncultured Alcaligenaceae bacterium
TGAACGAGCACCAGCTGAAGAACGCAGACCACGGCAACGAGCGGCGCCACAGCCTTGGCCGCTTCCGGAAGTCGTGTTCGGAGGAGTGACAGCATGGCGACCTGCGTGCGGTGTCGGGGCGAACTTCGGCTCGGAGTCGAGTTCTCGCAGAAACCGGTGGATGTGTCAACGGGCGTGGGTCGCGCGAATGTGCAGGAGCACGCCTTCAGGCGTGTCCTTCGTCAGGCCGTCCTGGTCCGAACGACCAGGTCCACGTCACAGTTGAGCACTTGCAGCAGCGCAAGCAGCTGATCGACAGACTTGCGGTAGTTCGTCTGATCGAGGAGGCGATACAGCTGCGCCGCGGACGTCCCCAGCCTGCGCACGATTTCGCGTTTCGAAAGTGGGCTCGCCGCCACTCGCTTCTGGGCTTCAAGCGTGAGTCGGTACAACAGGAGGTCGCGGAGGTAGGTCGGGTCCTGGTTGTACTCGAGCACCTGCTCGACGTGCACCGTACCCGTGCGGCCGGAGTGGAGGACGTAGGTAAAGGCCTCCCGGCCGGCCTCTGCGTCGACGAACAGCTCAGTG
>CAZUGY010000262.1:577-1963 GCA_964620265.1 uncultured Alcaligenaceae bacterium
ACCGGATCTTCGGTCGTGGGTGTCGGCGCTGCCTTCGAGAACGGGAACACGAGCTTCGTCGTCGAGGTGCCGACCTCGAACACCTTCTTCCGATTGTTGTGCCTGACAGAGCGGATCTTCACAGCAGGCCCTCAGCTTCCAGTTCGCGGATCAGCTCCAGAATGCGCCGCGTCGCCGCGCCCTTCATCGCTTTCTGGTTGTCCAGATCCCATTTCACAACCAACTCGCCGTCTCGGTACACGTGGACATGACGTGGCGGATGGTCGCCGATCCATGTGATGAAGACGTACCCACCCCTCCAATACTTACCCACCGACAACAGATGTTACCATCCACGATAACGGTTGGCGAGGGTGTACGTCATCGCCACGCGCATCGGTGGCGAACTCGCGCACCAGGCCGCCGCGCCGGTAGAATCGTGTGCGATGACTGGCGAGCGTCCTCGTGGGTGACTGGGGGTCCGAGAGGGCCAACGATCCGACGCGGACCGTGATCGAGGGGCCAGGGCTCACGCGCGCCCTTTGGGCGACACGGACGAGTGCCGCGGCGTTCGTTCATCCCGCCATTTCCGACGGATCGGTTCTCGCCGGCCGATATCAGGTCGAACGATGTCTGGGACGGGGCGGCATGGGCGCCGTGTACCGCGTGCGAAGCCCACGGTTGGCACGACCGCGGCCTTGAATCGCCCCGGGTTTATCGGAGGGCTCTTTCCGAGAGAGGATGGAGCCGATGTCTACAGGAACCCGATACGCCCCCGAGCTGCGTGAGCGCGCCGTGCGGATGGTGTTAGAGCACGCGGATGCCCACACGTCGCAGTGGGCGGCGATTCGGTCGATCGCCGGGAAGTTGGGCTGCACGACTGAAGCCTTGCGGCGCTGGGTCCGCCAGGCGGAACGCGATGGCGGGACCCGCCCGGGCGCGACCACCGATGACCGGCAGCGCGTGAAGGTGTTGGAACGCGAGGTGCTCGAGCTGAAGCGGGCCAACGAGATCTTGCGCAAGGCGTCCGCGTATTTCGCGCAGGCGGAGCTCGACCGCCGACCGAAGTGATGGTGGCCTTCATCAACCAGGAGCGGGCCACGTACGGAGTCGAGCCGATCTGCGCGGTGCTGCCGATCGCTCCGTCGACCTACTTTCGCCATCAACGCCAGCAGGGGATCCCCGCGACGCGGAGCCCGCGGGCACAGCGGGATGCGGTCCTGCGCGCCGCGATTCAGCGGGTGTGGGAGGCCAATCATCGCGTGTATGGTCCGCGGAAAGTATGGCGGCAGTTGCAGCGCGAGGGCTGGCGCGTGGCGCGCTGCACGGTGGAACGGCTGATGCGCGCGGTGGGGCTGCGCGGCGCCACCCGTGGCCGGGCGTGGACGGTCACGACGCGGGCCGCGG
>CAZUGY010000263.1:0-1957 GCA_964620265.1 uncultured Alcaligenaceae bacterium
ATGAGCCTGCTGGGCTCGTCGCAGATGGCCTCGCCCGATGCGGAGAAGGCCGACTCCGCGGCAGCCTCTGCCAAGGTGCTCGTGGCCGCGATCGAGAAGGACCTGAAGCCGCGCGACATCATCACCAAGAAGTCGATCGAGAATGCCATCGCGCTGGTGATGGCCACGGGCGGGTCGACCAATGCCGTGCTGCACTTCCTCGCGATCGCCTCCGCGGCGGAGGTTCCCTGGACGATCGACGACTTCGAGCGCGTCCGCCAGAAGGTGCCCGTGCTGTGCGACCTGAAGCCCTCCGGCAAGTACGTCGCGGTCGACTTCCATCGCGCGGGGGGCGTGCCGCAGGTCTTGAAGATGCTGCTGGAGGCGGGGCTCCTGCACGGCGACTGCATGACGATCACCGGCCGCACGATGGCCGAGGAGCTCGCGCACGTGCCCGCCACGCCGCGCGCCGACCAGGACGTGATCCGTCCGATCGACAAGCCGCTGTACAGGCAGGGCCACCTCGCGATCCTGCGCGGCAACCTCGCCCCCGAAGGATGTGTCGCCAAGATCACGGGATTGAAGAACCCGTCGATCACCGGTCCCGCGCGCGTGTTCGATTCGGAGCCGGAAGTGATGGCCGCGATCATGGATCGCAAGATCAAGGCGGGTGACGTGGTGGTGATCCGCTACGAGGGCCCGAAGGGCGGTCCCGGCATGCAGGAAATGCTCGCGCCTACGTCCGCGCTGATCGGCCAGGGCCTCGGCGAATCGGTGGGCCTCCTCACCGACGGCCGCTTCTCGGGCGGCACCTGGGGCATGGTCGTGGGCCACGTGGCGCCCGAGGCCTTCATGGGCGGCACCATCGCGCTCGTGCAGGAAGGCGACTCGATCACCATCGATGCGCACCAGCTCCTGATCCAGCTCAACGTCGACGAGGCCGAGCTCGCCCGCCGCCGCGCCGCATGGAAGCCGCCCACGCCGCGCTACACGCGCGGGTTGCTCGCGAAATACACGAAGCTCGTGTCCACCGCGAGCAAGGGTGCGATCACCGACGGGGCGTGACGATGGCCAGCCTCCGCTTCGTGGCAGCCGCCTCCGCGCTCGCGCTGCTCGCCGCGTGCGCGACGCCCGCCTCGTCGCCGGGACCGGCCCCCGGCAGCGGCGCGGCCCCGGCCGCACGGGCGCCCGCTGCGGCGGCGCCGAAGACCGGCGCCGTGGCCGTGGTGAACCCCGGATTCGAATCCCTCGTACCGGGACGGCGCGGCGATCCCGAAGGCTGGTTCAGCTACCAGCATGCGGGCGACAAGTCCTACGAGTTCACGCTCGACACCACCGAGCCGCACGGCGGTGCGCGCAGCCTGCGCATCCACAACATCGGCCCCGAGCCCTATGGCGCCGTGGCGCAGGCGTTCGACGTGGCCCCCTACCGCGGCAAGGTCGCGCGCTATTCCGCATGGATGCGCACGCGCGACGTCGGCGACGGCGGCGCGGTGCTCACGCTCGTCGCGCTCCAGGGCAGCGCGGTCATGGCCAATGAATTCATGGCCAACGCCGCGGTCAAGGGCACCACCGGCTGGACGCGCTACACGATCACGCTGCCCGTCCCCACCGGCGCGGAGCGCCTCGAGATCGGCGCGATGCAGCAGGGCAAGGGCACGCTCTGGCTCGACGACGCCGTGCTCGAGTTCGTCGAGCCCTGAAGCCTTGGGCGACACCGGCACACGACGGCCAGGTGAGGCGATGAGCGACGTTCCCCTGTCCTCCTCCGCCCAGCGCGTGCAGGATGCGCTCGCGGCCGCCGGGCTCGCCGCCCGCATCGTGGAGTACGACGCGCCCGCACGCACCTCCGCCGAGGCGGCGGCCGTGCTCGGCTGCGCCGTGGGCCAGATCGCGAAGTCGCTCGTCTTCAGGTCGGCCTCGGGCGCGCCGGTGCTCGTGATCGCCAGCGGCGCGCAGCGCGTGGACGAGGCGAAGA
>CAZUGY010000264.1:0-1924 GCA_964620265.1 uncultured Alcaligenaceae bacterium
AGCGCCCGCCACGCGCCCGCGCGTGCGCAACGCCTGCACGAGCACCGCGAAATCATGCGGCGGATCCGCCTGCCACGACATCGCCTCCCCGCTGACCGGATGCACGAGCCCGAGCCGTTGCGCATGCAGCGCCTGCCGCGCGAATGCATCCACCGCGGGCAGGGCATCGGCCGCATGCTTGCGCCGTCCGCGATAGGTGGGATCGCCCACCAGCGGATGTCCGATCGCCGTGAGATGCACGCGGATCTGGTGCGTGCGGCCGGTCTCGAGACGACAGCGCACGAGCGTCGCGTCGCCGAAGCGCTCGACAGCATCCACGTGCGTGCGCGCCTCCTTGCCCGTGGCCACCACCGCCATCGACGTGCGCTGCACGGGATGGCGGCCGATGGGCGCGTCGATCGTGGTGGCGCGCGCGATGTCACCGTAGACCAGCGCGAGATACTCGCGCCCGACGGTGCGCGCCGCGAGCTGGCGCACGAGGCTCGTCTGCGCTTCCGGCGTCTTCGCCACGACCATGAGGCCGCTCGTGTCCTTGTCGAGCCGATGCACGATGCCGCCGCGGGGCAGCGCGGCCAGTGCGGGTGCGTGATGGAGGAGGGCGTTCAGCAGCGTCCCGTCGCGATTGCCGCTGCCCGGATGCACCACGAGGCCCGCCGGCTTGTCGAGCACGAGGATGGCGTCGTCCTCGAAGACGACCGCCAGGGCGATCGCCTCGGCTTCCACGGTCTCGTCCATGGTGCCTTCGCCTTCGATCACCACGACCGCTTCACCCCCCGCGATCCGGTGGCGCGGCACGGTCACGACCACGTCGTTCACGCGCACGAGGCCGCCCTCGATCCAGCCTTTCAGGCGACTGCGCGAGTGCTGCGGAACGAGCTGCGCCAGGAGCTGGTCCAGGCGCGAACCTGCGGCCTCTGTGGGGGCGGTCAGCCGGTGGATGCGCGCAGCGGCCGCCGGGGTGGCGGCAGGGGGGGCGGGGGTATAATTTCCAGTGGAGGTAGGCACGCATGCACCGTATGGAACCGACCCGCGCCGGTCACTGGCGTCCGCAGCTTTTCCGTCTCGCGAGGCTCGCGCTCGTGTCCGTGTTCGCGGTCACGCTGGCGGCCTGCGGGCTCTTTCCGGAGGTCAAGGACGAGACCGCGGGCTGGTCGGCGGATCGACTCTACCAGACCGCGCACGACGCGATGGTGCAGGGCAATTACCAGCGCGCGATCAAGCTCTTCGACCAGCTCGAGGCGCGCTTCCCCTACGGCCGCTATGCGCAGCAGGCGATCCTCGAGTCGGCCTACGCGAACTGGCGCGGCGGTGAAACCGACGCCGCCACGGCCGCGGCGGACCGCTTCATCCGCACCTATCCCAATCATCCCAACGTCGACTACGCGTATTACCTGAAGGGGCTCGTGCACTTCCGCGAGGACCAGGGGTTGATCGGCTACGTGTACGAGCTCGACCTCTCCGAGCGCGATCCCAGGGAGATGCGCGCCTCCTTCGCCGCATTCCGCGAGCTCACCAACAAGTATCCCGACAGCCAGTATTACCAGGACTCGCTCGCGCGGATGCGCTATCTCAACAATGCGATGGCCACCTACGAGCTCAAGGTCGCGCGTTACTACTACAATCGCGGCGCGTTCGTCGCCGCCGCCAATCGCGCACAGGGCGTGCTCGTGAATTTCCCGCAAACGACCGCCAACGCGGGGGCGCTCGATGTTCTCAACAAGAGCTACGCCCGGCTCAACCTGCCGCAGCTCGCCGATGATTCCAAGGCGATCCTCGCCAAGACGTTTCCCGAGAGCCCGTACGTGACGGGCGTGAAGGACAAGGCATGGTGGGAGTTCTGGAAGAAGGAAGAGAGCCAATACGGCGTGCAGGCCACGCGGGAAATGGCCGAGCGGCCGTGGTGGCAGTTCTGGTAGGCGGCTGA
>CAZUGY010000265.1:0-1924 GCA_964620265.1 uncultured Alcaligenaceae bacterium
ATCGGCGACATCGACGAGGTCCATTTCCGCGCGCAGGTCGGCCTCGTGCCGCAGGAGCCGCTGCTGCTCGCGGCCAGCGTGCGCGAGAACATCGACATGGGGCGAGGCTTGTCGCAGGCACGGGTGGAGGCTGCGGCGCGCGCGGCGCATGCCGACGGCTTCATCCGCCGCCTCGAGCTCGGCTACGACACGTTACTGGGCGAGGGTGGGGCGCGGCTATCGGCGGGACAGAAGCAGCTCGTGGCCATCGCCCGCGCGCTGGCGGGCGATCCCGCAGTGCTGTTCCTCGACGAGGCGACCTCGCGCATCGACAGCGGCACCGAGCGCGAAGTGCAGGCGGCGCTGGCGGGCATCGGCGGGAACACCACGATCGTGGCGATCGCGCACCGGCTGTCCACGATCCGCGCGGCGGACCTCATCGTGGTGCTCAATCACGGGCGCATCGCGGAGCGGGGGACGCACGAGGAGCTGATGGCGATTCCGGAGGGGATCTACCAGCGGTTGTACTTGCTGCAGCAGTTCGAGGGGGAGGCGGCGTAGGCGGGAGAACCGCGTCCAGGAGAGGCGATCCAATCGGCCGTGGGCAACTGTCGGCCAAAAGCAGCCAACACGCCCCGGGAGCGTGGACGACTTTCGCTCATCACGCCCCGTCGGAGTCAGGTTATGAACCGGAAGGCGCGTCCGCCCCGGCGGGCATCGGATAATCGTCGTTGTTCAGCACCCAGCCGTTGGCGACGAAGTCCTCGCGGGGAGGGGAGAACACGTCGACGCAGAGGTTGTTGGCGCCGATGAACTGCGAGGTGTGGATGGCCGGCGGAGGAACGATGGACAACGACGGTGCGCCACAGCGCAGGTGCTCGTCCTCCTGCCACAACCGCAGGT
This sequence comes from uncultured Alcaligenaceae bacterium, assembly GCA_964620265.1. Lineage (GTDB taxonomy): Bacteria > Pseudomonadota > Gammaproteobacteria > Burkholderiales > Casimicrobiaceae > VBCG01. Next base: position 883 of record CAZUGY010000265.1, read on the forward strand.
CCGCCCCCCACGGCCAGCGCAGGTGATGGATGCACTCCCCGTCGAGCAGGAGCATTCCCTGCTGGAAGTCGTCGTGATGATGGGGCGTCATCTTGGTGACGTCGCGCGGCCCCTGCGGATAGAAGACGTTCGCCATCAGGTTGGACGAGCGCCAGATCCGGCCGAAGCGCCCGGGCTTCTCGGGCACGTCGAGACTGTAGTGGCGAATGCGGCCTCCATCCGCCGGCATAGGCCACGGCCGATAGGGGGCGACGTTAGGATCGGGCTCGACGTAGGAGCCGCGATTGACGCAAAGGGCTGCGAGGTCTGCGGCGAGCGAAGTGAAGACCCGCACGACCATCCCGCCCCGGCGCACCGCGACTGTGCTCTTGCCGGGCGGCACGATGACGAGCGAGTGCCCTTCGACCGCGAGGCTCTCGTCACCGGCCGACACCGTCACCGCGCTCGACGCATGCGGCAGGATCAGCATGTACTCGTCGTATTGCGCAGGGCGCTCGAGCAACGCGCCGTCGCGGGCGTTCGTGCAGGCGACGATGAAGTTCTGGCCGCGCCCGTGCCAGGTGGTGAAGAGCTTCCCCTCTTCGGACGGATCTAGCTCGTAGAACTTGAGACAGTCCGCGACCTGGAAGCGCGTGGGTGCGATCGTCGACACGTGGGTGCTTGCTCGCGGGTTAGTCTTTGACCTGGCCGGAGTCGCGCAGGTCCTTGATCACTTGCGTGTTCCGGTCGAACTCGGTGGACACCTTGGTTGCGTACTGCGCCGGCGTGCTGCCGATCGGCACCATCCCAAGCTCGCGCACCTTCTGGACGGTCTCCGGCTCCTTGAGCACCTCGGCGACCTCACGCGCGAGGCGCTGCACGATCTCGTCGGGCGTGTCCTTCGGCGCTAACATCACCGTCGAGTATCCGTCCGCGAATCCGGGAACGACGGTCTCTGCGAGCGTCGGCACGCCGGGAAGCAGGCTGAAGCGCTGCCCCGTGGTGACTGCCAACCCCACGAGCCTGCCATCCTCGATGAAGGGGCGCGCCGTCGGCGCCGCGA
>CAZUGY010000266.1:0-1902 GCA_964620265.1 uncultured Alcaligenaceae bacterium
CGCGCCTGCTTCACGTCGGCGCGTTCTTGCTCGCTGGCGTGCAGCGTTTTTTTTAAAGCTCAGCTGCCACTTGTCGAGCTGGTGCCACAACGCCGGCGGCTTGAGCTGGATGCCATGCTCCTCGGCCAAGCGCTCGCACAGCTGCGCCAAGGTCAAATCCGGCTGCGCTTTGATCCACGCCCGCACCGTGGTTTCCAGATGGGCGATGCGGGACACCCGATAGCCACCGACGGGGCGGCTGCTGCGCTCACCTGCGGCCACCAGGCGCGCTTTGACTTGATACACCCACACGCGACTTACTTCGAAGCGCTTGGCGATCGCGCTCGGTCGTTCACCCCGCGCCAACGCACCCAAAACCCGATCACGCAGATCCTGCGAATACGCATGCATGAATGCCTCCATCTGGGGGAGGCCTTCATTCTAAGCTAATGTATATATTTAAATCAAATATGCTCTAGCGGATGCGCCGCGCGGCGTATTCTTCCTCGATGTTGTCGCGGAAGTAGCTCCACGGCGACGACGCCGTGGAGAAGCGCCGCCATACCTCGGGCGTCACGCCCATGTAGGCGAACGTCCCGGCGGTGAGTTCCACCACGAGCTTCTTCTCGCGCTCGTCGTAGCCGGCGGCGCGCAGGCTGCCGCCGGTCATTCGTTTCATTTCCATTGTCGCGGCTTCCTCGCCAGGTGCGCTCGCGCGATCGGACTTTTCATGGTGAAGGTTCCGGCCTCACGCCGCCCGCCGCAGCTCTTCCCGGATGACCTTGCGGAGGGTCGATTCCAGTCCCTGCTGGTTCACGAACGAACGCAAGGCGTCGTTGATGAGCGATTGATAGTTTCCACCGCCCGCATCGTGGACGCGGGCGCGAAACCAGTCGATCAGCTCGTTGTCGAGGCGGATCGTAATGCGCGTCTTGCCTGGCGCGGCTGGAATCACCGCGCCGCGTTTCGCTCTGGAAAAATCGTATTCAGCCTTCATAGGATCTACGCTCCTTCGGCGAAGCCACGCGAGCAGATATCAATCGGATGTTGTCGCCGCGCTCGGCAAAGACGACAACGAGGTGGCGGGCAAAGGCATCCATCCCCAACAAGACAAAGCGACGTTCACCTCGCGCTTCCGGGTCCGGACGAACGAGTGCCAACGAATCCTCGAATACCGCGACGGCATCTGCGAAGTCCACGCCGTGCTTGGCCAGGTTGGTGCGACACTTCGCCGGATCCCACTCGAATGCCATATTGGATTATATGTACAAATGTACACCATTCGCAATGGGGTACCTGAAGTCGTGTCTTCGCCTGGACAATGGCGTGGGGTCATGTTGACCATTGCCGACATGGCACGCGCTCACGCCTCCGGCAATCCCGCTCGTCTGCGGTTCCACTTGTAGATCGCCGCGTCGTCCTCGTCACCGAAGCCGTCGGCGACCGTGGCGGTGAATGCCGCGCGCGCGGCTACGGCCAGCGGCGCGTCCACACCGTGCCGCGCCGCGAGGTCCACGGCAAGCCCCACGTCCTTGGTGAGGATGCGCGCGGCCGCGCGCGGCGCGTAGTCGCCGGCGAGCGCGCGCGTCATGCGATCGTGCCCGATCCAGCTCGCGCCCGAGCTCGCGTCCACGACCGCCTGCACGAGCACGGGATCGAGTCCCGCCCTGGCGGCGAGCGCCATCGCCTCGGCTGCCGCGGCGAGATTGGTGGCGGCGAGCATGTTGTTGATGACCTTGAAGTGGGCGGCGTCACCGGCTTTCGATCCCACGCGGAAGACCTTGCCCGACATCGCGGCGAAGAGCGGCGCGCAGGCCTCGAGCGCATCCGCGGGGCCCGCGACCATCATGCTCATCGTGCCCTCGTGCGCGCGCGCCGGGCCTCCGGAGACGGGCGCATCGACCAGCGCGGCGCCGGTCGCGC
>CAZUGY010000267.1:0-1890 GCA_964620265.1 uncultured Alcaligenaceae bacterium
AGATCGCGCGCAGCGAGGAGCGTCCGGGCGGGGCGGCCAACGTCGCGCGCAATGCGGCGGCACTCGGAGCGCAGGCCACGCTGCTGTCGGTGGTCGGTGACGACGAAGCGGGCACCACGCTCGCACGGCTGCTCGAAGGCGAAGGGGTCACGGCGTCCTTCCAGCGCGACCCCACGCTCTCGACCACGGTGAAGTTGCGCGTGATCGGCCGCCAGCAGCAGCTCCTGCGCATCGACTTCGAGACGCCCCCGTCGCACGAGGTGCTCGCCGCCAAGCTCGCCGACTACGAGCGCCTGGTGCGCGACGCCGACGTCGTGATCCTGTCGGACTACGGCAAGGGCGGTCTCGCGCACATCACGACGATGATCGGACACGCCCGCAAGGCCGGCAAGCGCGTGCTCGTCGATCCCAAGGGCGAAGACTTCGCGCGCTATCGCGGTGCCACGCTCCTCACGCCCAACCGTGGGGAATTCAGGGCCGTGGTGGGCGCGTGGAAGAGCGAGGCGGAGCTGGCGGCGAAGGCCGAGCGGCTGCGCAAGGACACCGGCATCGATGCGTTGCTCGTCACGCGCTCGGAGGAGGGCATGAGCCTCTTCACGGCCGACGGCGCGCTCACGATCCCGGCGCAGGCGCGCGAGGTGTATGACGTCTCCGGCGCCGGCGACACGGTCATCGCCACCGTCGGCGTGCTGCTCGCGGCCGGCGCGTCGCTGCCCGATGCGGTGCGCATCGCCAACGAAGCCGCGGGCGTGGTCGTGGGCAAGCTCGGCACGGCGATCGTGCAGCCGCACGAGCTCGCGTAGCTCGTTGCGAGCCGCTGGCGCAATCGGCATGGCGCACGACGAACCGCTCCGCCGCGCAAGCCGCAACAGCGCGCCCTCCGATGTTCCCGGCTCGGCCGACGCGCTGCGCGAGCGCATCGTGCGCATGCACCCGGTGCGGCTGCACTGCGCGCTCATCCTCGTGGCCTGCTTCGGCGCGGGCCTCCTCGCCACGAAGCTGCTGCTCATGGCCGGCATCGAGACGATGTGGATCCGCTACGCGATCGCGCTCGGCGTCGCCTATGCGGTGTTCCTCCTCGGCGTGCGGATCTGGCTGCGCTACGCCGGCTTCGACGTGCACGTGCTGCCTCGCAGGCGCGAGGGTGGCTACGATGTCCCCGACCTCCTTCCGGACAACGTCACGATCCGCGGCCCTGCCGACATCTTCCGCGGGGGTGGCGGACGCTCGGGTGGCGGCGGGGCGTCGATGCGCTTCGACGCCGGCACCGCGAGCGAGGCCAAGGCGCGCGCAGTCTTCGGCACCTCGGCTTCGTCGTCATCGTCGTCGACGGGTGGCGGCTGGGGGCTCGATCTCGACGACGGCCTCGTCCTCCTCGCCCTCATCGCCGTGGCGCTCGCCGTGTCGGGTGCGGTGATCTACCTCATCTGGGCCGCGCCCACGATCCTCGCCGAGGCCGCGTTCGCCGCATTGCTCTCCGCCGGGCTCGTGCGCTCCACCCGCCGCATCGCGGCAGGGGACTGGATGACGAGCGTGATCGGCAATACGTGGGTGGCCTTCGGCGTGGTGTCGATCTTCGCCATCGGCTTCGCGGTGTATGCGCAGCATGTCTACCCCGATGCCCGCACGCTCGCCGACGTCGTCCACCAACTGCGCGACTGACGCCATGGCCAAGGCCCGCACCCTCTATACCTGCACCGAGTGCGGCGGCAGCGCGCCCAAGTGGCAGGGCCAATGCCCCCACTGCGCCGCGTGGAACACGCTCGTGGAAACCGTGGCCACGCCGGCCGCCGTGCGTTTCGAGAATGTCGCCGGCACGCGCTCGGCGGTCACGCCGCTGGCGAGCGTGTCCGCCCGGGAGACCGAGCGCATCCCCACCGGGCTCGCCGA
>CAZUGY010000268.1:0-1878 GCA_964620265.1 uncultured Alcaligenaceae bacterium
AGATCGCGCGCAGCGAGGAGCGTCCGGGCGGGGCGGCCAACGTCGCGCGCAATGCCGCGGCACTGGGGGCCGCCGCCACGCTGCTGTCCGTGGTGGGCGACGACGAGGCGGGCACCACGCTCGCGCGACTGCTCGAAGGCGAAGGGGTCACGGCGTCGTTCCAGCGCGATCGCACACTCTCGACCACAGTGAAGCTGCGCGTGATCGGCCGCCAGCAGCAGCTCCTGCGCATCGACTTCGAGACGCCGCCGTCGCACGAGGTGCTCGCCGCCAAGCTCGCCGATTACGAGCGCCTGGTGCGCAGCGCCGACGTCGTGATCCTCTCCGACTACGGCAAGGGCGGGCTCGCGCACATCACGACGATGATCGAGCACGCCCGCCAGGCCGGCAAGCGCGTGCTCGTCGATCCCAAGGGCGAGGATTTCGCGCGCTATCGCGGCGCCACGCTCCTCACGCCCAATCGCGGCGAATTCCGCGCCGTGGTCGGCGCGTGGAACAGCGAGGCGGAGCTCGCGGCGAAGGCCGAGCGGCTGCGCGCCGACACCGGGATCGATGCCCTGCTCGTCACGCGGTCGGAGGAGGGCATGAGTCTCTTCACGGCCGCCGGCGCGCTCACGATCCCGGCGCAGGCGCGCGAGGTCTACGACGTCTCCGGCGCGGGTGACACGGTGATCGCCACCGTCGGCGTGCTGCTGGCGGCCGGCGCATCGCTGCCGGATGCCGTGCGGATCGCCAACGAAGCCGCCGGCATCGTCGTGGGCAAGCTCGGCACGGCGATCGTGCAGCCGCACGAGCTGTCGTAGCCGCCCGTTGCCATCCGCTGGCGCAATCGGCATGGCGCACGAGGAACCGGCACGCCGCGCCACCCGCGAGGGGGCGCACCGGGCCTTGCCCGGCTCGGCCGACGCGCTGCGCGAGCGCATCGTGCGCATGCATCCGGTGCGGCTGCACTGCGCGCTCATCCTCGTGGCCTGCTTCGGTGCGGGCCTCCTCGCCACGAAGCTGCTGCTCCTGGCCGGGATCCAGGCGATGTGGATCCGCTACGCGATCGCGCTCGTCGTCGCCTATGCGGTGTTCCTGCTCGGCGTGCGGATCTGGTTGCGCTACGCCGGCTTCGACGTGCACGTGCTGCCGCGCCGGCGCGACGGCGGCTACGACGCGCCCGACCTCCTGCCGGATAACGTCGCCGTCCGCGGCCCTGGCGACGTGTTCCGCGGCGGCGGGGGGCGCTCGGGAGGTGGCGGCGCGTCGATGCACCTCGACGGCGGCGCGAGCGAGGCCAAGTCGCCCGCGTTCCTGGGCGCGTCGTCCTCGTCATCGTCCGGCGGCGGGGGCTTCGACCTCGACGACGGCCTCGTGCTCATCGCGCTGGTCGCAGTGGCGCTTGCCGTGTCGGGCGCGGTGATCTATCTCATCTGGGCCGCGCCCACCATCCTCGCCGAGGCCGCGTTCGCTGGCTTGCTCTCCGCGGGGCTCGTGCGTTCCACCCGCCGCATCGCCTCGGGCGACTGGATGACGAGCGTGATCGGCAACACGTGGGTGGCCTTCGGTGTGGTGTCGATCCTGGCCATCGGCTTCGCGGTGTATGCGCAGCACGTCTACCCCGACGCCCGCACGCTCGCCGACGTCGTCCGCCACCTGCGCAGCTGAAGCGATGGCCAAGGCCCGCACCGTCTATACCTGCACCGAATGCGGCGGCAGCGCGCCGAAGTGGCAGGGCCAGTGCCCCCACTGCGCGGCATGGAACACGCTCGTGGAAACCGTGGCCGCCCCGGCTGCGGTGCGCTTCGAGAACGTCGCCGGCACGCGCTCGGCGGTCACGTCGCTGGCGAGCGTGTCCGCCCGGGAGACCGAGCGCATCCCCACCGGGCTCGCCGA
>CAZUGY010000269.1:0-1870 GCA_964620265.1 uncultured Alcaligenaceae bacterium
ACTCGGGCTATCTCACGCGTCGTCTCGTGGACGTGACGCAGGACCTCGTGGTCACCGAAGACGATTGCGGCACCACCAACGGCGTGCAGATGAAGGCGCTGGTCGAAGGCGGCGAAGTGATCGAGCCGCTGCGCGAGCGCATCCTCGGTCGCGTGGTCGCGGCCGACGTCGTGCATCCGGAATCGCAGGCTACGCTGTACTACCCGGCCACGCTGCTGGGCGAGGACGAGGTGGAGCAGATCGAGGCGCTCGGCATCGACGAAGTCAAGGTGCGCACGCCGCTGACCTGCGAGACGCGTCACGGCCTGTGTGCCCGATGCTACGGCCGGGATCTCGGCCGCGGGCATCTCGTGAACGTCGGCGAGGCGGTCGGCGTGATCGCCGCGCAGTCGATCGGCGAGCCGGGTACGCAGCTCACGATGCGCACGTTCCACATCGGTGGCGCGGCCTCGCGTACCGCGGCGGCGTCGCAGGTGGAAGCCAAGTCGGCGGGCACCGTTCGCTTCAGCGCGCTCATGCGTTACGTGACGAGCGCCAAGGGCGAGCTCGTGGTCATCGCGCGCTCGGGTGAAGTCCTGATCCACGACGACAACGGCCGCGAGCGCGAGCGCCACAAGGTGCCTTACGGCGCCACGCTGCAGGTCAAGGACGGCGACACCGTCAAGGCCGGCAAGCCGCTCGCCACGTGGGATGCCACGGCGCGTCCGATCATCACGGAGTACGCCGGCCGCGTGAAGTTCGAGAACGTGGAGGAAGGCGTCACCGTGGCCAAGCAGGTGGACGACGTGACGGGCCTGTCGACCCTCGTGGTCATCGACCCCAAGCGCCGTGCCTCGAGCGCGGCCAAGGGCGTGCGTCCGCAGGTGAAGCTGCTGGACGACAACGGCGAGGAGATCAAGCTCGCGGGTTCCGACCTGCCGGTGAACATCACCTTCCAGCTGGGCTCCATCATCACGGTGAAGGATGGCCAGCAGGTCACGGTGGGCGAGGTGCTGGCGCGCATCCCGCAGGAAACGTCCAAGACGCGCGACATCACGGGCGGCCTGCCGCGCGTGGCGGAGCTCTTCGAGGCGCGTTCGCCGAAGGACGCGGGCATGCTCGCCGAAGTCACGGGAACGGTTTCGTTCGGCAAGGACACGAAGGGCAAGCAGCGCCTCGTGATCACCGACCTCGACAGCGTGGCGCACGAGTACCTGATCCCCAAGGACAAGCACGTCACGGCGCACGACGGCCAGGTGGTGAACAAGGGCGAGACGATCGTCGACGGCCCGGCGGATCCGCACGACATCCTGCGGCTCCTCGGCGTCGAGGCGCTCGCGCGCTACATCACCGACGAGGTGCAGGACGTGTACCGCCTGCAGGGCGTGAAGATCAACGACAAGCACATCGAGGTGATCGTTCGCCAGATGCTGCGTCGCGTGGTCATCACCGAGCCGGGCGACACGCGCTTCATCCGTGAGGAGCAGGTCGAGCGTTCCGAGCTGTTCGACGAGAACGACCGCACGACGAAGGACGGCAAGGAGGCGGCGCAGTACCACCACATGCTGCTCGGCATCACCAAGGCGTCGCTGTCCACGGATTCGTTCATCTCCGCGGCCTCCTTCCAGGAGACCACGCGGGTGCTGACCGAAGCCGCCATCATGGGCAAGAAGGACGACCTGCGCGGCCTGAAGGAGAACGTGATCGTCGGGCGTCTCATCCCGGCGGGCACGGGCCTCGCGTATCACACGGCGCGCAAGAAGGCGAAGCTGGGCGGCGGCGGTGCCGAAGCCGCGGCGGCGGCCTTCATGACCGAGGAAGAGCAGGCCGCGCAGGCGGCGGCGCCTTCGTCGGAGGTGTCGGTGGACGCGGCGTAGCAGTCGCTGGCGTT
>CAZUGY010000270.1:0-1866 GCA_964620265.1 uncultured Alcaligenaceae bacterium
GTCGAGCATGCCGAAGGGCTCGTCGAGGAGCAGCATCTTGGGCTGGTGCACGAGTGCGCGGCAGATCGACGCGCGCTGCTGCATGCCCCCCGACAACTCCCACGGAAACTTGTCGCCGTAGCCGTCGAGGCCCACGGTACGCAGGAGCGAGCGAGCGCGCTCCGCGAATTTTGCGCGATCGCGCTTGAACGTGGAGCGATACGGCTCCACGATCTCGAGCGGCAGCAGCACGTTGTCGAGCGTCGTGCGCCACGGCAAGAGGGTGGGCGCCTGGAAGGCCATGCCCACGAACTTGAGCGGACCCGTCACGGGCCGGCCCGCCACCGTGACCGTGCCGCGCGTGGGCGGCTTCAATCCCGTGGTGAGCTTCATGAACGTGGACTTGCCGCAGCCCGACGGTCCCACGATGGAGACGAACTCGCCCGGCCGGATCGTGAGCGAGATATCCTCGACCGCGAAGCCCGACTGCTCGTCGTAGGCGAGCGCGACGTCGCGGAAATCGACGAAGGGCTCGCCCACTACCGCCGCGGTGGCACCGCCCGTGCCCGCGGGCCCCGCGACGGACGCTGCCGTCACTTCGGAAACACCATGCGATCGGCCTGGGGCGGCAGGTAGCTCGAGTTGAAGATCGCGTCCGGCTTCACCGGATTCTTGACCTCGAAGGCGCTGGTCACCTGCGAGACCATGTCGTCCATGCGCTTTTGCGTGGCGCCGCCGATGCCGTTGGCCTTGGCGTCGGGCGTGGCGATCACGCTCTCGATCGCGAGCTTCATGCGCCGCTTCTCGAGCGTCTCGTCGACCAGCGCGTCGCGCTCCTTCACGAAGCGGATCGAGCCATCGGGATCGGCCAGCACGTCCTTCATGCCCTTGGTGAATGCGCGCAGGAATGCCTTGACCGCCTCCGGCTTCTCCTTCAGGAACTGTTCCGACACGATGATCGCGTTGCCGTAGAGGTTCACGCCGTAGTCGGGATACATCATGACGTCGACCTCCTCGTCCTTGATGCCGCGGGCGTTGAGATTGAGGAGGCTCGTGAAGTAGAAGCCGGTGATCGCGTCCACGTCACCCCTCACGAGCATCGTCTCGCGCAGCGGCGGATCCATCGCGGTCCACGCGATCTTGCCGCCGTCGAGCTTGTTGGCCTTGACGAAGATCGGGAATGCGCGACGACCGGCATCGAACACGGGCGCGCCCATCTTCTTGCCCTGGAGATCGATGGGCTTCCTGATGCCGGACTTCTTGAGGGAGAACACGGCGGCGGGCGTCAGGTCGTACACCATCATCACCGCCACCGGCTTGTTGGGCGCCGTGGGATTATTGCCCACGAACTCGATGAGCGCGGCGAGGTCGGCGAAGCCCATCTGGTAGGTGCCGGACGCCACGCGATTGACCGCGTTGCCGGAGCCGTTGCCGGCGTCGATGGTGACGTCGAGCTTCTCCGCCGCGAAGTAGCCCTTGGCCTTGGGCAGCAGGAACATCGCGGCCGGCCCTTCGAAGCGCCAGTCGAGCTGGAAGGCGATCCTGGTGTCCTGCGCGAGGGCGGAAGTGGCGAGCGCCACGCAGGCTGCGACAACGAGGCCTCGGAGCGAGGCACGACTGGACATCATGGAATCTCCCGGGGGTATGCACCGATATGGCGCCGACGGCACGTGCATTTGCACCAGTCGTGCGCATTTGGACCCCCGCAAGGGGGTCGGGAGACTCTAGAGCGAAATGCTTGCCAGCAATCTGGCGCGATGTCACCCGGTTACGGTGTGCGTAGCCTGCGTCGACACGGCGGCACTGCGGTCACCTAGAAATCGATCCGCCGATAAACCCCGTCATGCCCCGGCACGCTCTTCGTCAGCGCAGCCGCAGCGATCTCCA
>CAZUGY010000271.1:0-1822 GCA_964620265.1 uncultured Alcaligenaceae bacterium
TGCCCGACGGCCGCACGTTGGCGATCACCGGCGTGCGCCGGGCGAGCGCATCGAACCGGTCGAGGTCGAGCGCGACACCGGCGCGGCGTGCGGTGGCGATGAGGTGCACCACGGAGTTGGTCGAGCCGCCGAGCGCCAGCACGGTGGTCACGGCATTGTGGATGGCGCGCGCATCCACGATGTCGCGGATCAGGAGATCCTCCCACACCATCTCGACGATGCGGCGGCCCGATGCCGAGGCCATCTGCGAATGGCGCGAATCCGGGGCGGGGATCGAGGCGGCGCCGGGCAGCGTGAGCCCCATCGCCTCGGTGGCGCTCGTCATGGTGGAGGCCGTGCCCATCGTCATGCAATGGCCGGGCGAGCGCGCGATGCCGTCCTCGATCTCCTTCCAGTCGTCCTCGGTGATGTTGCCAGCGCGCAGCTCCGCCCAGTACTTCCACACGTCGCTGCCGCTGCCCAGGAACTGGCCGCGGAAGTCGCCCCGCAGCATCGGACCCGCAGGCACGAAGATCGCGGGCAGGTTCATCGACAGCGCGCCCATGACGAGCGCGGGCGTGGTCTTGTCGCAGCCGCCCATCAGCACCGCGCCGTCGGCGGGATAGCTGCGCAGCAGCTCCTCGGTCTCCATCGCGAGGAGGTTGCGGTAGAGCATCGTGGTGGGCTTCTGGAACGGCTCGGACAGCGAGATCGCGGGCATCTCCACCGGGAAGCCGCCGGCCTCCCAGATCCCGCGCTTCACCTCCTCCGCCCGCTGGCGGAAGTGCGAGTGGCAGGCGTTGATGTCGCTCCACGTATTGATGATGGCGATCACCGGCTTGCCCATGTAATCCTGGCGCGAATAGCCCATCTGCGCCGTGCGCGAGCGATGCCCGAACGAGCGCAGGTCGTTCACGCCGTACCAGCGATGGCTGCGCAGCTCTTCCGGCTTCCTGCGTGGCTTGGTCATGGGGTTACACCGGATTCACGTAGGTGGTCTTGACGGTGGTGTAGAACTCCTGCGCGTACGTCCCTTGCTCGCGCGGCCCGTAGCTCGATCCCTTGCGGCCGCCGAAGGGCACGTGATAGTCCACGCCGGCCGTAGGCAGGTTGACCATCACCATGCCGACCTGCGCGTTGCGCTTGAAGTGGCTCGCGTGCTTGAGCGATCGCGTGGCGATGCCGGCGCACAGGCCGAAGCTCGTGTCGTTGGCGACCGCGAGCGCCTCGTCGTAGTCCTTGACGCGGATCACGCTCGCGACGGGACCGAATACTTCCTCGCGATTGATGCGCATCGACGGCGTGGTCTCGGTGATGAGCGCAGGCGCGAAGTAGTAGCCTTCGGTCGACCGCTTCAGCTGCTCGCCGCCAGCCACGAGCCTGCCGCCCTCGCTCTGCGCGATGCCGACGTACTCGAGGTCCTGCTTCAGTTGCGACGGATCCACCACCGGACCGATGTCGGTGCCGGCCTTCAAGGCGTCGTCGATCGTGAGCTTGCCCATGCGCGCGGCGAGTGCCTCGACGAACCTGTCGTGGATGCCTTCGGTCACGATCACGCGGCTCGCCGCCGTGCAGCGCTGGCCGGTGGAGAAGAAGGCACTTTGCAGCACGACGTTCACGGCGACGTCGAGGTCGGCGTCGTCGAGCACGACCTGCGGATTCTTGCCGCCCATCTCGAGCTGCACCTTCTTCATCGACTCGGCCGCGGCGCGCGCGATGTTGCGGCCGGTGGGCACCGAGCCCGTGAAGCTCAGTGCGTCGACCTTGGCGGAGTTGACGATGGCATCGCCCACGACCGAGCCGCGGCCCATCACGAGGTTGAACACGCCGGGCGGCAGCGCGG
>CAZUGY010000272.1:0-1818 GCA_964620265.1 uncultured Alcaligenaceae bacterium
AGAGCGCCTTCGTGGCGCTCGACCCCGCCACGCGGCGCAACCTCGAGATCACGGCGACGCTTTCCGGCGAGGACGCGCCCACGCTGCGCTCGCTGCTGGACGAATGCGCCACGGCCGGCGGCAGCCGGCTGCTGCGCCAGTGGCTCCTGCATCCCTTGCGCGACCAGGCGCGCCTCGCCGGCCGCCACGATGGCATCGCCGCCTTCGTGGCACTCCCGCGCTCGCGCACGGGCCTGCGCGAGGCATTGCGCCGCACCGTCGACGTGGAGCGCGTCACGAGCCGCATCGCGCTGCGCAATGCGCGTCCGCGCGACCTCGCCGCCTTGCGCGACACGCTGGCGCGCCTGCCGGACGTGAGCGCAGCCGTGAGCGGCGTGGAGGCGCCGGCGGTGGACCACGCGCGGTCGCGCCTTGCCATGGACCCCGCGTGGGCCGCCCTCCTCGTGCGCGCCATCTGCCCCGAGCCCGCCGCGATGGTGCGCGACGGCGGTGTCATCGCCACCGGCTACGACGCCGACCTCGACGACCTGCGCAGCATCGACGACACCTGCGGCGCCTTCCTGATCGACCTCGAGACGCGCGAGCGCGCACGCACGGGCATCACGAGCCTCAAGGTCGAGTTCAATCGCGTGCACGGCTTCTACATCGAGGTGACGAATGCGCACGCCACGCGCATCCCCGACGACTATCGCCGCCGGCAGACACTGAAGAACGCCGAGCGCTACATCACGCCGGAGTTGAAGGCCTTCGAGGACAAGGCGCTCTCGGCCCGCGACCGTGCGCTGGCGCGCGAGCGCGTGCTCTACGAGGCGCTGCTCGATGCGCTGGTCCCCGCGATTCCCGCGTTGCAGGACGTGGCGGCCGCCCTGGCCGAGCTCGACGTGCTCGCCAACCTCGCCGAGCGCGCGGAGGCACTCGACCTGGTGCGGCCCACCTTCACGCGCGAGGCAGGCATCGAGATCCGCGGCGGCTTCCATCCCGTGGTCGCGCGCCAGGTGGAGAGCTTCGTCCCCAACGATCTCGTGCTCGCGCGCGACCGGCGCCTCCTCATCGTGACCGGCCCCAACATGGGCGGCAAGTCCACGTACATGCGGCAGACGGCGCTCGTGGCGCTGCTCGCGTACTGCGGGATGTACGTGCCGGCGAAGCGCGCGTCGCTCGGGCCGATCGATGCCATCTTCACGCGCATCGGCTCTGCGGACGATCTCGCGGGCGGCCGCTCGACGTTCATGGTCGAGATGACGGAGGCGGCGTTCATCATGAATCGCGCCACGCCCGAAAGCCTCGTGCTCATCGACGAGATCGGCCGCGGCACGTCGACCTTCGACGGCTTGGCCCTCGCGTGGGCGATCGCGCACCGCCTCGCCGAGCGCAACCGCTGCATGACGCTCTTCGCCACCCACTACTTCGAGCTCACCGCGCTCCCTGCGGAGCTACCGGGGTGCGCGAATGCGCACTTCGACGCCGCCGAGCATCGCGACGGCATCGTGTTCCTGCATGCGGTGGAAGACGGCCCCGCCAATCGCAGCTACGGCGTGTCGGTGGCCAAGCTCGCGGGCGTGCCACCGGACACGATCCGCCAGGCCAAGGCCTATCTCGCGCGGCTCGACCAGTTTTCCGCGCGCAGCGACCACCAGGGCGATCTCTTCGCGGGGCCGCCGAGCGCCGCGGCCGCCGATGCGCAGGATGGGCGCGGTGCCGCGCTGCTGGAGAAGGTGGAGGCGCTCGATCCGGACGCGCTCTCGCCGCGCGAGGCGCTCGATGCGCTCTACGCGCTGAAGAAGCTGCTGTAGCGCCGGACTCGTGCCACGCGCCGCC
>CAZUGY010000273.1:0-1805 GCA_964620265.1 uncultured Alcaligenaceae bacterium
TGAACCTCTGTCGCGTGAAGCTGCGCGACCAGCAGCGCCTCGATCGCACGAAGGTGATGCACGAGTATCCGCAGTATCCGAACGGCGAGTTCGGCGAGGCCGTGCCGCGCGCCGGCAATGCGTCGGGCGGCGGCCAGCCGGGCTGGATCCTGAAGTGCAAGGGCTGGGAGAAGGATCCCAATGCGTACATCTACTTCATCACGCAGGCGCCGGTGTGGAAGGATATCTGCGAGGTGATCGGCCGCCCCGAGTGGCTCGAGGATCCGCGCTACGCCACGCCCAAGGCGCGCCTGCCCCACCTGATGGAGATCTTCGGCGAGATCGAGAAGTGGACCATGACCAAGACGAAGTTCGAGGCCATGGACATCCTGAACAAGCGCGACATCCCCTGCGGCCCGATCCTGTCGATGAAGGAGATCGCCGAGGAGCCGTCGCTGCGCAAGACGGGCACGGTGGTCGAGGTCGACCATCCCACGCGGGGCAAGTACCTCACGGTCGGCAACCCGATCAAGATGTCCGACAGCCCCACCGAGGTCAAGCGCTCGCCGCTCCTGGGCGAGCACACCGACGAGGTGATGACCGAGCTCGGCTACGACAAGGACCAGATTGCCGCACTGCGCGCCGAAGGCGCGATCTAGCACGGCTCACCCGAAGGAACCGCACATGGCGCACAACAAGACCGAAGTCCGCAAGATCCTCGATGCCGTCAAGGCGTCGGGCCGCACGTCGCTGACCGCGCCGGAAGGCAAGCTGGTGTGCGATGCCTACGGCATCCCGGTGCCGAAGGAAGGGGTGGCCACGTCCGCCGCCGAAGCATCGAAGCTCGCGGCCGGCATGGGCTTTCCGGTGGTGCTCAAGATCGTCTCGCCGGAGATCCTGCACAAGACGGAAGCGGGCGGCGTGATCGTGGGGGTGAAGACCGCGGAAGACGTCGAGCGCGGCTTCGCCACGATCATGGCGAATGCCAAGCAATACGACGCCAAGGCGAACCTCCTCGGCGTGCAGGTGCAGCAGATGCTGGGCGGCGGCCAGGAAGTGATCATCGGCGCCGTGACCGACCAGTCCTTCGGCAAGCTCGTCGCCTTCGGCCTGGGTGGCGTGCTCGTGGAAGTGATGAAGGACATCACCTTCCGCCTGGCGCCCGCCAGCAAGGAAGATGCGCTGTCGATGCTCGACGGCATCCAGGCCGCCGAGATCCTGAAGGGCGTGCGCGGCGCGGATCCCGTGAATCGCGACGCGCTCGCCGGGCTCATCGAGAACGTCTCGCAGCTCATCTCCGATTTCCCCGAGATCGCCGAGATGGACTTGAACCCCGTGTTCGCGACGAAGGCCGGCGCCACCGCCGCCGACGTGCGCATCGTGTGCGACTGGAATCCGCCGGAGGCGCGCTACCGTCCCAAGCACGACGACATCGTGCGCGACATGAACCGGATCATGAAGCCCGAGGCGGTCGCGGTGATCGGCGCTTCGTCCGAAGCCGGCAAGATCGGCAACTCGGTGATGAAGAACCTCATCAACGGCGGCTACCAGGGCAAGATCTATCCGATCAACCCCTCGGCCGACGAGATCATGGGGTTGAAGGCGTACAAGAGCGTCAAGGACATTCCGGACACGGTGGACGTCGCGGTGTTCGCGATCCCCGCCAAGTTCGTGGCGGCGGCGCTCGTCGAGTGCGGCGAGAAGAAGATCCCGGGCGCGGTGTTGATCCCGTCGGGCTTCGCCGAGACGGGCAACGTCGAAGGGCAGCAGGAGATCCAGGACATCGGCCGCAAGTACGGCGTGCGCCTCATGGGTCCCAACATCTA
>CAZUGY010000274.1:0-1799 GCA_964620265.1 uncultured Alcaligenaceae bacterium
GGAGCTCCGCATCGGTGAGCGCCGCAGGGCCACGCGACAGCAGGCGCTCGCGCGGACGTTCGCTCGCGCTGGCGGGCGTGGGAGCGGGGTGAAGCATGGCGAGCGGCATGAGGCGAGTCCCCCCTTCGACGTGGCGTGACGGCGCATGGAATCAACAGCGCCAGAACGACCAGCGCCAGAACGCCCGGCCGCATCGCGGAAGCGCATCGATCAAGCGTTCGTTGCCGAGTGTGAGCTCGACGTGCACGCGTCCGCCATAGGCCAGACGGGCGACCCGACGCACCTCACCTCTTCGGTGATGCCATCGGGCAGGCCTGCTCGTGCGTCGGCCGACTCCTTCCGTCCACTACTACGCTGTCTCCCACAAATGGCGAAGCGGGACGGCATGGAACCGTTCTCCGAAGGGCGCCGTAGTTTCGCCGTCGTATAGCACCACGCCCGCCCTGAAGTGGCGGCCTGCGGCTGCCTCGAGCTTGCGCAGACCTCGAAAGTCCGCCGCCGTGACCGTGGCCGCCGACTTGACCTCGATGCCTACCACCTGTTGTCCACCGCGTTCGAGCACGATATCCACTTCGACGCCGTCCCGGTCCCGGAAGTGGTGAAAGGCAATCGCCTCTTCATTCCAGCTCGCCTGCCGGCGTAGTTCCTGAAAGACGAACGTTTCGAGCAATGGCCCCAGCGCAGTGCGGTCTGCACCGAGCGCCGCACTGTCGAAAGTTTTTAGCCCGGCCAAATGAAAGGTTGCTGTCCGGCTAGATGAAAGGTGCTGCCGTCAGCCTTGATGGCGCGATACGTGGCAAATCGTTGACAAATATTAATAAATATCTACAATTTGCCACATGCCGGCCGCCACGGACCGCGTCAGAACCCTTAGGCTCGCGCGCCGCCGCGGCGGCGTGGCGGCGCGCGAGCTCGCCGCAGCCGGAATCCACAGGCAGGCGCTAACCCGACTAGTCCAGTCCGGCGACCTCGAACGCGTGGCGCGAGGGCTGTATCGCGTCCCCGGCCGGCCGTTCACCGAGCATCATGGGCTTGTGGTGGCAAGCGCCGCCGTCCCTCACGGGGTCGTTTGTCTGCTCTCTGCGCTCGCTTACCACGGCATCGGCACGCAGCTTCCCCACGAGGTCTGGATTGCGATCGAGCGGCGGGCACGGCGGCCCGCGCTGCGCCATCCGCCTCTGCGAATCGTCCGTCCGAGCGGAGAGGCCTTCAGCACCGGCGTCGAAATGCACCGCGTCGAAGGCGGGATGCTCCGCGTCTACGGCGTCGCCAAAACCATCGCGGACTGCTTCAAGTACCGCAACAAGATCGGGCTCGATGTCGCTCTGGAGGCATTACGCGAGGCCTGGCGCGCGCGACGCTTCACGATGGACGACCTCGAGCGCTACGCCACCATCTGCCGCGTGCAGCGCGTGATGCGCCCATACCTGGAAGCGCTCGTCGGATGAGCAACTCGCGCGACGGACTGGCTCGCTCGGTGCAAGTTCGGCTCGCACGACATGCCAAGGTCATCGGGGTCGATCCGAACCTCGTGCTCACGCGCTATGCCGTCGAGCGGTTCCTGTATCGCCTTTCACGCTCACCACACGCCGACAGCTTCGTCCTCAAAGGCGCGCTCCTCTTGTTGGTCTGGCTCGATGAGACGATCCGGCCGACGCGTGACGCTGATGTGCTCGGCTTCGGCGATCTTTCCGACGAGACGTTGCTACGTATGGTTCGCGATGTATGCGAGGTCCCGGTCGAGCCGGATGCGGTGCGCTATGCATCCGAGACTGTGCGTGTGGAGCCTATTCGGCCTG
>CAZUGY010000275.1:0-1798 GCA_964620265.1 uncultured Alcaligenaceae bacterium
GCCGCTCGCCTAGTGCCCGAAGTTGAGATAGGCCCAGATCAGGATCACGGCGCCGAGGATCGACATGATCCAGCCGGCCGGCCGGAACTTGCCGTCGGGCGAGCGCCACAAGAGGCTCGACAGCACGCCGCCCACGAGCGAGCCGCCGATGCCGAGCAGGACCGTCATCCAGAAGCCGAGCGGCACGGCGCCCGGATAGAAGAAGCGGGCGAGCACGCCGACGATGAAGCCCACGAGGATCATGACGATGAGGCCCAGGATGCCCATTGTTCTCTCCGGTTGCGGCGCGGGTGCGCGAAAAGGGTGCGGCGATGCTAGCACGCGTGCGCGCGTGCCAAGAGTTGCGGCGCTAGCGCTGGCGTGATGCGGGCGGCGCCTCACCGCCCTTCCACATGGCCTCGATCTGCTCGAGCGAGCGGCCGCGTGTCTCCGGCACGGCACGCCATACCCAGAGCCCGCCCGCCACGCAGCACGCGGCGAAGAGGCCGAAGGTCGCGGACTCGCCGATCGCGCCCACGAGCGTCAGGAAGAACTGGCTCACGACGAACGCAGCGCCCCAGTTCACCGCGGTGGCCACGGCCACCGCCCGGCCGCGTATCGGCCCCGGGAAGATCTCGTTGATCACGGTCCACGTCACCGGCCCCAGGGAAAACGCGAACGACACGATGAAGGCCACGAGCGCCAGCATCGTGACGAGGCCCAGCATGGAACTGGCGCCGCCGGTGCTCCGCTCGAGCGACAGGAACGCCGCCGCCACCACCCCCAAGCTCACGCACATGCCCGCGAAGCCGGCGAGCAGCAACGGGCGGCGTCCGATGCGATCGATGCAGGCGATCGCGATGAGCGTGGCCACCACGTTCACGCCGCCGATCGCCCAGGTCGTGGCCACCGTCTGCTGGTGCGCGGTGGTGAATCCCGCCGCGGCGAAGATGCGGTCGGAGTAGTAGATGATGGCGTTGATGCCGGTCACCTGCTGGAAGATCGCAAGGCCGATCCCGATGCGCAGCGGACGGCGCCAGGCGCGGTCGAGCACGTCGCGCCACGATGCGCTGGAAGCCTCTACTTTCAACGTGGCCTCGATCTGCGCGATCTCCCGTGCGGCGTCGGCGGCCGGCTTGAGGCGCGCCAGCGCCGCGCGCGCTTCCTCCCGGCGGCCCTTGCGCAACAGCCAGCGCGGCGACTCCACCGCACCGAGCATGGCGAGCACGAGCAGCACGCCCGGCACCGCAGAGGCGCCGAGCATCCCGCGCCAGCTCTCGTCCTCGGCCAGCAACTGGTCGACGAGATACGACAGGAAGATGCCCACCGTGATGGCGAGCTGGTAGGAGGAGATGAAGCGCCCGCGCTTTGCCGCCGGCGCGAGCTCGGCGGCATACAGCGGCGCCGCCACGGCGGCCACGCCCACGCCGAAGCCCACCACGAGGCGACCTGCCACCAGCACCGTGACATCGGGCGCCAACGCCTCGATGGCAGCACCCACGGTGAACAGCACCGCGGCCGCGAGGAGCGCCCGGCGGCGTCCCACGCGATCGGCGATCTCGCCGCCCGCGATCGAACCGGTGAGCGCACCGAGCGTGACCCAGCTCGTGACCACCTCGACCGCGAAGGGCGTGAGCGAGAGCGCGCGCTGCAAGCCGGCGAGCGCGCCGGAGATCACGCCCTGGTCATAGCCGAAGAGCGCGCCGGCAAGGAAGGCGATGACGAGCACGAGCAGGAGCGCGCCCGTCCATTCGCGTTCGTGCGGATCGTTCGGCAGCATCGGGGCGTGCGCGGGCGCCGGCCGCTTCAGGGGCCAGCG
>CAZUGY010000276.1:0-1782 GCA_964620265.1 uncultured Alcaligenaceae bacterium
GGGGTCGCAACGCGGGGTCCGGATCGCCGCGTGTCCGGAGCGACGCGCCGACGGCCGGATCCCGGCGTCGATGTCCCGCTACTTCGTGCCGAAGATGCGGTCGCCCGCGTCGCCCAGTCCCGGCAGGATGTAGCCGTGGTCATTCAACTCGCGGTCGATCGCGGCGGTGTAGACGGGGACGTCTGCGTGCGCCTGCTGGAAGGTGCGGATGCCCTCGGGGCACGATACGAGGCACACGAAGCGGATCGAGCGCGGATGCGTTTCCTTCAGCCGGTCCACCGCGGCCACCGCCGAGTGGCCCGTGGCGAGCATCGGATCGAGCACCACCGCATCGCGCTCCGCCATCCCGCCCGGCATCTTGAAGTAGTACTCGACCGCGACGAGCGTCTTGGGATCGCGGTAGAGGCCGATGTGTCCCACGCGCGCGCCCGGCACCACGGTGAGGAAGCCGTCGAGAAGGCCCATGCCGGCGCGCAGGATGGGCACGAACACGAGCTTCTTGCCGTCGATGAGCTTGCTGTTCATCGTCTCGAGCGGCGTCTGGATCATGACCTCGTGCATCGGCACGGCGCGCACCACCTCGTAGGCCATGAGCGAGCCGATCTCGGTCAGGAGGCGCCGGAAGCTCGTGGTGCTCGTCTCCTTCTTGCGCAGGAGCGTCAGCTTGTGCTGCACGAGCGGATGGTCGAAGACGTGGACTTTGCTGGGCATGGGCAGGTGCGGTTCGTGGGGTCGTGGACGCGCAAGACTAGAACACGGTGCCGTCGCTGTCGACGGTGAGCGGCGGCGCACCCTGGCGCAATGCCTGCGCGAGCTCGCGGCCCGCGGCCCAGGTGCCGCCTTCGAGGATGCAGGCGAGCGGCAGGTCGGGCGTGCCGAGCTCCGCGCGCACGAGCGGGGCGAGCTCGTCGACGAGCGTGACGGTGAGTGCCCGCCATTCGACGATCACCTCGTGTCCCACGGGAATGGGCGCATCGCCGAACACGGCGTCGGTGGGGCGCAGCACGCCGCCGTCGATCAGGAGGCCACCGTTGCGGTATTCGGGCAAGGCGGTGAGCGCCTCGCGTCCCGTGACCTCGATGCCCGCCCACTCGAAGGGCTCGAAGAGCGAATACGCGAGCCATTGCGAGAGCTTGTGGAAGGGGACGAGGTCGCGCGTGTCGCCGCTGCCGCCGGCGGCGCGATGCGTCCACGCGTCGCCGATCGCCACGCCCGCCACCACGCGTCCATGCGGCCAGATGGGGCCGAGGTGATCGAGGAGCGCGCGCAGGATCGCGTGCGCTTCCACGCTGCGCGCGCGGCCGCCGTCGCTCACGAGGTCGAAGATGTCGCCCGGACGCGCGAGCCCGGAGGCCCCAAGCCGCCGCAGCAGCGCCGTGCGGCCCTCCACGCCAACGAGCGGATTGCGCTCGCTCGCCTGGAAGGCGCCCGCGAGCGCGGCCGACTCGAGGCGCGAGAGCGCTGCGGCGTCGGCGCGCAGCGGATCCTCGCCTGCCGCGAAGAGCCCGCCCATGAAGGCATCGAAGCTCGCCACGCCCAAGCCTTCGGAGCGCGTATGGCGCACGCCGGTGCGCGGCTCCGTGTAGGCCCACGTGGGGCCGGCACCGGCATCGAGCAGCACGCTCGTGACCGCGAGATCGATGCGCGTGCGCGCCTGCTCGGCTGGCGAGCGCCCGGCGAGCGCGTGGGTGAGTCGCGCAGCACGGTCGACACCGCCTGCCTCGAAGTGCCGCCAGCGGCTGTGATAGGGAATCGCGAGATCGGGATAGCGCCGCCGCGTGA
>CAZUGY010000277.1:0-1776 GCA_964620265.1 uncultured Alcaligenaceae bacterium
GAAGATCTACGTCAAGGGCGGCATCGTCACCTGGGAGACGCAGCAGACCGACTATCCGCGCACGCGGCCGGACATGCCCAACCACGAGCCGCGCGGCTGCGCCCGCGGAGCGTCGTACAGCTGGTACCTGTACAGCGCGAACCGGCTGAAGTATCCGCTCGTGCGCGGCCGCCTCCTCGAGCACTGGCGGCGCGCGCGCCTCGACCGCGATCCGGTCGCGGCGTGGGCCTCGATCGTGGAGTCCGACGAGACGCGGCGCGACTACCAGCGCGTGCGCGGCATGGGCGGCTTCGTGCGCTCGAGCTGGGACGAGGTGAACGAGATCGTCGCCGCGGCCAACGTCTACACGATCAAGAGGCACGGTCCGGACCGGGTGATCGGCTTCTCGCCGATCCCCGCGATGTCGATGGTGAGCTACGCGGCCGGCAGCCGCTACCTCTCCCTCATCGGCGGCGTGTGCATGAGCTTCTACGACTGGTACTGCGACCTGCCCCCGGCGTCGCCGCAGACCTGGGGCGAGCAGACCGACGTGCCGGAGTCCGCCGACTGGTACAACAGCACGTACATCATCGCGTGGGGCAGCAACGTGCCGCAGACGCGCACGCCGGACGCGCACTTCTTCACCGAGGTCCGCTACAAGGGCGCCAAGACGGTCGCGGTCACGCCCGACTATGCCGAGGTCAGCAAGCTCGCCGACCTGTGGCTGCATCCCAAGCAGGGCACCGACGCCGCCCTCGCGATGGCGATGGGCCACGTGATCCTGAAGGAGTTCTACTTCGACCGGCGCAGCGAATACTTCGACGACTACGCGCGGCGCTACACCGACCTGCCGCTGCTCGTGCTGCTGGAGGAGAAGACGCTGCCCGGCGGCGAGACGGTGCTGGCCCCCGGGCGCTATGTCCGTGCCTCCGATTTCAACGGCAAGCTGGGGCAGGTCAACAATCCCGAGTGGAAGACCGTAGCCTTCGACCAGCAGGGCAAGGTCGTGCTGCCGCACGGCGCCATCGGCTTTCGCTGGGGTCCCGACGATCGTGCCGACGCGGGGCTGTGGAACCTCGAGGCGAAGGAGGCAAGGCACGGCGGGGAGGTCAGGCTCCGCCTGTCGCTCCTCGAGGGCGACACGACGGCCGCCGAGACGGCGCAGGTCGCCTTCCCGTACTTCGGCGGCATCGCGAGCGAGCACTTTCCCAACAATCCGGGCAGTGACGTGCTCGTGCGCACCGTGCCCGTGCAGCGCCTGGCGCTCGCCGTCGACGGCGAGAAGCGCGAAGTGCGCGTGGCCACGGTGTTCGACCTCCAGGCCGCGAGCTATGGCGTGGCCCGCGGCTTGCCCGGCGAGAACGCCGCGCGAAGCTACGACGACGACACGCCGTACACGCCGGCGTGGCAGGAGCGCATCACCGGCGTGCCGCGCGCGCAGGTGATCACGGTGGCCCGCCAGTTCGCCGACAACGCCGACAAGACCAGGGGCAAGTCGATGGTGATCATCGGCGCCGCGATGAATCACTGGTACCACTGCGACATGAACTACCGCGGCATCATCAACATGCTGATGCTGTGCGGCTGCATCGGCCAGAGCGGCGGCGGCTGGGCGCACTACGTGGGCCAGGAAAAGCTGCGCCCGCAGACCGGCTGGGTGCCGCTGGCCTTCGCCACCGACTGGCTGCGCCCGCCGCGCCAGATGAACAGCACCAGTTTCTTCTACGCCCACACCGACCAGTGGCGCTACGAGAAGCGGAATCTCGACGAGGTGGTGTCGCCGCGGGCGGACAAGAA
>CAZUGY010000278.1:0-1747 GCA_964620265.1 uncultured Alcaligenaceae bacterium
GGCCAGCCGAAGATGCCGGCGAAGCGCGCGAGGCTCGTGACGCCGATCATCGGCGAGAGCAGGATGATGCGGTCGGCGCGCGGCAGCTTCGCGTCGCCGAGCGCGTCGAGCGCGTACTTCATCGCCAGCGCGCCGCCGTTCGAAAAGCCCACGACGTGCAGCGGCGTGCCGGGACCGGCGAGCCGCCGCGCCTCGAGCGCCGCGAGATGCGTGGCCGCCATCCATTGCTCCCACTCCACGACCGCGAGGCCCGATGGCACGGTGCCGTGGCCCGGCAGGCGGATAGCGACGGCCACGAAGCCGTCCTCCTGGTAGCGCCTGGCCACGTGCCGCAGGCTGTACGGCGAATCGGTGAGCCCGTGCAGCAGCACGACCGCGCCCGCGGGCTTGCCCGCGGGCATCATGATGTACGAGCGGTTCCAGTCGGTGGCGAACTTGCCCGGATAGATCGGGCTGCCGTCCCAGTAGCGGTTCGCGTCGAACTTGGCCTCGTCGGGCAGGCGGTCGGTGACCTCGCGGCGCACGTCGTCCATGATCCGCTTTTCTTCGGCGAGGTAGCCGGCCCAGTCGGCCCGCTCGATCTCGCCGGCGGTCATCTCGTGCGGCTCGTACGTGTGCCAGAGCTCGAGCGGCGGACCCTGGTGGATCTGCCACGTGCGCACGCCGATGACGGTGACGAGCGACACCACCAGCGCGAAGATCACCCACTTGAGCAGGCGGAATGCCTTGGCTCCCATCATCGTTTCCCCTGTCGCGCTGTTCCGCGGACGCGCAAAGCCCTACACTCGAAGGGCACGCTTCGCATGCGTGCCATCGGCCACAACGACGTCATTATAGGGACCGCCCCATGAGCACGGTGCCGCGACCGGCGCTACACGAAGGCTTACGCACGGCCGAAGCGCCGCCCTCCTCGCGCCTGCCCATGCTCGCGGCGGGAGCCGTGATCGCCTTCATCGTGGGCGTCACGCTCTATATCGCCAAGAACGTGCTGGTGCCCATCGTGCTCGCGATCCTCGCTGTCTACGTGGTGCTGGGGCTGCTGCGCGTGCTCGAGCGGGTGAGCATCGGCGGCCGGCGCCTGCCGCTCACGCTGCGCTACACGGCCACGCTCGTGTGCATCGGCGGGAGCTTTGCCGCCCTCGGATACCTGCTCATGGGCACGATGGACCACGCCCTCGCCCAGGCGCCGCGCTACCAGCAATCGATCCTCGACGCGATCCAGCGGGGCGCCGCGCTGCTCAACATCGAGCGCGAGCCCACGTGGGCCACGCTGCGCGAGAGCCTCCTCGCGCAGATCAACGTGCAGCGGCTCCTCGGACAGGCAGTGTCGTCGATCACCGCGGTCCTCGGCGGCTTCGTGGTGGTGTTTCTCTACGTGGCCTTCCTGCTGCTCGAGCGGCGCGTGTTCCCGGCCAAGATCGCCGCGCTGTCCGACGATCCGCGCGCGGTGGCGCGCATCCAGGGCGTGATCGACCGCATCAACGAGCGCATCGGCTCCTACCTCGCGCTGAAGACCGTGCTGTCGGTGGTGCTGGCGCTGGTGTCGTGGGGCGTGATGCGCCTCATGGGGCTCGAGCTCGCCGGCTTCTGGGCGGTGATCACGGGCCTCGTCAACTTCATTCCCTACCTTGGCACCATCGTGAGCATCGCCCTGCCGGTGCTGATGGCGGTGGTGCAGTTCGGCGACTTCGGCACCGCGCTCGCGCTGCTGGCGGCGCTGTCGGTCGTGCAGTTCGTGATCGGCAAC
>CAZUGY010000279.1:0-1731 GCA_964620265.1 uncultured Alcaligenaceae bacterium
CGAATGCAACTTACCGCCATCTACCGACGTGTTCCCGAAGGCTACATCGGGTTTGTCGAAGAGTTGCCCGGGGCGAATGCACAAGCGGCAAGTCTTGATGAGGCGCGAGCGAGTCTCGCCGAAGCTATCGAGTTGGTGCTGGAGGCGAATCGGGCGCTCTCGGCGGAATCGATTCAGGGCCAGGACGTCATTCGCGAACCGATCGTCATCGCGGAGCAATGAAGCGTAGCGACCTGCTCAAGCACCTTGAGCAGCATGGATGCGTGTTTCATCGAGAGGGTTCGAGGCACACGGTCTATGTCAACCGAGCGAAACATAAGACATCGACAGTTCCTCGGCATCGCGAGATCAACGACTTTCTCGCGCGCAAGATCTGCAAGGATCTTGAAGTTCCAGAGGCGTAAGATGCCCAACCCCGCGCTGAACCGGACGGGCCTGAAAAGTTGAGCTACGCCCCTACTCCCCCCAAGGATCGACCACCTCCACCCCGCAACCATCGAAGTCCCGCACGTTGCGCGTGGCCACACTCGCGCGAGCTACCCGCGCGATCGCGGCGATCTGCGCGTCGAACGTGGAGATGGGCATGCCCGCGCGCTCCCGTGACGTCACGATCGCCGCGTAAGCCGACGCGGCATGCGTGTCGAAGGACAGCACGCGGTCGCGGAAGTCTTCGGCGAACATCGCCTCGGCCGCGTCCGCAAGCGCGGTTCGCCTCTTCCCGGCGGGCAGGCGCAGGACGCCGTGGAGAATTTCGGCCTGCGTGATCGTGGTGGTGTACAGCGTGGCCGCCGGATGGCGCGAGAACCAGGCAACGACCGCTTCGGCAGGCGCCGCCCGCATGAGCTCGGACAGCACGTTCGTGTCGAGGACGATCATCGTGGCTTGGGCGGCTCCCGCGGCACGCTACGCGCCGGGAGGGCGAGCTCGACACCGCCCAGCGCCTCGAAGCGCGAATGGATCGAGCGTCCGAGATCCGGCGCGCTGCCCGCGTCGCCTTCGGCCAGCGCGTTGCGCAGGATGTGGCGAGCTTCCTCCTCCATCGAGCGGCGGTGACGCGCGGCACGAAGGCGTAGCCGATCCTTGGTCCGGTCGTCGAGTTGGCGAATGGTGAGGGTGGCCATGGATGACTTCAATGCTAGCAATGCTGGCATTGTACGCCAACGGCTGGGAGGGAGGGTGCGTCAGGCCCGGACCGGGGGACCTCTTCCGGCACCCCCTTTGCAAATTTGCGAAGTTCACCGGGGAAATGCGCAAATTTGCGATCAACCCGAGAAGCCGCTCGATCCTTGAAACCTCATGCATGTCGGCGCCGCACAGCCGCCGCCGCGCAACCGCTATCACATCGAAGTGGAGATTTCCGACGCGCATTGGGCCACGCGACGTATCGCCAGCGGAGATCGTGATTTCCCCGCCGATTGGAACGTGCATCACGCGGGCGTGGGCAGCATGAAATACGCCACGCCGGTGGGATCCCTCTTCGCGGAAGGCCCCGGCACCGGCTACACTTCACGGCTTTTAGACGCTCCCGCTGAACCCTCATGGCCGATCCCGTTTCCCTCGACGTCGCGAGCCTTTCCCACCCGGGAATGGTCCGCTCGCACAACGAGGACTCCGTCTTCGTGGACGGCAACGCCGGAATCGCGGTGCTCGCCGACGGGATGGGCGGCTACAACGCCGGCGAGGTGGCGAGCGGCATCGCCGTAAACGTGGTGAGCAACGGCATGATGGGCG
>CAZUGY010000280.1:0-1670 GCA_964620265.1 uncultured Alcaligenaceae bacterium
CGCCGACACCAGCACCCGCGTCTCCATCGACGCCACCGCCCCGTTGTACGCCTCCACCGCCTCACCGAGATGCTTGCCCATCCTGGTCCAGTGCGTGGCCACCGTCGCGATCCGCCCGTAGAGCTCCCGCCCGAGGTCGCTGATCTCGCGCGCATTGCGCGCCAGCGCCTCCTCCCGCCACCCGAGCGCCATCGTGCGCAGGAGCCCGATCAGCGACGACGGTGTCGCCACGATCACGTTCACGCTCGCGCCGTATTCGATGAGCGACGGATCGTGCCGCAGCGCCGCCGAGTAATGCGCCTCGCTCGACAGGAAGAGCACCACCAGGTCGGGCGAGCGCTCGAAGTGCTCGTGATACGCCTTGCGGCCGAGACGCGTCATGTGCTCGCGCACGAGCCGCGCGTGGTCGGCGAGATGCGCGCGGCACGTGTCCTCGTCCTCGGCCTCCACCGCATCGAGGAAGGCGAGGAGCGGCACCTTGGCATCCACCACCACCTGGCCGCCGCCCGGCAGGCGCACCACGAGATCGGGACGCAGGCGGCCGTCCTCGCCCGCGACCGTCACCTGCTCGGCGAAGTCGCAGTGCGCGAGCATCCCCGCCGCTTCCACCGCATTGCGCAGCTGCATCTCGCCCCACTGCCCGCGCGCGGCCGGCTGGCGCAGCGCCTTCACGAGATTGCCCGTCTCGCGACGCAGGTCCACCTGCCCCTGCTGCAGCGTGCGCACCGTGCTCATGAGCGAGCCGTAGGCGCCTTCGCGCGCCTTCTCGATGTCGGTGATGCGGCCGTCGAGCTTGTCGAGCGACGACTTGACCGGCGTGACGAGCTCCGCGATCGCCTGCTGCCGCTTCTCGAGCTCGCCCTTGGCCGTCTGCTGGTGCTTGCCGAGCGCTTCCTGCGCGAGGTCCAAGAACGTGCGGTTGTTGGTCTGCAGCGCCTGCGCCGAGAGCGACTCGAAGGAGTGCTTGAGCTGCTGCTGCGTCTCGTCCAGGAGCTGCAACTTTTCGGACGTGGCCTTGCGCTCCGCGTCGAGCTCCTTTTCGAGCGCGGCGTTGGTGGCGGAGAGGTGGCGCAGGTCGGCGTCCTTGATGTTGAGTGAACGCGTGGCTTCGGCGATTGCGTGCTGGAGTTGCGCGATGGTGGCGTCGCGCGCGGTGACGCGCTCGGTCAGCGCCGCGCGCTCTTCGGCGGTGGACGCGACGCCGCGCTCGAAGCCGGCCTGCGCCTGCGCGCGGGCGAAGAGGATGGCGAAGATGCCGGCGACGACGAGCGCCGCGCCCGTGTAGAGGATGGTTTCCATGGCGTGTGCGCTCCGGTCAGTGACGCTGCATGCGACGGGTGCGATGGCCGACCGTGCGCACGCGGCCGTCGCCGGTGAGCACGGCGTAGAGGCCGCGCAGGTTGTCGATGGCCGGGTCTTTGAGGCGTTGGGCGCGGGCCAGGCGTTTGGTGGCGGCGCGGTCGAGCAGGAGGATGACGGCGCCGTGGTGGTCGTGGTGCTCGGTGCCGTAGTCGAGGAGGGCCTCGATGGCGTGGGGTGGGATGCCGCGTTGCTGGGAGCGGATGGCGGCGTGGTGGGTCAGGGGGGTGGCGGGGGGCATGGCGGAGGCTCCGTTCGGGGGGTGGAACGGATGGTGAGGCGCCGGTGGCTCATGGGGTGAGCTTGGAGGG
>CAZUGY010000281.1:0-1651 GCA_964620265.1 uncultured Alcaligenaceae bacterium
TCGCGCGGCTGCGCCTTGTCGACGATCGTGTAGCGGATGTTGGGACGATCGAAGCTCGACACGAACACGCGCGCGTCGTGCAGCGCGAGACGCTCGATGATCTCGGTGCGCGTCTGCGGATCGGCGGTGGCGGTGAGCGCCACGCGCGGGACGTGCGGGAACCGCTCGTGCAGGAGCGAGAGCTCGAGGTACTCCGGACGGAAGTCGTGCCCCCACTGCGACACGCAATGCGCCTCGTCGATGGCGAAGAGCGCGATGCGCGCACGGTCGAGGAGGTCGAGTGTGCGCGGCAGCACGAGCCGCTCGGGCGCCACGTAGAGAAGGTCGAGCTCGCCCGCGAGCAAGTCACGCTCGACGGCACGGACTTCGGCGAAGTCCTGCGTGGAGTTGAGGAAGGCCGCGCGCACTCCGGCCTGCGTGAGGGCGGCCACCTGGTCCTGCATCAGCGCGATGAGCGGGGACACCACGATGCCGGTGCCGTCGCGCAAGAGCGACGGGATCTGGTAGCACAGCGACTTGCCGCCGCCCGTGGGCATGAGCACGAGCGCATCGCCGCCACCTGCCACCCGCGCCACGATCTCGGCCTGCGGGCCGCGGAAGGCGGGGTAGCCGAAGGTGTCGCGGAGGACGGCGAGCGCGGGGTCGTGAACGGCGGAGTCGTGGAGGGCGGGCATGGGGAGACGACGGCGACGGGACGCACATTATCCGCCGGTGCCGGGGCGGCCTTCATGCGTCGTTCGGATGAGGCTCCGCAACAACGCCACCGCCTGTCACGCCATCGTCACGAGATCGTCACGGAAGCGCTCTATCGTCCGTCGGATGAGCTTCCGCCGCGCATGCCACACGCCATGACCCTCGTCGAATGGGCCGAGGTGGTCCTGCCCTTGCTCGCGCTGGGCTGGGGGCTGTGCCTCGTCGCGATGCATCCCGACGCGATCGACCGGTGGACGGCGCGATTCGACGCCTGGTGGCTCGAGAACCTGGGCGACGCACGCCGCAATCGGCGACCCTGAACACACCGCCCGCCCTGTGTGACACTGCCGATGTCTCCGTGACACCGCCGACGCACGTCGCTAACATCCGGCCATGCAGCATCGTGACTGCACCGCCTCCGGAGATCCCCACCGTGCCACCCAGCGCCGACGACACCCGCTCGATGCCCTACCAGTTGCCCATGCCGGCGGAAGCGCTGCCCGACATCGTGGTCCCGCACGCGATCCCCGAAGACGAGCGCGCATGGGTTCCGCAAGCCGAGAACGTGTGGTTCCGGCCGCTCTGCCTCAACCGCTCCGCGGGCTACTGGATGAACCTCCTGCGCGTGCGCCGCTCGGGGATCCTCTCCCGCCACCGCCACTCGCTCCCCGTGCACGGGCTCGTGCTCAAGGGCCGCTGGCGCTACCTCGAGCACGACTGGGTGGCCACCGAAGGCAGCTATGTCTTCGAGCCGCCCGGCGAGACCCACACGCTCGTGGTGCCCGACGACGTGGCGGAGATGATCACCTTCTTCCAGGTCAACGGCGTGATGTACTACGTCGACCCGTGGGGGAAGGCGATGGGCTTCGAGGACGTGTTCACCAAGATCGACATGTGCCGCAAGCACTATGCGGACG
Source organism: uncultured Alcaligenaceae bacterium (assembly GCA_964620265.1). Taxonomy (GTDB): domain Bacteria; phylum Pseudomonadota; class Gammaproteobacteria; order Burkholderiales; family Casimicrobiaceae; genus VBCG01. The sequence goes on from CAZUGY010000281.1 coordinate 1,611, forward strand.
TGGGGCTGGGCAAGGACTACGTGGACCAGTTCATCCGGTAG
>CAZUGY010000282.1:0-1633 GCA_964620265.1 uncultured Alcaligenaceae bacterium
TGGGTCGGTTCCTGCCATACCTTGCTGGCCGCCTCACGTACCGCCCGCAGAGGACAGCAAAAGGCCGTCAAACACCGACCAACAACCCTATCGCTTAGCCGAACCCCAACCTTCATCTAGCGGCTATACGACATTACAATCAGCCGCATGGAAGGGTTCCACGCCGTCCCAATTCGCCATTTGTGGGAGGCGCCGTAGTGGACTTCCGCATCGCCGACACCTTCACCGACAGCCTCGCCCGCCTCACCGGCGACGAGCAGAAGGCAGTCAAGACCACCGCCTTCGACCTGCAGATGGACCCGGTTAATCCGGGCATGCAGATGCATCGCGTCGACAAGTCGAAGGACCGCAACTTCTGGTCGGTGCGCGTCGGCAGCGACGTCCGATTGATCGTGCACAGGATGGCCGGCAGCCTGTTGCTTTGCTACGCCGATCATCACGACGATGCCTACCAATGGGCCGAGCGGCGCAAGCTCGAAACCCATCCCAGGACCGGCGCCGCGCAGTTCGTGGAAGTGCGCGAGCGTGTCGAGGAGGTGGCGGCGCCGCCCTATGTCGTCACGGCGAAGGCGCCGGCGCGCAAAGCCCTGCTGTTCGCCGATCGCTCGGACGAGGAGCTGCTGGGCTACGGCGTGCCGGCGGAGTGGCTCGCCGACGTGCGCAAGGCCGACGAGGACACGCTTCTGGACCTTGCGGATCACCTTCCGGCCGAAGCGGCCGAGGCACTGCTCGAGCTCGCCACCGGCGGCAAGCCCAAGCCGGTCGTGCCCGCCGCACCCGGTGCCGATCCGTTCGCCCATCCCGATGCGCAGCGCCGCTTCCGCATCATGGGCAACGTGGAAGCGCTGGAACGCGCGCTCGCATTCCCGTGGGACAAGTGGACGGTCTTCCTCCACCCGGAGCAGCGCCAGATCGTCGAGCGCGACTACCCCGGCCCCGCGCGGGTGTCGGGCTCGGCCGGGACGGGGAAGACCATCGTCGCGCTGCACCGCGCCGTGCATCTCGCGCGCGCCAACCCGGACAGCCGCGTCCTGCTCGCCACGTTCTCCGACGCTCTCGCCAACGCCCTGCGGACGAAGCTCCGACGGCTCATCAGCAACGAGCCGCGCCTGGGCGAGCGTCTCGAAGTCCATTCGATGGACGGCATGGGCGAGCGGCTCTACGAGCAGCAGTTCGGCCGGCCGAAGCTGCTGGACCAGGCGGCGATCCGGACCATGCTTGCAGAGGTGGCGGCAACGAAGCCGGAGTCGAAGTTCGCGCTGCCGTTCGTGCTGTCCGAATGGCACGACGTGGCGGACGCGTGGCAGTTGGATAGCTGGGAAGCCTATCGCGACGTGAAGCGCCTCGGCAGGAAGACGCGCCTGCCCGAGAGCCGGCGGGGACGGTATCCGTCTTCAACGGGCCGCTTGCCAGGGGCCGGAATTCCGCGCGGTGGCGGTGATGGCCTGCGACGACGAGATCATCCCGCTGCAATCACGCATCGAGACGGCAGCGGAGGACAGCGACCTCGAGGAGGTCTACAACACCGAGCGGCAATTGCTTTATGTCGCGTGCACGCGTGCACGCGATCATCTGCTGGTGACGAGCGTGGAGCCGGCGTCGGAGTTTCTCGACGACCTGCGTGTCGCGTAGC
>CAZUGY010000283.1:0-1613 GCA_964620265.1 uncultured Alcaligenaceae bacterium
ACGAGGAGGCAGGCTGCGCCGATGCCGAAGTGGAAGACCAGCATCATCGTGCGCCGTCCCCACTGGTCGCCCAGCCGTCCCGCAGGTGCGGAGGCCAGGCCGAACATGAGGAAGGCGCCGGTGGTGAAAGGCATGAGGTCCTCCCACCGCGCGAAGCCGAAGTCCGCCGCGATGGCGCCGACCGCCGTGGCGAAGATGAGCAGCACGAGGTGATCGATCGCGTGCGCCACGTTCAAGAGCGCCATCGTGAGCGGCGGGTGCTCCGTGATCGGATGTGCGGCGGCGGCGGCCGCCGCCGCGGGTGACGACGCCGGAAGCGGCCCGGGGGCGGTGGCGGTGGAGGCAGGAGGTGTCATCGAAGCGGGCTACGGGGTCGGGAAGGTCGCTGGCGCGGCAGCCGAACCCTCGACTTTACGCCAGCGTGCCCCGTGACGGTGCGGGCGGAGCGTGGTTGGGTGGTTGATTGACGTTTACGTAAACGGAATATAAACTCCACAGGCCCCGCCGGCGCGAGGACGGGCACATGCGCGAGGACGCGCCCACGCATGCGTGCGAAGGCGCCCGCCCTGCCCGGTGCAAGGAGTAAGCTTTTCAGCCCGGCCGTCTCTCGCGCCGGGCGCATTCCCACGCTCGAGGCCGCCATGAACGACGCATCCCGCCCGCCGCTCGTCTACAAGCCGCTCACCAAGGTCCGCTTCGTGACGGCCGCGAGCCTCTTCGACGGCCACGACGCGTCCATCAACATCATGCGGCGCATCCTGCAGGCGTCGGGCTGCGAGGTGATCCACCTGGGCCACAACCGTTCGGTGGAGGAGATCGTCAACTGCGCGCTGCAGGAGGACGCCAACGGCATCGCCATCTCGTCGTACCAGGGCGGGCACGTGGAGTTCTTCAAGTACATGATCGACCTTTTGCGCGAGCGCGGCGGCGCGCACGTGAAGGTCTTCGGCGGCGGGGGCGGGGTGATCGTGGCCTCCGAGATCGCCGAGCTGCACGCCTACGGCGTGACCCGTATCTTCTCGCCCGAGGACGGCCAGAAGCTCGGCCTGCAGGGGATGATCAACGAGATCGTGGCGGCCTGCGACGGCGACCTGTCGAAGGACCTGCCGGTGTCGACCGACGCGCTCACCGCAGGCTCGCGCTTCGAGCGCACGCACGCGCTCGCACGCCTCATCACGGCTTTCGAAGCGGGCACCGTGCCTCCCGCGCTGCGCGACGCCGTGCATGCCGCGGCGGCGAAGGCGCAGGTCCCCGTGCTGGGCGTGACCGGCACCGGGGGTGCTGGCAAGAGCTCGCTCACCGACGAGCTCGTGCGCCGCTTCCGCCTCGATCGCCGCGACGAGCTGCGCATCGCCATCGTGTCGATCGATCCGTCGCGGCGCAAGTCGGGCGGGGCGCTCCTGGGCGACCGCATCCGCATGAATGCGATCGAGCATCCCAACGTGTACATGCGCTCGCTCGCCACGCGCGATACGGGCTCCGAGATCAGCCAGGCGCTGCCCGATGCGATCGCCGCCTGCAAGGCCGCGGGCTTCGACCTCGTGATCGTCGAGACGTCCGGCATCGGCCAGGGCGACGCCGCGATCGTGCCGCTCGTGGATGCGTCGCTGTAC
>CAZUGY010000284.1:0-1583 GCA_964620265.1 uncultured Alcaligenaceae bacterium
CCCAAAATAAGCGCGTTCGCGGCGCGCAGTGAGCTGGGCGTGTGACGGGATCGAGCGCCGACACCCTCCCCGGCACGGCGCCGGGTCCGCGTGGTGGTGACGTTCGATGGTCGGTGGTCGGTCGAGCCTCCTTCGCGTGCGCAGGAGCAGTGCAGGGCATCCGGGCCTCGCTATCCCGGTCTCAGCGCCGAGCGCTACACGCGCAACGGCGTGCGGAGTTGATCGACGCCCCGGAGAAAGACCGCCTGCCAGCGATTCCACGCCAGCAAGCGGAGCACGATGCGGCGACTCGTGCGCACGACCTGCACGGGGACCAGCATGAAGGCGTGGAGAAAGGTGTGAAACTCCATCCGCAAGACGGCGGCTTTCTCGGCGGCGTACCGTGCGGCCCAGCGGCCCGTGTCCGGTAGGCGCAGCGCAAACCACGCCTTGAGTGTCCAGGCGAGCGAGGCCATCACCATGTAGGCCCAGTTACTGAGCAGCGTATCCACCGGCATCCGCGTCGCCCCGACGCGGTGCAGTTGCGCGATCAGGTTTTCCTGGTTACAGCGGTCGTTGGCCAAGAAGACCAGGTCCGCCGCCGGCGTCTCGCGATCGTTGGTCAGATAGAAGAAGTACCGGATCTCGTCGAAGAGGCGCTGGGGACCCTGTTCGACGGCGATGTGCTTGCGCACGACCACCATCCGATACGCCTGCGCGCAGGCGACGGGTTGATAGAGAAACTCGGCGACCGCTTCCCCGTCCAGTCGCAGATTCTTGAAGGCGCGGGCGACGGTGACCGCTGCCTTCACATTCGCGGGGCGCTGGCGTGGCGCGGTCTGGACCTCCTCGCGCGGAGACCGCGTCAGGCGCGTCCACGCCCGCTCCGGCAGCGCGTCGGCTTCGCGGATCAGCGTGGCACGGGCATCGTAGCCAAACACGAAGCGGACCCCGTCGGCATCCCAGCGATCCAGGTGCGCCGTCTGGCTGAAGTCGGTATCCCCGCGAAACGTGACGCGGCGGAACCCCGCCTCGCGGCACAAGGCGGCCGCCTGGTCGAACCGCGCGGCCGCGCCCTCCGACGACGGACGGTTCCCGCTCCGGTTCACGAGAAACAGCGGTTCCTGCGTGTTGGCCAACGAGACCACCAACGGGTGATAGCCCCACGTGCCCGCGTAACTGATGTCCATCCCTTCCTTGCATTCCCCGGTCGTCTCGGCCAGCGTGCCATCAGCCTCGATGATCGCCTCCTCGAAGAAGGCCACGGGCTGCGCACGCCACAGCCGCAGGCGCGTCTCGTTGATCGCGCGTTGCAAGGCGTCGATCGCTGGTGCGTCAAAGCGTCGGCAGAAATCGCCGGCCGTCGTCGGATCGGGAATCCGCTGCGCCCCCAATGCGTCGAGATACACCTCATCCTGGCGGCGCTGCTCGATATCCTGCAGACACGTGCCACCGCATAACACGTTGTACGCGATGCCGAGGACGTGATCGGACTCGTGATACGGCAGATGCACCTTCAACACCTCGACCTGCCGATCGATGGCCTCGACCAACCCGGTGTGCTGCGCGAGCCGGTGCATCGCGCCGATCCCCCCGCTGGCCAG
>CAZUGY010000285.1:0-1576 GCA_964620265.1 uncultured Alcaligenaceae bacterium
AATCGTCCCCACGTTCACGTGCGGCTTGTTACGCTCGAATTTGCCCTTGGCCATGATTGAGTTTCCTTACGATTTCTTGTTGATGACGGCTTCAGCGACGTTCTTCGGCGCCTCGGCGTAATGCTTGAATTCCATCGTGTACGTGGCGCGACCCTGCGACAGCGAGCGCATGGTCGTCGAGTAGCCGAACATCTCCGCGAGCGGCACCTCCGCCTTGATGACCTTGCCCGTGGGCAGGTCTTCCATGCCCTGCACGATGCCACGACGCGACGACAGGTCACCCATCACGTTGCCCATGAACTCCTCGGGCGTTTCCACTTCGACCGCCATCATCGGCTCGAGCAGCATCGGGCTCGCCTGCCGCATGCCGTCCTTGAACGCCATCGACGCGGCCATCTTGAACGCGTTCTCGTTGGAGTCGACGTCGTGTGACGAACCGTCGAACAGCGTCACCTTGACGTCGACGACGGGGTAGCCGGCAAGCACGCCGTTGGGCAGCGTCTCGCGCAGGCCCTTTTCCACCGCCGGGATGAATTCGCGCGGGACCGTGCCGCCCTTGATCGCGTCCACGAACTCGAAGCCCTTGCCCTGCTCGCTCGGCTCCACCTTGAGCCAGACGTGGCCGTATTGGCCGCGGCCGCCCGACTGCTTGACGAACTTGCCTTCGACCTGCACGAGCTTCTTGATCGCTTCGCGGTACGCCACCTGCGGTGCGCCCACGTTGGCGTCCACGCCGAATTCGCGCTTCATGCGATCGACGAGAATTTCCAGATGGAGCTCGCCCATGCCGGAGATGATCGTCTGGCCCGACTCCTCGTCGGTGCGCACGCGGAACGACGGGTCTTCCTGCGCCAGGCGATTGAGCGCGACGCCCATCTTCTCCTGGTCGGCCTTGGTCTTGGGCTCGACGGCGACGTGGATGACGGGCTCCGGGAAGATCATCTTCTCGAGCGTGATCTCCTTGGCCGGATCGCACAGCGTGTCGCCGGTGGTCGCTTCCTTGAGCCCCACCGCCGCCGCGATGTCGCCCGCGCGCACTTCCTTGATGTCCTCGCGCTGGTTGGCGTGCATCTGCAGGATGCGGCCGACACGCTCCTTGCGACCCTTGATCGGGTTGTAGATCGTGTCACCCGAGTTGATCACGCCGGAGTACACGCGGAAGAACACGAGCTGTCCCACGAAGGGATCGGTCATGATCTTGAACGCGAGTGCGGAGAACGGCGCGTCGTCGGCGGGCGCACGCTCGCCGATCGTGCCGTTCTCGAGCTCGCCCTTGACCGGCGGAATGTCCGTCGGCGCCGGCATGTAGTCGAGCACGGCGTCGAGCATCGCCTGCACACCCTTGTTCTTGAACGCCGAGCCGCACAGCATCGGGACGATCTCGCCCGCGATGGTGCGCGCGCGCAGCGCCTTCCTGATCTCGTCCTCCGACAGGTCGCCCGTCTCGAGGTATTTGTTCATCACCTCTTCGTTGGCCTCGGCGGCGCTTTCGACCATCTTCTCGCGCCATTCCTTGCAGACCTCGACCAGGTCGGCGGGAATGTCGCGGGCTTCGTACTTCATGCCCTGCGACGCC
>CAZUGY010000286.1:0-1524 GCA_964620265.1 uncultured Alcaligenaceae bacterium
GTCGGCGACACTTTCCGCCTGCGCAAGGTCGAGGCGGCCGTTGAGAAACGCCCGCCGCGTGAATTCGCCCGGGGCCGCGAGGCGCGCGCCCAGTTCCACGCAACGCGCAAGCACCAGGCGCAGCACCGCGGGACCGCCGTGGCCCTGGAACTCCACCACGTCCTCGCCGGTATACGAATGCGGCGCGGGAAAGTGCAGCACGAGGCCTTCGTCGAGCACCGCGCCGGCACCGTCGCGGAACGGCGCGAGCGTGGCGGCGCGCGGCGCGGGTAGCGTGCCCGCGATGCCTTCGATCACGGCCCGCACGTCGCGCCCCGACACCCGCACGATGCCGATCCCGCCGCGGCCGGGCGGCGTGGCGATCGCGGCGATGATGTCGTTGCGCGTCATGGCGCGAAGCTTAACCTTCACCGTTGTCATAATGCGGCCGATGCGACACGAGCACATCCTCGCCGTCGACGTGGGCGCCGGCTCCCTGCGCGCGGGCCTCGTGCGCACGGACGGGACGATCGTCGCCGCTGCCGCCGTGGCGCTCGCCGCGCACGAGCCGCGGGCCGGGTGGGCCGAGCTCGATCCGGAGCTGTGGTGGCAGGCCTTCCTGCGCGCCAGCGCGCGCGTGCTGCGCGGCGCGCCCCGCGTGGCAGCGATCTGCGTGTGCGCGCTCACACGCACGCAGGTGCTGCTCGATCGCGACGGCCGCGCGCTCGGGCGCGCGATCCTCTTCCGCGACCGGCGTGCGGCGGCCGTCGCCCGCGACCTCGACGGCGCCACGGCCTTCGATGCGTGGGCACGGCTCGCGTGGATCGAGCGCCATCAGCCGGCGCGCTTCGCGAGAGTCACGACCGTGGTGGAGCCCAAGGACTACCTCAACCTGCGGCTGACGGGTATGGTCGCCGCGGACAGCGTGACCCGTTCGCGCGACATCCAATCGCCGGCGGCGAGGGGCAAGGCGATCACGCCGCAGGCGGACCGCCGCGCGAGCGCGCCGCCGCCGTGGTCCACGACCAACGTCATCGCGCCTTGGGAGCAGGTCGGCACCGTACGCTCGCAGGCACTCGCGTGCCTGGCGGGCATCCCCGTCTTCGCGGGCGCCCTCGACACCTGGGCCTCCGCCGTGGGTGCCGGCGCGGTAACGCCCGGCCAGGCCTACGACGTCGCGGGCACCTCGGAGGCCGTCGGCCTCGTGACCGCGCGGCCAGCCTCCGCGCCCGGGCTGCTGCGCCTCGCCTGGACCGAGACCGCGCACCAGCTGGGCGGCCCCACGCAGGCCGGCGCGGACTGCGCCCGCTGGTGCCGCGACACCTTCCGCATCGAAGGCCCGCTCGCCCGCGCGATCGAGCGCACGGGTTCCGCGCTGCGCGCCGACGCACCGCTCTTCCTGCCCTACCTCGCCGGCGAGCGCGCGCCGGTGTGGTCGAGCACGGTGCGCGGCGCCTTCGAGCGCATCGACCGCGCGCATGCGCCCGACGACTTCCTGTGGAGCACGCTCGAAGGCGTGGCGCACGCGGTGCGCGACATCCTGCA
>CAZUGY010000287.1:0-1515 GCA_964620265.1 uncultured Alcaligenaceae bacterium
GATCCGGGTAGGCGCGCACGCGCGTGCCGGTGACCTTGGCGCCGACGTTGCCGATCACTTTCAGCTTCTGGTCGACGTCGCCGCCCGCGAACACGATGCGATGCAGCTTGCCGTCGCGCTTGACCTCGACTTCGAGGCGTCGCGACAGCGCGTTCGTCACCGACACGCCCACGCCGTGCAGGCCGCCGGAGAAGGCATACGCGCCCTGGCCGTCCTTCTTGTCGAACTTGCCGCCCGCATGCAGGCGCGTGTACACGAGCTCGACGGTGGGGATTTTCTCGACTGGATGCGGGCCGACGGGAATGCCGCGGCCGTCGTCCTCGACGGAAATCGAGTGATCGGCGTGCACCGTCACGTCGATGCGCTTGGCCACACCGGCCAGGGCTTCGTCGGCGGCGTTGTCGATCACCTCCGCGATGATGTGGGTCGGATCGGTGGTCCGCGTGTACATCCCCGGGCGCTCGCGCACGGGCTCGAGACCTTTGAGGACGCGGATGGAGGATTCTTCGTAGCGGCGGGTGGACAAGGGCGGGTTCGGGGCGTGGGTGATCCGGGTCTGCGCCCGATGGGATGGGGCCGCGGCGCCGCGTGCGCGCTGCGGCTCACGACCTACCTGGCACGACGCAGGCTGGATTGTAAGGGGTCGCCGCAACCCCGGTGGGCGCTCATGCCACGTCGGCAATCTCGCGAGCAACTTGTCTAGCGGGATCGGGCAAGCCAACGCGCGCACGCCCATGGCGCTCGTGGAGGGTACTGGCCCCCGCAGCGGCGGCTCCGAAGATGCCGCTTCTTCTGGTCGTGGCGCATGGCGAGTCGACTGCCATGGAACTGTCGCTGTCCGATTGCCCGCCCCATTCCCACGACACTAGGACGGTGGACTCAGCGGGCGGCTGAATGCTTCGTCTTACGCGGGGAAAATTGCCAGCTCGTAGGCCCCGCTTCTGGGATCGAGGTACGTAAGTTCCATCCGCCAGTTCGCTTTATAGTCGGCGCTTTCGCACTTCGCGACTTCGCTACCATCGGGCTCATCCTTCGATTGAATGACTACAGCTCGAACAGGCAGATTTCGCGCGTTGGCGAAGGCCAAGTGCTCCTGTAGCGCCCGCCAGCCAACGACGGAGTCTATCGGCGCGCGGCCATGAGCAATCCGATTTGCGTTCCACTCCGAAATGTATTCAGGTGTATTTCGAAAGTAGCGCCACGCGCCAGGTCGCGGGGGGCCGAGAAGAGGTTCACGCGACGAGAACCTTTGAAATTCGTGATCCCAGATCGTCAATGCGACGTGGGTGTTTGCAGGCGCGATTGAACTCCAGTACGTGCGCACGTTGTGCAGTGGCGCCCCAGCATCTTCGAATGCTCTCTTCAATCCTGGCATAGCAGTCCTCCGGCACAACGTCTGGCCTGCCTCACCCGCGTATGCCGAACCATAGTTGAAGCGTTCCAGGGGTGATGGCTAGTGTTTGCAGGTTGTACCCGAACGCCAAGCGAGCATGGCAGACAGAGGTACGATGAGAT